>CALMIS010000108.1 GCA_937864185.1 uncultured Chloroflexota bacterium
TCAGCCCGGTCTCGCCCGACCAGCTGGCTTATGTCATCTACACCTCCGGCTCGACGGGCCAGCCTAAAGGGACCATGATCCCCCATCACGCCCTTTGTAACCACATGGCCTGGATGCAGCAGGAATTCTCCCTGACCGAAACCGACCATGTCCTGCAGAAGACGCCCTTTAGTTTCGATGCCTCGGTTTGGGAGTTTTACGCGCCGTTATTGACCGGCGCCCGGTTGATTATGGCCCAGCCAGAGGGGCACAAGAATCCGGCTTATCTGGTTGAAATCATTAATCAGTACCAGATCACTACGCTCCAACTCGTTCCTTCCTTACTCCGAGTGCTCTTAGAGGAGCCGGCCTTCGAAACCTGTACGAGTTTGAAGCGCGTCTTTTGCGGCGGCGAAGTACTATCTATTGATCTCCAAGAGCGCTTTTTTTCTCGCCTGGCGGCTGATTTGTACAATCTTTATGGACCAACGGAAGCCACCATCGATGCCACCTGTTGGGCCTGCCAGCGTGGGAGCAATCAACAGAGTGTGCCCATTGGTCGGCCCATTGCCAATACCTGCCTTTATCTACTGGACTCCACTTTGCAACCGGTCCCGATAGGTGTACCGGGCGAATTGTACATTAGCGGGGCCGGCTTGGCTCGAGGTTATCTCAACCAGCCCCAACTGACTGAGGAGAAGTTCATTCCCAACCCCTTCTCCCCTGACCTGAGCCCACGCCTGTACAAGACCGGAGACCTGGCCCGTTACCTGCCGGATGGCAACCTTGAGTTTCTAGGTCGGATTGATCACCAGGTAAAAATTCGGGGCTTCCGCATCGAACTGGAGGAGATCGAGGCCATCTTGGGCCAGCATCCGGCTATTCACCAGGCGGTGGCTGTTGTGCGGGAGGGAGCGCACCGGGCCGATGATCAACATCTGGTCGCTTATATTGTCTCTAACCAAAAGCCTGGACCCACCATTAATGAATTGCGCCGCTTTTTGAAGGACAAACTCCCCGAATATATGCTTCCCTCCACGTTCGTGACGCTCGATAACCTGCCCCTTACCCCCAACGGCAAGGTCAATCGCCGGGCGCTGCCTGCGCCTGATACGGCGAGACCTGAACTGGAAGAAGCTTTTGCCCCGCCTCAGACGCCCATAGAGCAAGAGTTGGCCGCGATCTGGGCCGAAATACTGGACCTCGAGCGAGTGGGCATTCATGACAACTTCTTCGACTTGGGCGGATACTCCTTGCAGGCGATGCGGGTCATTGCCCGCGTGCGGGCCTCATTCCAGGTGGAACTCCCGCTCCGAACTCTGTTTGAGACCCCAACCGTAGCCGGCTTGGCCTGGGCCATTACCCAAATCCTGGCTGAACAGGAGGAGGATGAAGATCTGCTGCAAATGATAGCAGCCCTCAAAGATCTGCCGGAGGAGGCGGTGCAAACTCTACTCCAGGACGAAATTAATTTCAATAGAAATGGGAGACAAAATGAGTAAACTGTCCCAAATTATCACCACTCTCTCCCCTGAACAGCGAGCGCTCTTAGAGTTACAACTCAAGAAGAAACGGGTAAATGGATCACGCCTAGAAAAAATTTCGCGGAGACCCAATCCTGACACCTTTCCCCTCTCGTTTGCCCAGCAAAGGTTGTGGTTCCTTGATCAGCTCAATCCTGGAACGGCCATCTATAACTTGCACGAAGCTATCCGTCTGCGTGGGCCCCTTGCTGTGGGCACCCTGGAACAAAGCCTCAATGAAATTCTATGGCGCCACGAGACCTTACGAGCGACCTTCGCCAATGTAGCGGGCCAACCCATGCAGCGAATCTCCGGGGCAGAGTCTTTTAGCTTAGCCTTGATCGATCTCCAAGAGTTATCCGAGCTTGAGCGAGAAATCGAGGCTCAACGCCTGGCCAACCAAGAAGCCCAACGTCCCTTCGACCTGGCGCAAGATCCCTTGCTGCGGGCGACCTTGGTGCGTTTGGATCAGCAGGATTATGTCTTTCTGCTTACCATGCATCACATTATTGCCGATGGTTGGTCCATGGGTCTATTCAAACGAGAATTAGGCGCGCTTTACCAAGCTTTCCTGAAAGGACAACCCTCGCCGCTGCCTGAGTTGCCTATTCAGTATGCGGACTTTGCCCATTGGCAGCACCAACGGCTCCAGAGTGAGGCGCTAGCAAACCAGCTCACTTATTGGAAACAGCACTTAGCCGGTCAAGTACCGATGCTACAACTACCGACTGATTATCCGCAACCACCCATCCAGACTTATCAAGGATCCTATCAATCTCTAGTCCTATCCGAAGAGCTGACAGAGGCGCTCAAGAAACTGAGTCGCCAGGAAGGGGTTACCCTTTTTGTAACTTTGCTAACGGCGTTTATGACCCTACTCAACCGGTTTACCGAGCAGGAAGACCTCGTCATCTGCTCCCCCATTGCCGGTCGCAAACAGATCGAGCTAGAAGACCTCATCGGGTATTTCAATAATATCGTGGTGTTACGCACCGATTTATCCGGCAACCCCAGTTTTCGAGAGCTGCTGGCTCGATCCCGGCAGGTTATCTTAGGGGCCTATGATCATCAGGATCTCCCTTTCCAGACCGTGGCGGATTTACCTAATCTAACTCTGACCCCCTTATCTCGAGCCTTGTTTGATCTACGGGATGCTTCAGATTGGCCCCTGGAGCTGCCCGGTATAACTGTAAATTCTTTAGAGGTCAATAGTGTAACGACCTACTTTGATTTGTCCTTTGATCTGCAAGAAAAAGCCAAAAAATTGAGCGGAGTGTTGGGCTACAAAACTGACCTCTTTAGTCCCACCACCATCGCTCAGATGTTGAGCCACTTTCAGATTTTGCTGGAAAGCCTAATCGCTGAGCCAGAGCAGCGCCTTTCAGCACTACCGTGCTTAACCAAATCCCCTCAACGCCTTGACCCGCTGCCTCGGTCGGCCACTGACCAGGCAAATCATCACCTCCTGTCAGCGCCTAACTCAGCCGGGCATGAACCCACGCAAACCTTTGTAGCTCCCCGCGATGATTTGGAGCTTCGCCTGACAAAAATTTGGGAACAGGTTTTGGGCCTGCGTCCCATTGGGGTGAGGGATAACTTCTTTCAACTGGGGGGGCACTCGTTGCTAGCCCTACGGCTGTTCACGCAAGTTGAGAAGGTAATGCACAAGCATCTTCCCCTGGCCACCCTCTTCCAGGCCCCCACCATTGAACAATTAGCCACCCTCCTCCGTAACGAGGGATGGTCGGCGCCGTGGTCCTCGCTGGTGCCCATTCAAACCGCTGGTTCCCGACCTCCTTTCTTTTGTGTCCACGCCCACGGGGGCAACGTTTTAGGTTACTACGATTTGGCCCAGCACTTGGGGCCGGATCAACCTTTTTACGGGCTACAAGCTCAGGGTCTAAACAGAGCACAGGCTGGCATTCCCCGTTTTGCGGATATGGCCGCCCACTACATCCGGGAAATTCGGACGATCCAACCGCATGGCCCCTATTTTCTAGGTGGTTATTGCTTTGGCGGCGATGTCGCCTTTGAGATGGCTCAGCAGCTCCAAACCCAAGGCGAGGAAGTAGGACTCCTGGTGATGATGCAAAATCCACGTCCGGATTATCCCCGATTGTTGCCGACGACCACCCTATTCCACCGGTTGGCTTATCAGGTTATGACCAGAGTCGATCTGGAGTGGAGCAACTTTTCAGAAGTCGATCCGGAAGCAAAGTTGGCGTACAGTTTGGAGAGAATTAATAGGCTGATCAAAAGAGGGCAAGTCAAGGCCGAGAAAATACTGACCTCAATCCTGGCCAAGGTTCACCTCAACATCGAACATTCGCGGGCCTATGCCCTGGAAACTTTAGGCGAGATTCACGACAAGGCTTATGAGGCCTATAAACCACGTCCCTATCGAGGCCGGGTCGTCCTCTTTCGAGCCGGCAAACAACCTTTGGGGATTTGTCCCGATCCCACCTTGGGTTGGGGGGAGTTGATCGAGGGTGAACTGGAACTTCAAGAGGTCCCCGGTCATCGCATCGGCCTTCTTTCCGAACCTCGGGTCCGAGTTCTGGCTGAGCACTTGACCGGTTACTTGGTTAAAGCTCAGAAACAGACAGCAGGCGGATCTACTCAACTAAGATTAGTCAACAGGACCCTAAGTGAGTGATGTCAGCCACGACAGCGCCTAAACAGCCATTTTACTGGGATAACTATCGAGATACAACCGTCGGTCGCTATCTAAGCCAACGCGAGATCACGTTTATCAGCCGCGTTCTCAATGACGCGGCCCCACCCCCTCAACGAATAGCCGATTTGGCTTGCGGTAGCGGGCGGATAACCGTGCCTCTATTCCAGGCCGGCCTCAACATTATCGGCACCGACCTGGACCCGGTGGCCTTGGCTTCATTCCCGCGCCAATCCCAACCAGTCCCGCTGGCCCAGAGCAACGCGCTGCATTTTCCCTTCACCAACGAAAGTTTGGATTGCGTGATCGCCATCCAGTGTTTTGAGTATTTCGATCAGGACCGTTTTTTTCAAGAATGCTATCGCGTGTTAGCCCGTGGTGGCCTGTTAGTTTTCTCAGCGGTAAATCGTCAGAATTACAAGCGTCAACTGAAAAAACTTTTGGGTCGATATAATGCTCAGGATACGACTTGTAACAAGAGTTGCCAGGAAGTACTTAGGGCTACCCGGGATTATGATTTCGACCTCCACACGGTTAGCGGCTATAATTGGATTCCCTTCGACAGGTTGAGCAATAACCGTCTGGTCGATCTGACCGCCAAGATCGAACAGATCTTGCGACTTGATCGTCTCTACCAGGTCAGTCCTTGGTTTCTACTGGCGGCCAGAAAAAGGAGCGCGTAGACTAATTTGGATCATTTCATCACCATCTACACCAGCCGGGCCCGGGACTACCACCACCTCATCCTCCCCGAGGATACCGATCAAAACCTCCTGCCGGCCATCGAACACATCACCCCGGTCCATGGCCAACGTATCCTCGATCTTGGCAGCGGCACGGGCCGCCTGCCCCTGCTTTTCGGTGACCGGCCGGCGCAGCTAATCTGCCTTGATCTGCACGCCGCCATGCTGGCTGAGAATGCCCACCAACGACGGCACCACAGGGGCCGCTGGTCTCTGGTGCAAGGCGACATGAGCCGCCTGCCCTTGCCGGATGGCTGGGCGGAGGTGGTCACCGCCGGCTGGGCGCTGGGCCACTTCACCGGCTGGTACGTCGATTGGCAAGCAAAGATGCAGCGAGTGCTGGCGGAGATGCATCGCCTGGTGGCGCCGGGCGGAGCTTTGCTCATTATGGAGACACTCACCACCGGCAGCCTGACCCCGGCTCCCCCAACCGAGGCCCTAGGCCAATACTATGCCTGGCTGGAAAGCGACTGGGGCTTTAGCCGCCAGGAGATTCGCACCGACTATCAATTTGCCAGTGTCAAGGAGGCGGTGGCGAAGACAGAATTTTTCTTTGGGCCGGAGTTGGTTGAGAAAATACGCCGGAATGGCTGGGCTCGATTGCCGGAGTGGACCG
Organism: uncultured Chloroflexota bacterium; assembly: GCA_937864185.1. Taxonomy (GTDB): domain Bacteria; phylum Chloroflexota; class Anaerolineae; order 4572-78; family J111; genus JAGRBY01. Next base: position 5,536 of record CALMIS010000108.1, read on the forward strand.
GTGTATGGGGGAAAAAACTCTAGACGATATACTGCTCGTACTCGTTCTGACAAGGATGGCCCCAAACGGCCCACAGTTCACGCGTGGCGGGCCGCATGATGGCCGCGCTGCAGCTCTCGACAAAGAAGGGGGCTTCGGGGTGAACACAGATACCGTTGACCGCCTCGTGGCTGCGGGTCAAAGCAAATAGGTCATCAAGCGTGATCCGCCCCCGTCCAAGCCATCGCTGCGCCTCACTAAGACGAGACTCGGAGCTGGCGCGAGATTGCGGCTGGCGCTCCCGCTCGACGGCGGCGTTGGCCGGGCTGAGGCAGTGGTTGGTGTGGACGTAGCTACCGCGATTGACTTCTTCAAGGTGCAGCCGGGTGGACATAGCCTCGACGTTGTAGCCTTGACCATGCCCGTCAACCAGCAAGAAGTTGTGAGCGCCGGCCAGTTTAGCGCCGGTCAGGCAGGCCAGGGCCGCTTCGATATTGTCCTGAGCCAGCATCTTGCGGACGACAAACGGCCAGGTCACGCCGATCTGACCATCGCCGCCAAGGAGGTTATTGATCCCGACCGCCAGCCCGGCCTCATTCATACCGATCATGCCAACGCAGCCCATAATCGTCAGCGTCAGAAAGCTCAGACCAGCGTCAGGTTTGCCACGCAGCAGGATGACGAAAGGGGTGGCCGTGGCATGCATATCCCAGGTCTGGCCATAAAAACCCTGGCCGTCCGCCGTGGCGTCCGGGCTGACGATGAAGGCCGTACAGTCATCGGCGGCGGGATGAGCCGGCCCCACGGGCTGGGCCCCACCGTCGGCCTTATAAATTGTGTCGATGAAGTCGGTGAAGCCGTTGAGGATCAACAGCTCCGTCAGCCCCACGCCGGTGGCCTGACTCATCCCGCGCAGTTCCTCCACCAGCTCCGGCGCATAACGCTCGTGCTCCGCCAGACAAGCCTGGCCTAAAGCCAGCACTTGCTCAAGCGTGAGTTGGCGGCCGGTCCAAACGGGACTACAGCTTAACTCGAGCCGTTCGGCAGCCAACTCCGCAATCTGGGGGGCAAAAGCCTGACCATGCTGCCGGCCCAGTTCAAAGGCCCTGCCGGCCACTTCAAGAAGGTGCAGTTTCGGCCTCAAGCAGCGAACCTGCCGTCAGCCCGAGTCTTCGACATAATGATGCCTGCCGTTCAACCCCACCGGCGCGTGGACTTTGAAACCATCTTCTCTTTTTTTCAACTCCAGGTCAAAAAGCTGGCGCACCGTCGAGGTGTAAGCCGGGCCATCCCCATAGGTGGCTTCGTGTTTGAGCCGCAGCGTGGGTTTGTGCAGAATCTTGTTGATCAGCCGGTGGCTCATACCGGCGATCAGTTCTCGTTCGCGCTCGTCCAATTCAAGCTTATGGAACAACCGATCCAACTCTTGCAGGCGAAGTTCCTCAAACTGGTGGCGCAAGTCGGTAATCGTTGAAACCACATCCAGGGTGGACAGCCAGACCAACGCATGCTCCAGCTCCTCGGCCACAATGGCCTCCACGCCCGGCACCTCCTGCTCCCGCTCTCGCACGCTATCGGCGGCTTGCTCCTGCAAATCATCGATGTCCCGCAGATGCACATTAGGCAGTTCGGTAACATTGCTATCCACGTCACGCGGCACCGCAATGTCGATGATGAACAGCGGGCGGTCAGGTCGCTCCTTCATGGCCGGGATCAACATCGTTTTGTTAAGAATGATGTGCGGCGCACCCGTCGCGGTAATAATGACATCCGTTTCCGGCAACAGCTTAGGCATTTGCTGAAAGGACGAGGCCCGACCGCCCAAGCTTTGAGCCAGCACTTCGGCATTTTCAAAGGTACGGTTAACGACCACAACCTCGGTCAACCCCCGCCGCAACAGCGCTCTGGCGGCAATCTCACCCATCTCACCCGCCCCAATCAACATCAACTGGCGCGAGGTCAGATCGCCCAGCAGTTGTTGGGCCAGGCTGGCCGCCACGGAACTGACCGAAGCGTGGTTCACACTAATCCGCGTCTCGGTGCGGGCCCGCTTGCCGGCGTGGATGGCCGCTTGGAACAGATGGGACAGCACCGTGCCGGAGGCCTTCTGCGAGAGGGCCGCCTCGTAGGCTTCGGTAATTTGCCCCAGAATTTGCGGTTCCCCCAACACCATCGAGTCAAGTCCGCACGCCACCCGGAAAAGATGCCCGATAGCCGCGGTGTCTTGCAGGATGTAGAGATGCTCGGCAAAATCGCCCGGCGGGGTAGCACAGGCGTGGCTGAGCAGGTCGATGATGGCCGGAACAGCTACCTCTGGCCGGCGCACGGCGGTGTAAACCTCGGTTCGGTTGCAGGTTGACAAAATTATGCCTTCGGTGACATCGGGCAAGTGGGCTTGTTGGTGGGTGGAGTCAAAGTGGGTCAAGGCCGAGCGTAAAGCGTTGGAGGAAAAATCGAGGCGCTCTCGGATCTCAACCGGAGCAGTTTTGTGGCTCAAGCCAATGAGTAAAACTTTCATAAGATTTTTGAATCACACTCCTCGGATAGATTCCATTTGAGACGAAGCTGCCAGCTAGACCCGGTCGAGAATTAGAGCCTCGACCACCTCTCCAGCCTCGAAGTCGCTCTGGCCCTGAGGCAAAATAACCAGGCCGTTGGCCCCCACCATCGACAGAAGCCGCCCAGAGCCCTGAAAGCCGGTGGTCGAGGCTTCCAGCCGGCCGTCAACCCGGCGCCGCAAAACAACCCGTTGAAACTCGGTTCGGGCGGCGGTGTGGGACAGGGGCTGGGCCAAAATGACCGGCTCTCGCGGGCGATAGATCTCGGTATGGCCGGCCATTTTCAACAGAGCCGGGCGCACAAAGATCTCAAAGCTGACCAGGGCGCTGACCGGAAAACCGGGCATGGCAAAGCAAGGTTTGCCCTCGACCGTGGCAAAGGTGACCGGTTTGCCGGGTTTGGTGTTGACCCGGCCAAAGTGAACCGTGCCCCGCCGGGCTAAATAAGGTTTGACCAGATCAAGCTGGCCCATCGACACCCCGCCCGATGTCAGCAGCGCATCGGCCTCGGCCAGACCGCGCTCGATGGTCTCTTCCAGACTGCCCGCCTTGTCCCTGACAATGCCCAAGTCGATCGGGTCGGCTCCGGCCTGGCGCACGGCCCCCATCAGGCCGAAGCGATTGGCGTCACGGATCTGGCCCGGTTGAGGCGTCTCGTGAGGCTCAATAATTTCGTCGCCGGTGGACATGACCGCTACTTTGGGCCGACGGAAAACCTTGACCGCCGTCTGACCGACCGTCCCCAAGAGACCAAGTTCGGGTGGACCTAAAACTGTACTCTCAGGCAGAACCAACTGGTTGGCCTCAATATCCTGACCGACAGGCCGGATGTTAGAGCCGGGGGTAATCCGGTCGGCCAAAATATCGAGCTGTTCGCCCCGCGCTTCTACCTCTTCGACCATCACCACCGCGTCCGCCCCAAGCGGCACCGGCGCGCCGGTGGTGACTCGGGCGGCGGTGCCGGGGTTGATTCTCAAATCGGCCACATAGCCGGCGGCCTGATCCCCGATCACCTGCCGGGGACCAATTCCATCAGCCGCAAGCACGGCATAACCATCGACCGCCGCGGCGGGAAAAGGGGGCATGGGTTCGGACGCGAAAACGTCTTCGGCCAGCACAAAGCCCTGCGCCTGCCAAAAAGGCAATTCGATCACAGGTAGCCTCGCCGTGTGGCGTTGGATCAGGGCCAACGCTTCTTCAACGGAGAGCATAGGATAAGGGGACTTGATCGGCATCGTGGCCTCACTCGTCACAAAACTTCTAACGGTAGTTACGGGGGGTAGTATACGACCATCCCCCAAAAGTTCCAAAAAATGGCCCGACGGGCTCTCTTAGCGCTCAACCTCAAGGCCGGCCTGCTGCCAGGCGATAATCCCACCCTGCATGTTGTGGACCTTGTCATAACCGTTCTGGCGCAAGAACTCCGTGATCTGACCACTGCGATTCCCGCTGCGACAGGTGACAATGAGGGTTTTGTCCTTGGGAATCTCGCTGAGACGATTGGGAATCTCGCCCATCGGAATGTGAGTGATAGCCGGAATATGGCCCTCGGCATACTCCCACTCCTCACGCACATCGAGCATCAGCACCTCCGAGTTTTGTTGAAGCGCAGCGGCCGTCGTCACGTCAATCTCATCCGGCAGTTGACCCAGATCCACGGCCGCCTGAGCCGGCGGCTCGGCCGGTTGGCTGCCACACGCCGTCAGCACGCTGATTAGAATGAAACTTACTAACCAAATAAACGATTTCATGTAACCTCCTGGAATTTTATCATTTGGAGTTTGAACCTATACTGTGGTCCACAGTATCGCTGTTCAACCTTGAATCTGCAAATTTGCCGAGGAACGAGGTCTTGGCTAAGTTCATTGCTTCCGGTCTGGAGGCTCTCATCCGGCTGATCTTCTGGGGCGCGAGTTTGACTCTGGCCGCCGGCTGCGCCTCGACGGACGCCGGCTCGCCGCCCTTGCCAACCGAGGCAGCGACCCTGGCGGCCCGGATCAACGGCGACTCGCTGACCATCGCCGATCTGGAGCGGGAGCTCGCTTTCAGCCGGGTTATCTACAAAATCACCAACGACAAAGAGCTGGTGCTGCAAAATTTGGCCGGAGTTCTGGAGAATATTATCCCCACGCTCCTACTCGATCAGCAGGCCCGGGCAGCCGGCGTGACTGCCGACGCCGCCGAGATCACTACCGCCCTCCAAGACTACGCCGCCAATCGCAACACCAGCCTGGCCGTGCTAGAAGCCGAACTTCAGCGCCATGGCACCACCCTGGCTGAGTTCCGGCTCTATATCGCCCGCATGGTTCGGATTGAAAAATATATCAACCAGGCCCTGGCCGAGAACCCCGCGTTGCCAGACTACGCCACCTGGATCGAGCAGCTTCGCGACCAGGCCACCATCGAGATTTTCTACCAGCCGCCGACCGAGTCGCCGCTGCGCGGCGGCAGCGCACCGACTGTCAGACTGCCCAATCTCGAGGGCGAAATCGTGAACCTGTCTTCGCTGCGAGGCCGGCCGGTCATCCTCAACTTCTGGGCCACCTGGTGCGGTCCCTGCCGCCGGGAGATGGTGCTTTTTCAAGAAGCTTTCGTCCAGCACCAGCCTGAAGGGCTGATGATCCTGGCCGTCAATTTTGAGGAAGAGGGGGCTTACGTCCGGCCCTATGTGGCCGACTTGGGCCTAACCTTCGAGATCTTGTCCGACCTAAAGGCCGAGGTCACCCAGCGTTATCTCGTCACCGGCTTGCCCACAACCTTCTTCATCGACCGCCAGGGTGTCATCCGGCACGTCCAGATCGGCGAGATCGAAGCGGAACGCCTGTCTCAACTGCTGCAAGAGATCCTTTGAGTTATAACCTATAGCGCCAACTCAGCAGCCGGTCCATCAGCCCCGGCCAGATCAGACTAACGGTGACAAAGAGCCGGTCGAAGAGGGTGATGTACACGTCGCGTGGTTCGCGCTCAATCGTGCGCAGGATCGCCCGGGCCACTCGCTCTGGCGGCACGCCGGCCAGCCGCCCGCGCCCCAAGTCGCTGCCACCTAACGAGTGGTCGTTGAACCGGGTGGCGGTTACGCCCGGATAGATGGTGCTGACCCGGATCTGCTCACGCGCCAGCTCGACCCGCAGACTGTCGGCCAGATTTTGCAGCGCCCCTTTGCTGGCGCAGTAGCCGCCGATCCCTGGCATCGCCCGCCGGCCGACAATCGAGGAGATATTGATGATCAGGCCGCCCCCAGGATTGGCTCGGAACGGCGGCAGGGCCGCCTGAATTAAGGCCACCGGCCCAAAGTAGTTGACCTCGAATGTCCGGCGATGCTCTGGCTCCTTCAGATCGGCTACCAAATCCCGCAGGCCGACCGCCGCGTTGTTGATCACCACGTCGAGCCGGCCAAAAACCCGCACCGTCTTCGCCACTAACGCCGCCGCTTGGGCCGGGTCGGCCAGATCGGCCGGCACGGCGATAGTTTGATAACCGGCGGCATTCAGGCGGTTGGACAGCCGGTGTAAGGCCTCGACGCTGCGAGCCGCCAAAGCCAGCCGGCACCCGGCCTCAGCCAGAAGCTGGGCGCTTGCCAGGCCGATGCCCTGGGTGGCGCCGGTGAGAATAACGACTCGGTCGATCGGGGACATTTAGCCGAGAATCCGCCGGACAACGCTCAGCAGCATCAGGGTCAAGCAGGCCACGGCAATAAGGATGCCACTGAGGAATTGAATAAGAAACAACTGGCGCTCTTGCTCATAGGGGGCTAGAACTTCATTTCGGCGAACGGCGATCAGGTCGGCCTGGCGCGTTTCAGCCGACAATGGATCAACCACGAAATCTGGCGGTGTCGGGGCGCTGACATTCGGCGCAACCGAGGGTGGACTCTGAACCGTGGAGAGATCTTGAGGAGAACCGGCCCGGGTTGGCGACTCACCGGGTAGGGGTAATCTCTGTTCCGGAGACTCTAAATTGAGGTCAGACGGCTCGGGGCCGGTAGTTGAGGACAGCGGGGTCGGTGGCGTGGCCCGCTGACCGGCCACTTCGAGAGCAGCCGCTTGAGCGGCCGGCTGGCCTTTGATCAGTTCAACCCGATGCTGGCCGCTGGGCGCGTTGAAAACGGTGTAGGTGTCGAGGCCGGTACTCTCGCTGCTAAACTCGACCGGCTGACCGTCGATCGTGACCTGACCGATGGTCTCTGAGCGCAGTTTGAGGATCTTCATCGTCACCACGCCGCCGGCGTTGGTCCCATAGTTGAGTTCAGTCACGGTTTGGTTCCAATCGTAGGTGTAGGCCACGTACCGGTCGGTGGCCGGCTGGTAGACGCGAACGTAAGCATCATTGAGGCCCAGGCGCGGCTGCAAGGTCAACCCGCGGCCATCAAGCCTGACCCCAAAAAAGCCCTCGATGATGGCACTGCCCATCGTCCCGGCAGCGGCGCTGTAGTAGTGGCTGCCTTCAAAGCGGGGATCGGTGCTGGATTGCCACTCGATGATGTTGCCGGGGTGTTTGGTCCAATCGCTAGCTACCTGAAAGAGATGGTTGCGGGCCATCTCGGCGAAGCCGCGCCGAAACTCGGCCTTGATCTGCACGCCGCCCCACCAGTCCCAGACCCCGCCATTTTGGTAGTTGCCGTAGCCCATTCCGGCATAGTCAAAAAAGAGGTTGGGCCATTTGTTGGGGTAAAAAGGATAGACAGACAAACCCGGCTTGTTCACCCCGGCAGCCAGGCGCGCCTTTTCCAGGCTCTGCAAGGCAGTCTGGCTCTGCTTGAAATCGGCTAGCCCGGCGTAGACGGCCAGCGCATTGGAAATGCTGACCATCGCCCCCTCATCGAAGTCATGGACCAGCGGCGTCACGTGGGCATGGGTCAAGTAGAAACCCCGCTCCGCCTGCCACAGCCGCTCGTTGGCCCGCTTTTTCAAGGCTTCGGCTCGAGCCTGCCAAACGTCGGCCTGGTCGACGTTGCCAGTTGCCGCGTTCATCTCGGCCAATTCGAGCAGAGCCAGGTAGGCCAGCGCCTGGTCGTAGATGGATGCGGTTTTGTGATCCTGCCTGGGGTTGAAATCGGTGTAGCCCGGCCCTTTCTCAAACTTAACATCCCCCCAGTCGGTGGTGTGACCACGCCACAACAACTGGCTTTCCGGATCGAGCCGGATGCGATAGAGCCACTCCGCGGCTGCATTAAGCCGCTCGATGATGGGCCGGCCGTTGATCGAGCTCTGCAGCCAGGCGGTGTTGTAGGTCATCTGGTAGTAAAGGTAGGCGGCGTGGATCAGACTGGTTTCTTCATCGCTGGTGATCGTTTGCTTGTTGCTCCGTCCCTGGGGCGTCAAGATGCCGCCAATCGCCCCCAATCCGGCCCCGACGCCAAAATCACCGTCAAGGCTAACTGTCTCGGCCGTATACTGGCGGCGGAGAAAAGCCTCGATCGGGTCCCGCAGATATTGATCAGGGTAATAGTATTGGGCTGCTTCCAGGCCCCAAGCGATATCGCGAATGTACATCTCCGGGTAAGCTTTGCCGGGCCGGAAGCCGTGGACTGTTTCAGGACCAAGCTGAAAAACCGCTTCGCCGTGAGAAAAATTGTGCGGAATGTAGCCCGAGGCGGCGCTCAAGTCGGGCAGACCGGGCAAAATCCAGGTCGTTTCGGTGCTGTAGGAAAGATCGGTGGGCAGCAGAGGGTTGGCTTGAGCCGGGGTAGTAAGTTGGATGAGGGGGATGAGAAGAGTAAGGAGGATGAGTAAAGCTAATTTTTTTGGGCCAATTATCGTTAAGCCGACCATGTTTGCTACCATCCCGCAAAACTAAGTAGACATAAGCAGTATACAGAAATTTTGAGGACGAGCAAATTAAATTAAGCAAGACCCTATATTTTGTGGTTCACAAGTCTCATACTCACTAAATACGGGCTCAACCGGGTTGAATTCCCAGTAGCCAAAACTCTAGCCTGAGTAAAGGTTTGTTGACTTCCCGACTCTCTGATATACTCCAACAGCGATACAGTTTTGTAAAATGGAGCAGCCGATGGCGTACCTAATTTATGCTGTCGCCATTCTTCTGGCTTACCTGTTCGGCTCGATCCCGGTTGGGGTGATTGTGGCCCGGCTTTACGGCGTTAATGTTTTGGCGACCGGCAGCGGCCGGACCGGCGGGACGAATGTGCTGCGTGCGGCCGGCCCACTGGCGGCCGGTTTAACCGTGCTCGGCGATGTGATGAAGGCCCTGATTCCCCTCTTCTTCATGAAAATCGCCCTACCGCCGCTGGTTGTCGCTCTGGCTATGCCGGCGGTGGTGCTGGGCCATAACCATTCGATCTTTTTGGGCTTCCGAGGCGGAGCCGGGGCCGGGCCGGCCATCGGCGCGGTGGGTGGTATCTCGTTTCCGGTTGGGATTCTGGTGGCGGTTTGCGGACTGGTGGCGTTGGTGACCACCCGCTACGCCTCAATTTTAACGACGACCATCGCCGCCAGCAGCGTACTCTTGCTGGCCGGGTCGGCCGCTCTGGGCTACACCGCTTACGAGTATGTGTTGGGCGCGGTCCTTATTTTCCTCGTTATCGTCTATGCTCTGCGCCAGAATTACGCCCGTATTCGCCAAGGCACCGAGCGCAAAGTCGGCCAGCCCAAGCCCGACGAGTCCGCCATAACTGGAACCGGATCAAAAATTTAAGGAAAGTTGACATTTTTTAAGGTTAGAAGAGCGACAACTCCCTATATTTAGGGGTATTACATTTTGTAGCCCCAAGAGACATGTTATAATCAGACCCAGAGTTGCGTGTTAAGCGGTAGGGTCAAGCCCTGTGCTACGCTGGCAACTGCTGTCCCGACAAATAGATTTGACAGTACGTCAAACTACGGTCAGGCTAATCACAAAGATCGTGTTAAGCTTAAGGACCGTTGCAGCCCCTCGCTGTAGCGGTCTTTAATTTTTTGGCTGTTGTACCTCAAAATCAAAATCTGTCCCTGTCTAAAGAGGAGTATGGAGGAGATGACCAAAAAGTTTTCCATCACCATTTCAGGGAATATGGGCGTTGGTAAAAGCACGCTGACCCAACTCCTGGCCGAGGATTTGTGCTGGACCCCCGTCTTTGAGGCCGTCGACGGAAATCCCTATTTGTCAGACTTTTCCCGCGATATGGCCCGCTGGAGCTTTCAATCGCAAGTCTACTTTCTCTCCCAACGATTACGTACCCAGCGGGAACTGGCCCAACACAGTAGCTCTGTAGTTCAAGATCGCAGCGTCTTTGAAGATGCCGAAATCTTTGCCCGCAATCTCCACCAGCGGGGGGAGATGTCTCCGCGAGACTACCAAGTTTACCGTGAACTCTATGATGAGTTCATGCAATTCTTAGCCAAGCCCGATCTCATCGTCTATCTCAAGGCCAGCTTGCCCACGCTCATTGGTCGAGTCCGGCGCCGGGGTCGAGACTTTGAGCGGGACGTTTCCCCGCTGTACTTGCAGCAGCTCAACGAGCTTTACAACGCCTGGATCGATGACTTCACCCTCTGTCCCGTCCTAACCATCGACGCCGATCGGGCCGATTTTGTGAAGTCGCGGGACGACTATTTTAGTATCAAACGCCAAATCCTGAACCAACTCCAATTAGAGCCGCAGTACGCCTAGCCGTCCGCTGCTGCCTCGCTTCTACCCTACCCGGGGCACACCAGGTTTAATCGGTGTGCCCCTAAAAAAAACTAGACCACTGCTTGCTTAGCGGCCGTGGTCAAAATCTCCAAACCTTGTTCTCGAACGACGACCATATCCTCAATCCGGATACCGCCCCAGCCTGGCAGATAGATACCTGGCTCAACCGTCATCACCGCCCCGCTATTGATCTCACCCGGATAGGTGAAGCTAAAGCGAGGCGGCTCGTGCACCGCCAGCCCGACGCCGTGCCCCAGGCCGTGGCCAAAGTACTGATCGTAGCCGGCCGCCTTGATGACGTCCCGGGCCAGCTTGTCGACCGCTTCGCCGGTCATGCCGGCTTTGGCGCCCGCTTCCGCTGCCTCTTGAGCGGCCAGAACCGTATGCCAAACTTTGAAATACTGCTCATCCGCCGGTTCGCCCAGGCAAAAAGTCCGGGTCAAGTCCGAACAATAGCCGTCGACCACGCAGCCAAAGTCCAGCGTGATCGGCTCACCGGCTAAAATAACCCGATCGCTGGCCCTCGCGTGAGGCATTGCCGAGTTCGGACCGGAGGCCACAATCGACTCAAAGGACAGGGCGCTAGCGCCGTGCATGCGCAGATAAGTTTCAAGTTCCCAAGCGACTTGCGCCTCCGTCAACCCTGGCCTGATCCAGGCCACGATGTGGGCATAGGCTTCATCCGCCAGAGCGACCGCTTTTTTAATCCTGGCAATCTCGGCCGCATCTTTCTCCATTCGCAGCGTCTCAACCGCGCCCTCCGTCTGAGTCAGCTTTAAATGGCCGGCCACTGCCCGCTCCCAAGCCTGGAGCGTAGTGACCGTGGTGTGCTGCGCTTCAAACCCTACCGCTCGCCCCCCCAGGCCCAGCTCTCGCAGCAAATCGAGCATGGCGCCGCTAAAATCATAGCCCACCTCAATCAACTCCCAGTCCGGACACTGCTGCCGCACTTGCTCATAATAGCGCGAGTCGGTGGCTAAGGCTTGCCGCTCCGGCGCAATGATCAGGACGCCGTTGCTGCCCGTAAAGCCGGACAGGTAGCATCGATTTTCGGGCTGGGTCACCAAGAAGCCGTCTAAGTCAGCCTCAGCTATAAGTTGGCGAAATTTTTCCAGACGCATTGCCTCACTCCTTGATCCTGCCACTTGTAATTCACTGCTCTAAACAAAAAGGCAAGAAGCCTCAAGCCTCTTGCCTTGGATTTCATCACCGCCGGATGCTAAGCCGTCACCAGTTCACGCTTCTCCGGTTCGCCTTCCCTATCAACGGTGGGCAGTTCGCTCAACAGAGTCTGCTCCTCGCAAACGGTACACTGGGCCCACTGCCGGTTCTTTTGGACCAACAACCCGCCGCAGGTGGGGCAGGCTTGAGGCAGCGGTCGCTTCCAACTGCTCCATTCGCATTGAGGATAGTTAGAGCAACCGTAAAAGACGCGCCCCTTTTTGGTCCGCCGCTCGACCAACTCGCCGCCGTCATTTGGACAGGCAATGCCCAGTTTCACCAGATGAGGCTTGGCATTGCGGCAGTCCGGGAAGTTAGAACAAGCTTCAAATTTGCCGTAGCGGCCGAATTTCAGCACCATCGGGCTGCCGCACTTATCGCAGATTTCGCCGGTCGGCTGATCGGCGATGCTAACCTCAGGCATATGCTCTTCGGCGTGGTGGACCGCCTCGGAGAAAGGCGCGTAAAAATCGCCCAGCACCTGCGGCCATTCGCGCTGACCTTCAGCAATATCGTCCAAGTCCTGCTCCATTTGGGCGGTAAACTGCACGTTGATGATATCCGGGAAGTAATCGATCAACAGATCATTGACGATGTTGCCCAGCTCGGTCGGGTACAACCGTTTTTCGAAATTCTCAACATAGCCCCGATTCTGAATGGTCGAAATTGTTGGCGCGTAGGTACTCGGCCGACCGATGCCATACTCTTCCAGCGCTTTGACCAGCGAGGCCTCGGTGTAGCGAGGTGGCGGTTGGGTAAAGTGTTGGTCGGGCAGCAGCTTGATCAGGTCCACGGCCTCGCCCTCGCTCAACTCCGGCAAAATCACGCCCTCGCCCACTTCGGGTTCAGCGTCCTCATCGCGGCTTTCCTCGTACACCGTCAGGAAGCCCTTGAAGCGGACCCGCGAGCCGCTGGCCGACAATCGATAAGGCCAGCCCTCGGCCGGAGGCTCGAGTGTGGGGCCGGCGCCAATCGTCATCGAGATGGTATCATAGACGGCCGGTTCCATCTGGCTGGCCACAAACCGCTGCCAAACGAGCGTATAGAGGCGCAGTTGATCGCGGGTCAGAAAGCTGCTCATTTGCTCGGGCTCGCGCCAGACACTGGTCGGCCGAATGGCTTCGTGGGCCTCCTGAGCAGCCTTGCTTTTGGTTTTGTAGATTGGCGGCTCCTGCGGCACCATCTCAGCGCCGTAGCGCTGGCTAATGAAATCGCGGGACTCGTCCTGAGCCTGTTTAGAGACATTGGTGCTATCGGTCCGCATATAGGTAATCAGGCCGATGGTGCCGTCTTCCTTGCTCAGTTCAATCCCTTCGTAAAGCTGCTGAGCCACACTCATCGTCCGGCGCGCTCCAAAACCCAGCCGGCGCGATGCCTCTTGCTGCAAAGTGCTGGTGGTAAAAGGTGCCGCCGGCTTACGGCGTCGCTCACCCTTTTTGACTTCGGTAACGACAAACTTGGCCTTCTCTAAAGCCTCGACGATCACCTGTGTCTCCGCCTGAGTCTTTAGATCCGCCTTTTCTTCGCCAATCCGGCTCAGTTTGGCCTGAAAGGTCTCGCCGGTGGACTGCTTGGCCAGATCGGCTTCCAGCGACCAGTACTCGACCGGGTTAAAATCGGCAATCTCCTGCTCGCGCTCGACGATCAGGCGCAGGGCCACGCTCTGCACCCGGCCGGCGCTGGTGCGGCTGCGGACCTTCCGCCAGAGCAGCGGGCTCAGGTTGTACCCCACCAGCCGGTCTAAAATCCGGCGCGCCTGTTGAGCATTGACGCGATCCATATCGATATCGCGGGGGTGAGCAAAAGCTTCGTCAATGGCCGGTTTGGTGATCTCATGAAAGACCACCCGCTTAATGCGATGATGATCCATCTCCGCGGCCTCGGTTAAGTGCCAGGCAATAGCTTCCCCTTCACGGTCCGGGTCGGTGGCCAGGTAGATCTCTTTAGCGCCGGCGGCCAACTTCTTGATCTCCTTAATAACCTCCCGCTTCTCATTGGGCACGCGGTACTTGGGCGAAAAGTCATTCTCGACATCGACGGAAAGCTGCGAGCGCAGTAAATCCCGCACATGTCCCACCGACGCTTTGACTGCATAACCTTTGCCCAAGAACTTTCCGACTGTGCGGGCTTTGGCCGGCGACTCGACAATGACCAGCTTGCCACTGCGTCGGGCAATTTTGCTGCTTTTCTTGCTCGCTTTTGTCGTCGACTTGGGGTTAGCGGTCACGGTTTCCAGATCGGGCGGGGCAACATGGTCGTGCTCAGACGTCCGGCCCATTTTGAACATATTCGTACCACAGACCGGGCAAACCCCTCTTGTGCCGGGCGTACCATTGGCCGTGTAGACCGCTTGAGGCTCGCTCATCTCACGTTTTTCTTTACATTTGACGCAGTAGGCCATAATCGGTTGGTTAGTCATAAAATGTTGTTCCTACCTTAAAGATTGCCATTTATAACAATTCATGGCGGTTATTCTGTTCAAGCCAGGTGACAATCTTTTTGACATCCTGGGCTTTGTCCCTAGCGCAAATCAAAAGTGCATCTTCGGTATCCACAATAATCAGATCTTCCACCCCGACCGTGGCAATCAAGCGGCCGGTGTTACTCTGAATCAGACTGTTTTTAGTCTCAAAACTTACGTAGTCAGCATTCAAAACAGCGAGACCGTCTTGATCGGCCTTGGCCACCTCATAAATGGCGGCCCAACTCCCGACATCATTCCAGCCGATATCGATAGGAATAACCGCCGTATTTTCGGCTCGCTCCATAATCCCGACGTCAATGCTTTTCGGCGTGATCTGGGCCCAGACCGGGTCGATGGGGTTGCCGGCGGCCAAAGCTCGTTCCATCTCTGCGAGCTGCTGGCCCAACTCCGGCAGATAGTTTCGATAGGACTCCATCAGGGTCGATAACTGCCAGATAAAGATCCCACTGTTCCAATAGTACTCACCACTGGCCAAAAACTGCTCGGCAGTCGGCAGATCCGGCTTTTCCAGAAACTGACCTATGCGATAGGCTTTGAAATGGTTGTACTCCCCTATTTCAGCCCCGCGCTTGATGTAGCCGTAGCCGGTTTCCGGTTTGTCGGGAGTGATGCCCAGGGTGACCAAATACCCCTCCTTGGCCAACATCTCCGCCGCTAGCAGCGCTTGCCGGAAGCCTTCTTCGTCGATGATGACATGATCGGCGTGCAGCGAGGCCATCACCGCCTCCGGCTCGACCCGCCGCATATGCAGCGCCCCCAGGCCGATACACGGCGCGGTGTGTTTGGCGCTGGGTTCGGCCAGGATATTCTCTGCCGGGATCTGCGGCAGTTGCTTACGAATCAGGGGGGCGTAATCGGCATTGGTGGCAAAGAAGATGTGGTCACTCGGAATAATGGACTCGATCCGATCGACGGTGGCTTGCACCATCGTGCGGGCCCCGGTTAAGGGCAGCAACTGTTTAGGGAGTGTCGAACGACTCCGCGGCCATAACCGCGTTCCAACCCCTCCGGATAAAATTAAAGCAAACATGAGTCTTTCCTCTCCGAAGTCTAAGTTTGTGATGAGTCACTAAGGTCACGTTGAATTTGTATCTCTAACCAGCAGGCCAAAACCAAACCCTGCTTACGGCTGCTCAACTGCGTAATCGACGCTGGTTTCCCGCGCAACCACGTAATTCATGCCACCCACCTGCCGGACCATCCCCTTAAGTTCCATCATTGTCAGCGTACTGGCGACCTCGGCGGCGGGCAAGCCTGTAGACCGGCCCAGATCATCGATATGCACCGGCTCAGCCGACATCTGGTCGAGGAGCGTGGCTTCTAAGGCATTCTCCGGGATGACCGCTCTCGCAGCCGTGTGCTGGGCTACCATCGTCAAATTCAATTCTTCCAAAATATCGTCCACACCGGTCACCAATTTGGCGCCGTTCTGGATGAGATAATTAGGACCGGAGCCGCTTTTGCTAAGAATGCTGCCCGGTACGGCAAACACTTCCCGGCCTTGTTCCAGGGCATAATCCGTGGTGATACGCGCTCCGCTTTGGTGACTGCCCTCAACAAAAAGCACCCCCAGACTCAGACCACTGATAATACGATTACGGCGTGGAAAGTTTCCGCTGTCGGGCTTGGTCCCCAGCGGGTACTCAGACACCAAAGCGCCGTTCTCGATGATCGCTTCAGCCAGCTTCCGATTTTCCACCGGATAGAAAACATCCACCCCGCAACCTAAAACCGCAATCGTTCGTCCTCCACCTTCGAGCGCACTCTTATGAGCGTGCGTGTCAATCCCGTAGGCCAGACCACTAATCACGGTAACGCCGTGACCAACCAGTCCCCGCACCAGAAACCGGGTACACTCCTTGCCGTACGTGGTGGCGCTACGCGTCCCCACCACGGCCACAGCCCACTCGTCTGCCGAAACGAGTTGACCGCGCACATAAAGCGTTGCCGGCGGATCGGCGATAGTCTTTAGGGCCGCCGGATAATCCGGCGACTCCCAAGTGAGCACTGTTACATCCAGTTTTTTAATCTGATCCAGTTCGGCGGCTAGATCAAGCGATTGCCGGACCGAATAAAGATTCTCCACCGAGCGTCGATCCAGGCCCATCGCTCGCAATTCGCCGGGATCGGCGTGCCAGGCCGTCTGCACGTCGCCATAGTAATCTAAAAGGGCCCGCAGTCTTGATGGACCAATTCCCGGGACTTTGCTAAAGCCAACATAAAAAGGGAGTGTTGTTTCAGACACGAGAACCTCGCTTCTGGTCGGTTAGTTGTCTTAGTCAGCCGGTCAACTTTAGTAGGTAAGCATATCACGAGCTAAGGACGGTTGTCAAGCAAAAAAAGAACGCCGACTGGCGTTCCGATTATCTACTATACTTAAGCTCTAAGCCTTGTCAAATCAATCCATCGAGGAGGTTGACCGTAATCCGGCCATTTTCTAAGTCCACCTCTTTAATGACGTCGGGAATAGCGGGTAGCAGAAGCTCTTTTTGGTCCGGGCCCTTGACAATATAAACATCGTTGGCTTTGGTTTCCAAGACATCAGTCAACTTCCCTAAGTGCTCACCGTCAGTGGTTACGATATCTAGACCAATGAGTTGGTAAAGGTAGTAGCTGCCCTCGGGTAAGGGCGTGACCGCCTCAACAGGTATTTGCACGAGCAGCCCTTGCAGCGTTTCAGCCGTGGTTCGATCAGGCACACCCTCCAAGGTTAGCAAAACATTACTTTTATGCCAGCGATGGCTAACAATTCGGTACGGTTCAGCTTCGTACTCGCTACCCAGGTACACCCACTCGGTTGTACCAAACCGCTCTGGGAAGTCTGTCATCACCGCTACGGAAATTTCGCCTTTGATTCCGTGAGCGCGCACCACCCGTCCAATGGCTATATAACGAAATTCAGGCTGCGTGGAGCCTGAATCTCTGGGTGAGCTATTCATTTGATCAGGGCTTAGACCTGACGGTCCGGACACCTACACAATCTCCAGGGTAACGCGCTTTCCTTCTTTCACGGCCGCGACCCGTAACAAGGTTCGCATCGCGTTGGCTACTCGCCCCTGCTTACCGATCACGCGTCCCATGTCCTCAGGGGTGACACTAAGTTCGTAGATGGTAGCGCTCGATCCCTCGATTTCCCGAACGATGACGGCATCGGGATCATTGACGACGGCTTTGGCCATGTACTCAACAAGTTCCTTCATTGAAGACATAGTAAAGGGACCTCCTCCTTCATGCTTGTGGTATATGGATATGTACTTATATTGGGAACGGGTGGCGGCCCACTTACAACGCTCTCCGCCTCTCCTCTATGCGTTTGTCCAACTCGATAATCAAATTACCTAAGCCGCGTTGGGGGGACAAGCTTTAGGCAACCGCCGGCGCTTTTGCAACCAACTCCTCGATGCTGGCTCCTTGCTTCAGCTGAGTGAGTTTCTCCATTGTTCCCGTTGATTGGAGTAGTTTCTTCACCGGATCGGTGGGTTGAGCGCCAACCGAGAGCCAATACAAAGCCCGGTCTTCGTGAACCTTACACTCTTTGGTCTCAGTTGTTGGACTATAATAACCAATAATCTCTATAAAACGACCATCACGCGCTGTGCGCGAGTCGGCCACAACTAAACGATAATGGGGTTTCTTTTTAGTGCCGGTACGGCGAAGACGGATTTTGACCATATTCCTTTCGAATTCCTTAATTTCTAACTAAATTTGACAGAACTATTATTTTACCAAATTTTAACGAAAGCCGCCAAACATATTCATCAAACTTTGGCGCATCCGTGGATTTTTTAGCTTACGCATCATCTTTTGCATTTGCTGGAACTGGACCAGCAGTTGATTCACTTCGGGTACGGTTGTACCGCTCCCGGTAGCAATGCGCCGTTTGCGGCTGCCGTTGAGCAGGCGCGGATTGCGGCGCTCCTTAAGGGTCATCGAGTTGATAATGGCCTGAGTTATCTTGAGTCTGGCCTCCATATCCTCGGATGAAATGTTTTTGGTCATCTCGCCCATACCGGGAATCATCTCGATCACTTTGTTCAACGGTCCCAGTTTTTTAATCTGCTGGAGTTGTTCTAAGAAATCTTCCAGATTGAAATTACCTTCCAGCAGTCTTTTGGCGCCTCGCTCCGCCACGTCCTCATCGATGACGGCTTCGGCGCGTTCGATCAAGGTCAAGACATCGCCCATCCCCAGAATGCGGGAGGCTAACCGGTCCGGGTAAAAGACTTCGATTTCGTTGAGCTTTTCTCCCGTGCCCAAGAACTTGATCGGCACACCGGTCACGCTGCGGATCGAAATGGCGGCTCCCCCACGAGCATCGCCATCGATCTTAGTCAGAATCAGGCCGGTCAAATCGACTTTTTCATGGAAGCCTTCGGCCACCCGCACCGCTTCCTGACCGGTCATCGCATCGGCAACCAGCAGAATCTCTTGGGGTTCGGTAACCTGTTTGATTTGCCGCAATTCCTCCATCAAAGCTTCATCGATTTGCAAGCGCCCGGCAGTGTCCAGAATCACCACGTTGTGGGCGCCCAACTTAGCGGCTTTAAGGGCGTTAGCGCAAATTTGCGGCGGCGGCACAGAACTATCCTCGGTATAGACCGGGATATCAAGCTGCCGGCCCAGCACCCGTAACTGCTCGATGGCCGCCGGCCGGCGCGTATCAGCCGCTACCATCAGCGGACTCTGTTTGGACTTGCGGAGATGGAGCGCCAACTTAGCCGCGGTCGTGGTCTTACCAGACCCCTGCAAGCCGACCATCATAATCACGTGCGGCGAGCGCCCGCCCAGATCAAGCGGGGCTGATTCGCCTAATGTTTCTAACAGTTCATCGTGGACGATCTTGACCACTTGTTGGCCGGGTGTAATATTCTTGCTCAACTCAATGCCAACTGTCCGTTCACGGATGCGCTTTACAAAATCCTTGACCACCTTAAAGTTGACGTCTGCTTCAAGGAGGGCCAGGCGAACCTCGCGCAACGCTTTATCGACATCTTCTTCCGTTAACCGGCCACGTCTGTTAAGTTGATCGAAAACGCCTTGTAATTTATCTTGCAGACTCTCGAACATAGCAGCTTGAAATCGTTTTTCTTTAAAATTAGCTTTGATTTAGGTGGGTAAGCCCTAACTTTTTTGAGCAAGTACCAAATTGGGATTGTATCCTAGCCCCGGTGATCCGTCAAATTTTTAAGAAAAGCGGCGACATCACGCGGCTTGATTTGAATGTACTTCTATGCCATAATTTATTTCCAGGAAACGAGATTGCCAATGGCTGACGAAAACTCAAAAATCGAGAGCCTCAGCAAAAGAGAGCGCCAGGTTTTAGAACTGGTGGTCACGGGCGCCAGCAACCAGCAAATTGCGCACCAATTAGTCATTAGTATTAATACTGTTAAGGTCCATCTGCGCAATATATTTGAAAAACTTGAGGTTCAATCGCGCACGGAGTTAACCCTACTGGCTATTCAGGCCGGTTTGGTCGCTATGCCCGAGAGCGAAGGCGACCCAACCGAAGAGGTCGAGAGCTTGCCGCCGCGCACTTATTTGCTCGAATCCAACCCGCCGCTCACCTTACCGCCGTGGCAGCAAATCTATCTGGGGGTGGCAGCCCTGCTGTGCCTGGTCATAGCCTTCGTCCCTCTTTCACCCGAAACAACCCGGACGCCCTTATCCCCGGAGATTCCAGTTTTGTATCAGACATCTTCCACGCCCGTCTCTGCCGCCCCGGCTGTCGATAGCCACAGCCGCTGGCTCGACCACACTTCGCTGCCTAGCGGTCGAGCCGGACTGGCCCTGGTTGCGGTCGACCAGCAGTTGATCGCCATTGGCGGAATTAAGGAGAACAACGCTCCTACACGCTTGGTGGAAATCTATGATATTGGCACTCGCCGGTGGAGTGAAGGCGCCAGCAAGCCCACGGCCGCCGCCAACGTCATGGGCGCCGTCATCAACCGTAAGGTCTACGTTTCCGGCGGTTGCACCGATCAGGGCCAGGCCTTGACCAGCCTGGAAATCTATGATCCCAAAAAAGATCGATGGACCACCGGAGCACCGCTGCCTCAAGCCCGTTGCTCTTACGGACTGGCGGCCGTGGCCAACAAGATTTATCTCTTTGGCGGCTGGAACGGTGAGGATTTTGAAGATACCGTATTTGTCTATGACGCGGCCGGCGACCGCTGGGATCTAGTCGGAACCGCACTGCCGCAGGCTGCCGGCAATATGGGTGTGGCCGTCCTCAATGGCTGGATTTATCTGGTCGGGGGGTACGATGGACAGCAAGAGTATGGCACCACTTACGCTTTTAATCCTGACACGGCCGAGTGGCAAGTTAAAGCCTCTCTTAACGAAGCTCGAGGCGGTCTGGGATTGGTCAGCAATGATCGCTATCTCTACGCCATCGGGGGGGGGTGGCACCACGCTCTCAAAAGCAGCGAAAAGTATGACCCCCAGACAGATGCTTGGACTACCTTTGAGACTCCCTACACCAGCGTGTGGCGCAACATGGGCCTGACCACTGTGGACAACACTATCTACGCAGCCGGCGGCTGGGATGGCTCGGAAAATCGCTACTTGGAGAGTATGGTATCGTACCAACTTGCCTTCCAAGTGTTTTTACCTATCTCCGTTCAATAATAATGAAAAGCTTAACTTTAGGCTCAACCACGCTAGACTGGGGTCGTCAGACTTACGTCATGGGCATTATCAATGCCACGCCCGATAGCTTTTCCGGCGACGGGATCTTCCGGGATGAAGTCTGGTTAGAACGCGCCGTAGCCCAAGGCCAGCGCTTTGCCGCCGAAGGGGCTCACATCCTAGACGTTGGCGGTGAGAGCACCCGGCCCGGCGCTACCCCGGTCGATGCCGACCAGGAGCGGCAGCGGGTTGTTCCGATCATTGAAGCCCTGCGCCAGGTGGTCGATCTGCCGATTTCGATTGATACCTACAAAGCCAGCGTCGCCGAGGCTGCCCTCGACGCCGGAGCTTGTCTGGTTAACGATGTCTGGGGCCTGCGCCTCGATCCGGATTTAGGCGCGCTGTGCGCTCGGCGAGGGGTGCCGGTGATCGTCATGCACAATCGTAGTACCCCCAAGCACGTCGTGCAGGAAGCCCTCTTAGGCGGCTACTATGTCGGCACCCATTACAACGACTTACTCGGCGATGTTTTGACCGAATTGCAGTACAGTATTGATCTGGCTAAGGCCGCCGGCATCCCGGACGAGCACATCATCATCGATCCCGGGATCGGTTTTGGAAAAACCGTGCAGCAGAATTTAACCCTCATCAACCGGCTCGATTTCTTTAAAGCATTGGGCTACCCTATCCTCCTCGGTCCATCTAACAAGTCCTTCATCGGCAAAACCCTCGACCTCCCGCCCGAAGAGCGACTGGAGGGGACGGGTGCGGCCATTGCCCTCGGGATCGACCGGGGGGCGGACATTATTCGCGTCCACCAGGTTAAAGAGATGGCCCGCATCGCCCAGATGGTTGATGCCATTGTCCGTTCACCGGTTATCCCAGCGTAACAATGGACGAAAACCAACTGCGGCTGCTCATTGTCGCCGATGACCCGCTGGCTCGGGCGGGGCTGGCGGCCCTTTTTGCTCAACAAACCGATCTCACCGTCGTCGGTCAAACCAGCAGCGACAGCGATCTGGAGTCCGACTTGGAGATTTTTCAGCCTGAGGCGATCTTGTGTGATTTGGGCTGGGATCCCGCCGCTGCCATCGCCCGTCTGGGGGATGTAGCTGAGACAGGGCTGCCTCTGATCCTCTTGTTGCCCGCTGAAGTTGATCTGGCTGATCTCTTGGCGCTCGAGCCCCGCGGCTTGTTGCCTCGCGGTGCGACGCCGCAACAGTTAAAGCTCGCCGTCTTAGCCGCGGTGCAGGGCTTGGTCACAATCGATCCGGCCCTTTTGCCCGAGTTTCTCCCTGACCCCCAGATTACTCCTTCCCTACCGGTTGAACCCCTGACCCCCCGCGAATTGGAAGTGTTGCAACACCTGGCCGAAGGTTTACCCAACAAGTCCATTGCTCGTCGCCTGGAGATCAGCGAACACACGGTTAAATTCCATGTCAACGCGATTATGGGTAAACTTGGAGTCCAGAGCCGGACTGCCGCTGTGGTTCGAGCCACCCAGTTGAGCCTTATCCTCCTCTAGCCGGTAGGTCCGGCCTAACCATTTTTCCAGGTCACCGCCTCCCCAAACCGCTGATGCTTTCCCGGCCCGGCCCTGATACAATGAACTCAAATTCAGGAGCGTGCTGATGGTAATAATCCTCCCCGGATACACGCAGCCATGAGCACTAGTGGAGCAAGGAGACATAGAAGTGAGTAACGTCTTACAAAATCTTTCAAGCGATCTGGCCGGCACCGTCAAGGCGGTTGAGGCAAGCACCGTCCGGGTCGATGCCCGGCGACGCTTACCCGCCACCGGTGTTGTTTGGTCGGCAGACGGCGTCATTGTGACCTCTCACCACGTCGTGGAGCGAGAGAACGACATCAGCGTGGGTCTGCCCGATGGGAGCACCGTAGCCGCCAGACTGGTGGGCCGCGATCCCACCACCGACTTGGCCGTCCTCCGCGCTGAAGCGAGCGGCTTAACCCCGGCCAGTTGGGCCGCCCTCGATGCCGGGCAGTTGCAAGTGGGCCACCTGGTGCTGGCGTTGGGCCGGCCCGGTCAGAGTGTGCAGGCCACGTTAGGTATTGTTAGTGCTCTCAGCCAGAACTGGCGCTCGCCCGGCGGCAGTCAGGTAGATTACTATCTCCAAACCGATGTGGTGATGTACCCTGGCTTCTCGGGCGGTCCCCTGGCCAGCGCGGCCGGACAAGTGATCGGGATCAACACCTCGGCTTTGGTACGAGGAGTCAGCCTGACCTTACCCAACACGACGCTGGCCAAAGTGGTCGAGATGCTGTTAGCGCATGGCCAAATCAAACGGGGCTACCTGGGGGTTAGCACCCAGCTCGTCCGGCTGCCTGCCACTCTCGC
This sequence comes from uncultured Chloroflexota bacterium, assembly GCA_937864185.1. Taxonomy (GTDB): domain Bacteria; phylum Chloroflexota; class Anaerolineae; order 4572-78; family J111; genus JAGRBY01. The sequence continues at coordinate 28,397 of CALMIS010000108.1, forward strand.
GGAGCAGCTTGGGCAAGAGACCGGCCTACTGGTAGCCAGCGTCGAGCCAGATAGCCCGGCAGACAAAGGTGGTTTACTCCTCGGCGATACCATTGTGGCCGTAGCCGAGTCGGTCGTCCGCCAGTATGACGACTTGCTGGCTGCCCTGAGCGGTGAGCGTGTCGGTCAGGCGGTGGCCATCAAGATTATCCGGAGCGGTCAGGTACAGGATATCGCCGTGATCGTTGGGGAACGGAGTGGTGGCTCCACCGCTGGTGAGGGTGACGAGGCCAGCCATTCTCACGCCCACGGCCCCTGGCGGCGGCACCGGCGCGGACGCTAAAGAGGCCCGATGTCGAGTTTGATTCAGCAACTCAATGGGGAACTGTCGGCCGTCGTGGCCCTGGCGCAGCAGAGTTTGGTTCAGGTCGGCAACGGGCGGCGAGGGGCAGGGGCGGGCGTTATTGTTCGGCCGGATGGTCTCATTCTTACGAACGCCCACGTCATAGTGGGTGACCGGATTGACGTTATCTTACCCGACAAGCAAACTTTACCAGCCCAGGTGCTGGCCATCGATGGAGAACTTGACCTGGCCCTGCTCTCGGTTGGGGCCAAAAATCTGCCGGCCCTCGCCCTGGGCGACTCCCAAACGCTATCAGCCGGTGAACTGGTTTTAGCCTTGGGTCATCCTTGGGGCGTAACCGGAGCGGTGAGTGCCGGCCCCGTTATCAGTGTCGGACGCCCGCTGGAGATGGGCGACCGTTCAAATGAATACGTTCAGGCCGGGCTGGTCTTGCGGCCCGGTCACTCGGGAGGACCGATGATCGATACGCAGGGCCGGCTGGTCGGGGTTAACACTATGATTACCGGTCCGCAGGTCGGTCTGGCGGTACCGGTCAATGTGGTGAAAAACTTTTTAGATGATGCCCTTCAAAAAATGAAGGTTTACTATTAAGAGACGTATAAGTACGTAGACACAGCATTTGTGCTACACGGTGCTCAAATCAGCTCCGTGTAGCACCCTCTCTACTCTCCCCAAAAAGGCCGGGCGGTGGCAGACCGGCCTTTTTCATTTTGGCGGCAATCCCCAGCTCTTCCCTTGTAGTTGTGCCATTATTCACAAATACTAGCCACCCAACCAGGTAGAAAACTGGCAGTCTGGCTGGTGTATTCAGCATGGGTTTATGCTATATTCTCAGTAAGATAGTAACTGGCGAGGCCAAACATTAACAAAGAAGTTGGGGCGTGTTATAGGGCTCAAGATAACGAGTCCGCCCCCCACAAAGCGTTTCAACGAAGAGACCTCATGCCCATGTTACAACCGTGAACTCTTCTGCGGTCAGCAGCAGAAGAGTTCCGTTTATAGGCCTTTGGCCTAAACATAAGTTTACAAGCGCTTCAACGCTCTGTGTCATTTTTTCTTCTCTCCTTTGATTTAAGAAAGTGGTCAATTTCACCGATTGGCCACTTTCTTTTTTAAACTGTTACACCTCGCTTCTCTTACCCAGACGTATCGATGTTTGTTATAACCTCCCCGACGCTGTGAGACTTGGGTAAGATCCACAATGCTAACCCAGCGACAACCAAAAACAAGATTCCGGTAGCGGCAAAGGTCAACCGCAGGCTAAACCAGGTTGCGATTGCGGCTCCAATCAAAGGCGCAACCGCCCGGGAGGCGGCCCGTAGCGAATTCTCAATGCCGTAGGCACTCCCTTCATCTCCCGGCCGGGTATAGCGAGCCAGAAGCGCACCCAAGGTTGGCAGCATGCCGCCGGCGGCTGCCCCGCTTAAGCTTTGCAGCAAGAGCAACTGCCAGGCCGAAGTGACCAGCGTCTGCGGTAGAAACAACAGTCCGGCCGCCAGGGCACTCAAAGTTAAAATTTTTTGGTGCCCTACTCTATCGCCTAATCGCCCCAAAAAGATAGCGGCCACGGTTCCTGCTCCCGCTGAAACACCGATGACCAGCCCGGTAAAGGTGTTGACGCTGGCCGACTCCGGCAATAGGGACAAGATAAACAGTGGAGCAATTGGGATTAGCATCACCCGGCACAAAGTCGAGATAAAGGTCAGGCCGTAGGTCTGTGGTACGCCGGTCGTGGTCAGGATATTGCGCCAATCGGCCACAAAACTACGCTGGCGATGCTCCTGGCGGATATCGGCCGAGAGTTTTTCTTCAACCCCAACTGAAACTAACAACCCGGCTACAAGAAGCAGCAAACCGGTAATAACAAAGGCCATTCGATAGCCAAAGGCATCGGCCAAAACGCCCCCGATCAGCGGACCAAGCGCTACCCCGCTGCCTAAGCCTACCTGGATGACCCCCATCGCATAGCCGGTGCGCTCACGCGGTGCCGAGGCCGCCACCAACGCGTTAACGGCTGACACCACACCGGTGACAACGCCTTGAATGGCCCGTAGGATAATCAACTGCTCGGCGGAAGTGACAAAGCCCATAAGCGCGACCAGCACCGCCCCCCCAAAGGTAGCTCGCTGGACCATCAACTTACGACCATGCCGGTCGGCAAAGGCACCCCAGACAGGTGAGGCAATCATCATGGTCGCCGCTTGAGCCGAAAAAACAAGACCGGCTAGAAACTCGACGCTCAAGCCCAAGGAACTATCGAGCGATTGGACATACAGCGGCAGAAAAGGAAATATCGTCGAAAAGCCGATAGCCGCCGATAACTGGACCACAAACATGACGTACAAGGTCCGGTGCCACGGTTCGATCCGGCGAATTTTTGTTAGCAGTTGTAGGAACATAACAATGATCTCGCAGAGGATACTGGCTCAGTTTGCCCTCAAAACTTGTTTCGGCCAAATTTTTGCACCGGCACGACAGTTGGTGTTTTTCACCCCCCCTGACTCCATTGAGGTTAAGCAAAGACTAAATGTAGCGATCCTATTGCTGCCTGGCCTCAATATATGGCGCCGGTTCTATCTCCAAATCACGAAGTAAAGTTTAATTAACATGGGTTAGTTTGACCTTAACCCACCCTTTACCGAATAGTGATTTCGCCGCGTAAACATTTTACAGAAATTTAAAACCAGGATAATACCCTCTTAAATGCCTTATGCCACACTCAGGCAAGATTTAACAATTTGTCCTAAGGGCAGGGTGAAAGAGGAAGAAGATGAAGAATGAAAAACCGATGATCGGCGCCGCTATGAAAGCTGAGCGGCTGGTTGAATATCAAGCATGGTTAATTGAAGGACAACGGGATCTGGAAATCCAAAACCCGGCCAACGCCGAGTTTCTCGATATCGGTTGGCAGGCCCAAGCGGCAGAAATCCGTGACATCCTCGATGGCTACACCGGCCGGTTGGGCATTCACGGTCCGTATGAGGGCCTGGTTCTAAACGCGCGCGATCGCCGTGTTCAAGCTTTAGTCGCCGAACGCTATCGTCAGGCCCTGGACTTTGGAGCCGCCATCGGGGCCAGCCATATGGTCATCCACAGCCCGTTTATTTTTCTAGGTGACTCATTTGGGCCGCACGCCCCTAATTCGCCTCGCAGCGAAGAGCAGATAGGCTATGCGCATCAGACCCTCGAGACTGTCCTACCCTTGGCTGTTGAGATAGACTGTACTCTGGTGATCGAAACGATTTTGGACCGCAATACCGGTCCGCTGCTGCAACTTGTCCGCTCATTCGAGTCCGACTACGTCCGGCTGAGCCTCGACACCGGCCACGCTTTCTGCGCGCACTGCAACGGTGGTCCCTCGCCGGATCAGTGGGTGCGTGATGGTGGCGCCCTGCTAGAACATCTGCACCTTCAAGACACTGATGGCCTATCCGACCGCCACTGGTTACCCGGACAGGGTAGAATCAACTGGTATGCCCTGTTTGAAGCACTGGCTGCCCTCGACCACCAGCCCCGCCTGGTGTTGGAGGTCAACAGTCAGGCTAACCTACTCGATGGCGCCCGTTGGCTAGCCGAGCAAGGGTTCGTTCTGTAATCATTTTGTAAAGCAGGGCCCATCTCTTGGGCGGCAATCTCGCTGCATGAGAATCGAAAAAGCCGGGCTGTCACGACCCGGCTTTTTCAAAAGGAGGAGAAGATTATTATCTTGATGAAGTCAAGTATAATGCTCCTGCTCCTACTGTACCGTACTTGATTTTGGTGCCTCTCATCCGCTAAGCTAACGCTTCCCTGACGACCGGAGGCCGCTTTACCCATTAAAGATCAAAGGTCGCGCTGACCGGAGCATGGTCCGGAGCGATCTCCCCGATCCGTTCACTAGGATTATCGCCGACAGAGGGAAGTTGACTGTTGAAATCGACGTAGCTGTCGACCAAAGGCAGTCGACGGCGGTTATCAAGCCCGATTGGGAAAAACTCCTCGGAGGCGAAAATCTGATCCAGTAGCTCTCCGCGCCCCTGATGCACCCGAGAGTAGCGCCGCTCCGCGACAATGGCGGGCGCAAGATTGAAGAGACGGACATCGTCGCCTTTGTCCGGCCGGTGAAACCCCAACGTGCCAATTTCGCTACCGGACGGACCGTTAAAAATCAGCGAGGTTTGCGCCTCGGGCACATCATTGAAATCGCCCAACAGCAGCAGCGGATTCCGATTGTTGCCTGCCAACAAGGCATTGATCCGCAGGCGCAAGGTTACAGCTTCGGCCATACGCCGCATCAGGGCAATGCCGGCCACCTGAGCCCGCTCCGTCTCGTCGCGGGGGCTGAAGCTGCTGCCACCTGGCCGGGGAAAGCTGAGAAGTTTAGATTTGAGATGAGCGGTGATCAAATCGACGGTCAGATTGTCCTTATTAATCCGAACGTACAATGCTCCCCGGCCCAATCGCGTCACCGGCGGCGTATCCCCTGTGGCGTTCAAGTCATGAATATCCAGGGCCGGCCCGGCCGGAAAATCGACCAGATCGACCCGCTGACTGAAATAGTATTTGGAAAGGAACGCGACTCGAATCCCCCGCCGGTCCGGGAAGGCTGAGACAGCCCGGTGCGGATAGCTCCCGCCGAGGGCCTGCTGGAGGGCCTGCAACGGCTCTTCACCGCCGACTTCCTGGAGGGCCACAATGTCGGGGCCGAGTTGGGTGATCACCGAAGCGAGCAGCGCCAGCTTCAGGTCAAAACGCTGGCGCTCTAATTGAGCTGCCCCCGGTGCCGGGCTGAAGAGATTCTCTACATTCCAGGTCATGGCCGTAAATGAAGTCATCGGGAATTCTCTCCTAGATTTTTAATCAAAGCTACCCGTGCTAAACTGCTGCAGAAAACCTGCCGGCGAGCCCTGAATCGCCACTCGTTGTAAATAGTGATAAACACTGCGTAGGCCGCCCAACTCTTCGCCGCCGCCGGCCCGGCCAGGCCCGCCGTGAATCAGTAACGGCATAGCAATGCCATGCCCGGTCGATTGGCTGGCCGCGGCTTCATCGGTGATGACCATCAGCCGTCCGTTGTACGGGGCCAAAGCCAGGGTGAGCCGGGTCGCCGTCTCGAGATCGCCGGTGAAGATAGAAGTCACCAGGCTGCCGTTACCCTGAACCGCTAAGGCGATGGCCTGCTCTAAATTCTGGTACGGCACCACAGTCGCTACCGGCCCAAACGGCTCAATTTCATGGACTAGCCGGGTTTTCTCGGAGTCGTGGACAAACAGCAGAATCGGTTCCATAAAGGCCCCATCCCGGCTATTGCCCCCGACAAAGCCGATTCGCTTCGGTGCGCCGTGGATAATATCAGCTTCCTGGGCGAGCTGCCCAATCTTTTGCCGGACCTGTTCAACGGCCTGGTGATCGACCAGCGCCCCCATGGTTACGTCCACCTTAGCCGGATCACCGATCGAGACCGCTTTGAGCCGGTCACGCAAGGTGACGGCTACCGGCTCCGCCAACTCCTCCGGCACGATAATGCGCCGGATGGCAGTACACTTCTGGCCCGCCTTGTAGGTCATCTCTTTGAAAACTTCATTGATGTAGCTGTTGAACAGCGGGCTGTGCGGCTCGACGTCCTGGCCCAAAATCGCCGCATTAAGCGAGTCAGTCTCGATGTTAAGGCGTACCCCGGACCGGACTACATTCGGGTGGCTCTTGATGAGATAGCTGGTCTCCGCCGAGCCGGTAAAGGCGATGACATCCTGGCCAGTAACGTGATCGAGCAAATCACCCGGTCCGCCGGCAGCTACCTGCAACCCACCCTCGGGGACCACGCCTGCTTCGAGCAAAACTTCGACCATGCGCACCGTCAGCCAGGCCGACTGCGGGGCCGGCTTGACCAGCGAGGGCAGGCCGGCTAGCAGCGAGGGTCCCAGCTTTTCCAGCATGCCCCAGGCGGGGTAGTTGTAAGCGTTGATCTGCACGAGAAGGCCACACCGGGACACGTACAGATGTTGCCCACCGAAGCCACCATCCGGGGAAAGTCCAACAAGCTCGCCATCGGTCAAGTAGTGACGGTCAGGTAGCTCCCGGCGGCCTAACTCGGCATAGACGTTGAGCGTACCGATCCCACCTTCGATATCGCCGCGCGCATCGGTTTTGGTGGCTCCGTACGTGGCGGCGATATCGTAGAACTCCGGCAGGTGTTGGCGGAGGACGCTCACCATTTGCCCCAACAACTCGCCCCGCTGGCGAAAAGTCAACGCTCGCAAGCTGGCTCCGCCCTGGCTCCGGCCCCACTCGAGCGCGGCTTTGAAATCCACTCCCTCGGTGCTGCAACGGGCGACCGGCTGACCGGAAACAGCGTGTTTGATGATATGGCCTTCGCCCAGGCCAGCCTGCCACTGTCCGGCGAGGTAGTTTTTCAGCTCAATCAATCTCTTTCATTCCCGACTAAACCGTTACCTACTTGGCCTGCCACTTGGCCGGCCGCTTTTCGATGAAGGCCGCCATCCCTTCTTTTTGATCTTCGGTGCCAAACAGCATGGTGAAGAGCCGGCGCTCCAGATAAACTCCCTCGGTCAGGGTGGTTTCAAAGGCTTTGTTGACCGCCTCCTTACCCAGCCGGACCGCCACCGGCGCCCGCTCGGCGATCTCGGTTGCCAGTTGGATGGCCTCTTCAAGATAGCGCTCGGTTGGGACCACCCGATTGACCAAGCCATATTGCAGGGCCTCAGCCGCGGTCAGGCGGCGGTCGTTGAGCACCATTTCCATAGCAACCGTCTTGCCAACTGCCCGAGTGAGCCGTTGGGTGCCGCCCGCGCCGGGGATGATGCCCAGGTTGATCTCCGGCTGGCCAAAACGAGCCGACTCCGCCGCGACGATCATATCGCAGGCCATGGCCAGTTCGCTGCCGCCGCCCAAACACCAGCCGCTAACGGCGGCAATTACCGGTTTGGTGATCTGCTGCAAGCGGTCCCACAGATCCAAAAATACCATATTCAACTGATCGGCGACCGTACTCTCGGCCATCTGCTTGATATCGGCGCCGGCGGCAAAGGCTTTTTCGCTGCCGGTCAGCACCATGCAGCCGACGCCCGGATCGGCGTCAAGTTGCTGCAAGGCCGCCACAATCTCGAGCATGGTCGGCGTGTTAAGCGCGTTAAGCGCCTTAGGCCGGTTGATCTGAACAATCCCCACACGCCCAGCCTGACGCACGAGGATATTTTCAAAAGTCGTCTCTGACATTGTCTGCTCCTGATACTCCTAGGGGAAAGTTAACGCTTATTGTAATCCAGCGGCGGCAAAGCGCCAATCGGAAGACAGAGCTCATCGGTTCCAAAAACCTATGAGGTCTCCTCTTCCAGTCCCAAGGCGCGATACTTTTCTGACATGCGCTGGTAACTGGCCGCGGCTTGCAGGGCGTGAGCTTGCGCCGTCTCCGAAACCGGACCCTTGACCTTAGCCGGCACACCCGCCGCCAGCATCCCGGGCGGGATGACTTGATTCTCGCGGACCACGCTCCCGGCGGCAATGACCGCGCCGGCCCCGACAACCGCGCCGTCCAGCACGGTCGCGTTCATGCCGATCAGCGCCCCGGGCTCGATGCGGCAGCCTTCCATAATGGCGCCGTGCCCAACCACCACGTCGGCTTCAACGATGGTCGGGTGGCGGCGGTTGACGTGAATGACCGCATTGTCCTGAACGCTGACGCGCGGCCCGATAACAATTTCGTTGACATCGCCGCGCAGCACCGCCCCGAACCAGACGTTCGAGCCCTCCTCCAGCCGCACCCGGCCAATCACGGTCGCATTCGGCGCGATGAAAGCGGCTTGGTCGATGTCCGGCCTGATGTTATCGAATTCAATGATAGCCATTGTTCTCTCCTTCATCGAATTTTATTGAAATACCGGCAGATTTTTCATGAAACTCCTACGAAACCTTTATGGATTTCCAAGTAAGAGCTGGTATAGTATTGCTAAGTCAGTGGCAAGGCCAAACGCAGAAAAAATAAAACCGGGTCGTGTTCTGAGAACTCCAGCAGAGTTCGCCGCCCACAATAGTATCACCGTTCAAAGCCTTTAGCCAACTTACTCTTAAAGAACAAAAATCCCTCACGCCAATCAGCGCGAGGGATTTTTGTTTTGAGAACCACCGGGTAACTCATCATCGTTGACAACTCGCCGGGCTTATGGTATCGTCAGCGCACCACCAGGCAACAACATCTCAACATTTTCAACATCGTCACAAAGAGGATGATTCAATGACCGAATCGATTATTGAGGTCAGCCGCGAGTTTTTCGAGCAGATCGTCAAGCCTATTTTGGCCGAACATTTCCCGGAGGTCCTGGCCCAAACCGCCTTTGGGATTTTCGGCTACGGCTCGGAAGCGCTCCGGCTGGATGATGAGTATTCCCGAGACCATCACTGGGGGCTGCGGATCGATGCCCTGCTGCCGGACGAGCTCTTTCAGCGTCATCGGCAAGAGCTGATCGAGCGGGTCGGCACCAATTTGCCGGCCACGTTTCACGGTCACTCTCTACGCGAAGGTCACGTCGCCGGAGCCGGTCTGGCCCCGGACAGCTTGCCGGCCTTCCTGCGGCGCACTATCGGCCTGGACCACCCGCCGCAGACGTACGAAGAGTGGCTCCGCATCCCCGAAGAGGACATCATCCACCTGGTCAACGGCGAAATCTGGCACGATCCGAGCGGCAAGTTCTCGGAAATTCGAGCCGTCTTTGCCGGCTACTACCCCGAGCCGGTTCGCTTGCGCCGGATCGCTCACTGGTGCCGCTACTTCTCCGGGATGGGCACCTACGCCCTCAAACGGGCCTTGCTGCGCCAAAATGAGTATTACGCCAACGTCACTTTCACCCGGGCCTTGCGGCTGGGAGTGCAGTTGGCCTTTCTGCTGGACAAACAGTACTTTCCGTACGACAAGTGGACCATGGCCTACTTCGCCCGGCTGCCGCGCCTGGCCGAGCCTCTGCTGCCGCCGGTCAATGAGGCAGTCAAGCTCTCGACGCCGTGGGAGCGCAAACTGGAGCTACTGCACCAAATGGCCGACATCCTGGATGAAACGATGGTCGCCGATGGGATTATCGAGCCCCACCCCAAGTTCGCTGTCTCGCCCACGTCCGGCTATCGCTTGATGGAGCACGCTTACGCCGAAATTCTCAAAAAGCTGCCGCCCGAGATCCGCCCAATTGTGCCGGTTTGGGACCAAATCTATATGGAATCGTTCCACAGTGCCTACGTGGCCTCGCTCGACCTGGATGTTTGGGACGGCCTGTTAAATCTAAAGGAAGCGTGAATGAACGGTAAAGAACGCGTCATCGCCACCCTTAACCACCAGCCCACCGACCGCACCCCGCTGGACTGCTGGCTGTACCAAAAGCAGTTTGTCGAAAAATTGGCGGCCGAGTACGGCTCGCGTGAGCAGTTCTTGGACGAATTCGGGATCGATATCTTTGTCGGTTTTGTGCCTTACCCCAACCAGTTTGGACGCAGATTTGAGGTCAGCGAGCTGGCCACGCTTCGGCTGGATGATCCGGGCGAGGCAAAGTGGATCGCCTTTAAGGATTGGAATCCCGACTTTGCCGGGGTCAGTGTGAGCGAGGCGGTTGAGCAGCAGGGTGACCGGCGAGCTATCATCGCCCACACCTGGGGCATCGTCGAGGGGACCAGCACCTTTCTCGGCATTGAAGAGTGTTGGGCCAATTTGGGGCTAGAGCCGGATTTGATGATGGCCTGGTTTGACCGCTACGCCGATTGGCTGTGCGGCCTGGTCGATAGCCTGGCCGCGGCGGGGGTAGACATTGTCACGCTGTCAGACGATTGGGGTAGCAACCAAACGATGCTCTTCTCGCCCCGAATGTGGCGGCGGATGATCAAGCCTTACACCGCCCGGGTCGTGGCCCACGCCCGAGCCCGGGGCCTGTACGTCAACCTCCACAGCGACGGCTACATTCTTAACATTATGGACGACATCATCGAGCTGGGCTACCATGCCTTGCACCCGGTCCAAGAGAGCGCCGGGATGGATCCCCGGACTATCAAGCAGGATTACGGCGATAAGTTGGTAATTTACGGCTCGCTGGATGTGGTGGATGGGCTTTATAAATACGAGGGCGAAGCGCTCGACCGATACATTGCCGAACGCTTCGCCGTCTATGCCCCGGGGGGCGGTTTTATCTTTAACACTGGCCACTTTGTCCAACCCGATATTCCACCGGCTCGCCTGGTACAGGCTTACACCCTGGCCCGGACTCTGGCCGGGCAGTACGGGTCGTGACCGAGGCGGCTAGGGGTGTTATTTTACCCTTGTTGACGCCTCTGGGCAGCGGCCTCAACTGTCTAATCGTGGCCTGAGCTTGTCGAAGGCCGTTGGTTTCGACAGGCTCAACCAACACCAGCGCGATTTATTAAAAAGTCACGCCTCATCAAAACGAACTGTTTGGCTCCACGGGCTTCAACCGGGAAATCAAATCACGCTTTTTTCGATTGGCCAATAATTCAAGCTCCTCGTCGATGATGCCAAGCCACATTTCTCGAGCAGGTCGATAGGTCCAGCCGAGTTCGCGTTGAGCCTTTTGGCTGGAGTAGTTCAAAAATACACTGGCTGATACGGTTTCGCGAGAAACGACAGCGGGAAGACCAACCGCGCGCTGCAACGGCTCCAGGGGCGCAAACATCAGTTTAGCGAGCCAGCCGGGAATATAGAACCTCACCTTAAACCCACCCGGTCTGGTCATCCAAAATTGGATCATCTCGCGCTGGCGAAGTGGCTGACCGGCCAAAATGTACGTCTCACCAATCCGACCTTTTTCGGCTGCCAGGGCAATCCCCTGACCTACATCATTGACGTGGACAAGAGACATAATTATGTCCGGCGCCCAGGCGAAGGGCGGCATTAGCCGGTTGAGATAGAAGCGCAGATAGTAACCAAACGGGGAATGGTCATTGGGGCCCACAACCCCGTTGGGACAGACAATAATCAAGGGTAAGCCCTGGTGCTGATATCTCTGGGCAATTTTATGGGCTTCAGTTTTAGTCTGCTCATAATAGCTGTTATAGGGCTTTTGCCGTTGATAGGTTTCGTCACAGACCTCGCGACCTGTAGCTCCATAGGACAAGGTTGTAGAAGTATACACCGAACGGGGGATACCCAGTTCCAGGGCCAAACTCAAAACATTATCCGTGCCGGTCACGTTGATGGCATGCATCAGTTTACGCCTCGGCTCATTCAGGCCGTATTCATAAAAACCGGCGTTGTGAATGACCAGGTCGCTTCCAGCCATAGCCACGCGCATCGAGTCGCGTTCCGTGATGTCACCCGCTATGCACCGCGCTCCCATCTTGATCAAACTCCGGGCTTGTGAGCTGTCGGGGTTGAGGACTAGGGCCACCACTTGGCAGCCCCGAGCCAGCAAGACCTTAGTCAGCGGTTGGCCGATGAAGCCGGTCCCCCCGGTCAGAAAAACTTTCATTGGTCACACTCCTCGTATAAGATCTACCCGTTGCCTCCGGCGGCGGATGCGTAGGGGCGTAAAATTTTACGCCCCTACACCAGGTTAATTTTCATTCTTGATGTCTCTCGATGTCGTTTCATCAGGGATTATTCGACTGGACCACGAGGCGGTGAGTCTATTACCGTCCAATAATACCACCACCCTGCCCTATCAGACGAGTCGCTGCCAGATTTTCGCTATCCCGGAAGTTGGCATCGATTTCGTTCCCCATAATTTTTACATTCATGCCTCATCCGTGTAGTAGAATCCCAATTTTGGCGTAATTAATAGTAGACGCATCTGAAATGCCTGAAGTTACCAAGGCAAACCTTTTACTGATGAGGCAGACACATCTTGCAAACTGTTGCGCGTAAGAAAACAGTCGCCACTCAAGACTCTGCGCCGGGATTGGATTTGGCCCCCCTCTTCCGCGAGTATTACCTTTGCCTTTATAACTACCTGCGCTACCGCCTTGGTTCGCTGGAGGAGGTAGAAGACATTATCGGCACCGTCTTTGAGCGGGCCTATAGCCGCCGCAGTCAGTTCGACCCGGCGAGAGGCACTTTCGCAGCCTGGCTGTTTCGAATAGCGCAGAACGAGCTGACCAACCATTTCCGCCAGCACCAACGCCGCTCGGCCTGGGAAACTGGAGCCGAGATTCCGCTCGATTTGGCGGCGCCGATGGCTTCGCCGGAGACGCAGATCGTCCACCAAGAGCAGCTCGTCCAACTGCTGCGCGGGCTAGCGCAGCTCGGCGAACGCGACCAGGAGATTATTAGCTTGAAATTTGCCAGCAAGTTGAGCAACAAAGAGATCGGCGAGATTATGGAGATGAAGGAGAAAACGGTCAGTGTCGTTTTGCTGCGCGCTGTGCGTCGCCTGCGGGAGCACGTCGAAAAGGAGGTGGCCGCATGACTGAGCAGCAGTTGGCCGATCTCTTTTCCGATCAAGTCGATCGCCTGCTTCAAGGCCAAAGGGCGGAGCTACCGCCGGAGGCCGCCGACTTAGCTGAGCTACTGGCACTGGTGAAGCCCGCGACCAAAACTGAATTTAGAGTCAACCCAGCTACTCAAATGGCCTTTGAGCAGCAAATTACCACCTGGTTTGGTGAAGCCCCTGGAGGATCAACTATGACGATTTTAGGTCTCTCGAAAACATGGTTTATCAGTATCCTTGTTGTTGTGGTTCTGGTTAGTGGGACTGGCTTTATCGGTCTGATCACTGCCAGTCTGTTTTTCTTTCGAAGCGTGACTGTAGCCCCAGCTCCGATCACGTCCCAGCCGGTCATAACCGGGACCCTGACCGTGCCTTCCTCTCCAACCGCGCCGGTCCAGACCGGAACACCGGTTATCGCCTCAGTCACACCCGGGCCACCTGCCACGCTGCCGCCAGGGGCGCCGGCGTTGATCTTTGAACAGGTCCTCGTTAACGTCTCTAACCTCTGCCGGGGAGCATATGTGACTCAAAGCGTACTGATCAACCGCGGTCCGGCCATCGTGACCAAGGCAACCCTGAGGTGGCAGGTCATTCAGGGCGCTCAGTTTGTTAACCGGGTCAATTTAAGCGGGCCAGGGCTAGTGGTCCAGGACACCACGGCCAGTCTCAACTCCATCGCCCTTGAGCAGGTCTTGGCTCTCGACGTTCAAATCGAGGTTAACCAATCTTGGTGGACGCAACCGGACGGCACCCAGATTCAAGTCAAGCTGGCGGTTGAACAGAGTGTGGAACCGTCTCAAAGCCAAACCCTGACCGTGGTTAAACAAGGCGGGCAATGGGTGACCTTGACCGGGTTGGCCTATCAATTTGGAGCCCAAACTTTGCTTGTTGACGGCAAAACGGTATTAATTAACGAATGCACAGCCTTGCCGCCAGCGCTGCCGCCCGACTCCGGAGTTCAGATTATCGGGATTTTGCAGCCCAACGGCTCCTTCATCGCCATTAATATTACGATTGTTAATATTGAGACGATCATCAAGCCTCCTCACAACCCACCTTTTTCAGGTGGCGGCGGGGGCGGCCGCGGCGGCGGGGGCGATGATGACGATGACGATGGCGGTGATGATGACGATTAACCAGTTGTTTGAAGCGTAGCAGGAAAGGAGTGTTATGAGCGACGACCCGCTAATTGGCCGCCGTCTGGCCAACTTCCGCATCGAGCGGCCGCTGGGGCGGGGGGGAATGGCCCAAGTCTACTACGGCCAGGATATCAAGCTAAACCGGGCGGTGGCCATCAAGGTGATCGATACTCGCTACCGCGATAACCCGACGTACGCCCAGCGCTTTGTCCGGGAGGCCCAGACCATTGCCAACTGGCATCACGAGAATATTATTCAGATCTACTACGCCGACGTCGAAGACGGACTGTACTACTATGCAATGGAGTATATCGACAGCGATCTGGAGAAGCTGCTGGCCCAGGCCAAGGTCAACGACGAGCGGCTGCCGTACGATGAAGTCCTGCATATTGGGCGCTCGGTGGCGGCGGCGTTGGACTACGCCCACAGCAGGAAGGTTGTCCACCGCGATGTCAAACCGTCGAATATCTTAATCGATCCGGAGTGGCGGGTGGTGTTGACCGACTTTGGCCTGGCTTTGGAGGTCGAAAACGGCACCCGGGGCGAAGCGGTGGGCAGTCCTCACTATCTGGCGCCGGAGCAGGCGCATAGTTCTGCCGCCGCTGTCCCTCAATCCGATCTCTATGCCTTGGGCATCATCCTTTACCAGATGCTGACCGGGCGGGTGCCGTTTACCGACTCATCGGCGATGGCGGTGGCGGTGCAACATGTGAAAGCGACCGTGCCGCAACCAAGGCAGTTCAATCCCAGTCTCAACCGGGCGACCGAGGCGGTGTTACTCAAAGCGCTCAGCAAAAAGCCGGAGGACCGCTATCCAACCGGCCGCGCCCTGATGGAGGCGTTGGAAGCGGCACTATTTGAAGGAGAGGAACCAACGGTCGCCTCTGCTGATCCGCCAGTGCGGACGGCGACGAAACCCGCCGTTCGGACGACGCCGCGGCCGCTGTTGTATATCGGGTTGGGGGCGGTGCTGGCGGCCTTGTTGGTTATTTTTCTGGCCGGTCTCGTGATTATGATGATGCTCAGTCGCGGGGATGACGAGACTGTGGGTACCGAGCAGGCCGCGAATCCGCAGACGCCGGTGGTGATCGAAACTGCCCCACCGACCAGCCTGGCAACCGAGGCAGGACCAAGCGATAGCGCCGGCGGGATAACCGAGACCCCGCCGGTGATCGAGCCAACGCCGAGTGCAACTCTGGTGATCACCCCTACGGCGGAACCGGCACCGGAGATCCTGGCCGATACCGGTACCGACTTTTCCGGCGAGCAAAACCGCCCCTGGCGCTATACGTGGTCCCCGCCAGGCACGGCGGATTGGCAGCCGATGAAGTATGAGCAGCGGCAGTACGGCTTGTGCTGGTACGCCGAAGACTATATCCGGATCTGCCCGGACAGCGCTCATCCCGGTAATGGCGCGGCCGTCGCCTGGTACTGGACCAGCCCCAGCGCCGGGCCCCTTGAGATCCGGTTGATTGCCAACAAGAAAGACCTCGGCGGAGACGGTGTGGTGATTGCCGTCTACTACAATACCCTGGACACCGCTAACAGCACGCCCATTTTTCAGCGGGTTCTGACCGGTACTGACCAAACCGGCTTTTCGGATCAGGTGACTCTGGCCAACGTTGAGCCGGGTGACTCCATCCTGATCATGATCGGCCATAACGGCAACGCGCTCAGCGACCATACCCTGTTTAGAGCGCGAGTCTGCCGGAATTACTGTCCCTAATCCTAACGCGGGACCTCAACGATAATCCGCGTGCCGTGGCCAGGGGCGGACTCGATGCGGCACCGGCCACCGATCGTCTCGGCCAGTTCAGTCATAGTCAGCAAACCCCAACTTTGACGCCGGACAGGATCAGACCAGCGAGCCAAGTCAAAACCAACACCATCATCGGCAATGACCAGTCGCACCGCGCTATCATCCGTGCTAAGGGTTACGGTGGCGTTTTGGGCCCGGGCGTGCTTGGCTATATTGGTCAGGGCTTCCTGGGCCAGGCGGAAGAGCGTGTCTTCAACCGGGCCAGGAAGGCGAGGAATGGGATCTTTGCCTTCAACACTCACTTTGAACTTTACCCGGGCCCCAAACCGCTGGCCGTACCAATGCAGCGCCGCCAGTAAGCCGTAATCATCCAGAACCGGCGGACGGAGATTGGCCATGACATCGCGGATATGCCGGCCTGTCTCCTCGATGAGCAAAAGCGACTCCTTCAGGCGTTCCTCAATCAGGCTATCTCCCGCTTCGCCTTTTTCGGCCAGCCGATTTTGAATAATGTTGAGATTGAGGTCCAAGGCGGTCAGATTCTGCCCAACCCGATCATGCAGTTCGCGGGCCAAGCCCTTGCGTTCTGCTTCTTGGACCTCGGCCAAGCGTCTATTAAGGGCCTGAAGCTTTTTGCTCTGCTGACGGATCTCGGCAAACAGCCGCGTTCTTTCTTCCTCAACCCGCTTGCGGGCTGTAATATCGCGGTTGACCGCGACAAACCGGGTGGGGTGCCCGCTCAGATCACGAATCACCGAAACGGCCGTCGAAATATAAAGTTCGGTCCCGTGTCTATGTCGCTGGATAACCTCACCGCGCCAGCGACCGGTAGCTAGAATTTGGCGCAGGACGGCCCGCCGCTGTTCGGCTCCAAAACCAGGTTGAATAATGGTAATGGACTGACCGACAGTTTCAGACTCAGACCAGCCATAGATAGCTTCCGCTGCTTTGTTCCAACTTTGGATAATCAAATTCAGGTCGGTGGAGATAATGGCGTCAGAGGCATTTTCAATCTCTGCCACGCGCTGCTCCAGGGCAACCTGGATACGCTGAAGCGCTTCGGTCGCCCGGGTCTGTTGGGTGATATCCATAGCCGCACAGGTAATCCCCACAATACTTCCGTTTAAGTCGCGGAGCGGCTCGATCGTTAAATCAAAGACTCGGACTTCACCCCTAACGTCCAAACTGATCTCCTGCCGCACCCCGACGCCCTGCTCCAAAACAGTCCGTTTTAGCCGGGTTAAGCGTTCGGCATCTTCAGCCGGAAGGAGATCGGCATCGGTTTTACCGAGTACAGCCACCGGATTAAAAACCGGGTTGGCGTTATAGATCCAGGTGTAACGCAGCTTTGTATCTTGATTGTAGACAATGATGGGAGAATTTTTGAGCGCAATCTCTAAGCGCTGGTAACTTTGCTGAAGCTCATCCCGCAGCTTGCGTTCCGAAAATTCCTGCTGACGCAGCAGGTTGGCGTCGAATCGAAGGGTACGGCGGTCTGCTCCTGAGGGATCTCCCGTCTTCTTTGACGAATCCATGGGCGGATGGCTCCAATTTTCCGAGGTGAGCCAGCAAGGTCGTGGGGACAACTTGGCTCAAACCTTATGAGAAGATCCGAAAGGGTTAACTGCCGACCATCGTCTCCATCTCCAAGGTAAATTACCAACGTGGCGTTGGCCATAACTATACGGACGACCTATCTGAGAAAACAGGCTCTTTCTCTAACTTTAGTCTAAACTAACTGCTGTCAACAAACACTATCCATTGAGCTAGAATTATGCTAGTCAGAAGACCAGTTCCGGGCGAGTTGAATCCGGCTTTTGATGGAGGGATGACTATGAAGCAAAAACTCAACCCAGGCCGGCGGATCAGCCTCGGCCAGGTTCTGGTTGGCCAGGCGAGTCATAGCGCTGATGAAGGCGGCTGCGTTGCCTGTTTTGGCCAAGGCATAGCGATCGGCTTTAACCTCTCGCCAGCGTGACCAGGCATTCCCCAACGGCATCGTTACCAGTCCAAAGATAGTGAAAGCCACGATGAGCAGGGGAAAGGTCGCCGGGTCGGTCAGACCGGTGTAGCCAAAGAAGACAATACCTGCGCGCATAATGACATCGGCCAGCCACAGGCCCAGCAGCATTAGGCCCGATTGAACCACAATCCCCCAGGTCAAATCGTGGTGGACGTGATGACCCAGTTCGTGAGCGAGGACCGTCTCGATCTCTTCCAGGCTAAAGTTATCGATCAGAGTATCGCCCAGAATGATCCGTCGGGTGTTACCCAGGCCCATGACCGCGGCGTTAGCGGCTACCGTCTTGCGGCTCATATCAAAGGCATAGACGCCCTGCACTTTAGCCCCGGCTTGCTCGGCCAGGCGCGTCAGCCGGTCGGCTAACTCCTCATTGGCCAATGGTTTGTACTTGTAGAACAAGGGAAAAATCAAGACCGGCGCCAGGTTAGCTAGAAGCACGGTAAAAATCAGCATTACCCCGCCGGCCCACAACCACCATGTCTGCGGAGCAACCCCCATCAGCCAATAAATAATTTCTAGCAGAACTAAACCTATCAGCCCGGTGACCAGAGCGCCCTTAAGCTGATCCAACAACCAATCCTTCAAACTCTGGACCGACTGCTCATAACGGTGCGGCAAGACAAAACCGGTGTAGTAATCCAGGGGGGCGGTCAACAGCGTGTAAGGTAAGCTAAAACCGAAGGCAAAAAGCGGCAAGCTAAGCCAGGTGGCCTGAGTGAAGAGATGGACCTGGTCTCGCAGCCAGGGAGATAAGCCGCTGAAAATCCAGAAAAAAACATAAGTGGCGCTCAGTAACAGCTCTCCAATAAAGAAGCGCCGCTTAAGGCGGGCGTACTCCTTGGCTTTTTGCTGGCGAACGGAGTCGAGTTCAGCCGGATTGGTTTTCAGATCGAGCATAGGGGTATTATAGCACAGCGACGAGAACAGTTAGAAACCTTTAGTAACAGTTTTTGATCGAGATGAGCAATGACCGTTTGTAGGAGCGAGGTTGTACAGGGTCCAAGAAACAGTGTTATAATTCGGGAGATGAAAATTGAGGACTTAATAGATTCAGCTTTCTACAGCAATTCTTGAGGGAGAGAAGTGCCATGACTGCTGCAACCCTTAGCCAGACCTATCTGCAGACGATGCCGCAAGCCTTCCGCCCGGATCGAGCAGCGGGGCTGACCATCACCTACCATCTGCTGCTGACCGGCCTTAGTGGCGGAAGCTGGACCATCGCTATCGATAACCAACAGTGTCACTTAACCCCCTCTGCTCCCCCTCAAGCCGATCTGATCCTCTGTCTAAGCCCGACCCACTTCCAGGCTCTTGCCGAGGGGCGCTTGGATGTTAGACGGGATTACGAGCGCGGCGAGATTCGAATCGATGGCAGCCTGCCACTGGCTCTAAAACTGGTCGAACTGTTTCCGGCCTGGGCTGCGCCGGGCAGCCCTCCGCCCCCGCCGGTGCCGACCCAGCCCCCGCTTCCGACACCGCCCCCGCCGGTTACGCCCCCCGCTCCGCCGTCCCCGCCCACCCTGGCCGATTATGCCCGGACCATGCCCAACGGCTTCCGGCCGGATCGAGCCGGCGGCCTCAAAGCCACCGTCCAGTTTGATTTATCCGGTGAAGGCGGCGGAACCTGGACCCTGACGATGGCTAAGGGAGTCTGCTCGATGAGCCAGGTGCGAATCGACTCACCAACAGTGATTATCCAAATGAGCGGCGCTGACTTCATCAAGCTGGCCAACGCCCAGTTGAATACGACCCAGGCCTACCGCCTGGGCCAGATCCGGGTGAGCGGCGATCTCAACCTGGCCGCCAGAATCGATGAACTTTTTGCCGCCTGGGCCGGCACTGCCGGCTCGACCCCTTTTCCGACGCCCCCACCCAGCCCGATCCCACCCTCACCGCCCAGCCCGCCGCCGACTCCTACGCCGCCCACTGCCCCAAACTCCGTCTACCCTCAACTTATGAACGGCAGCTTCGATGAGTACCAACCCTATCTTCGCCAGGGAGAAGCCAAAGTCTGGAAAGAGGACCAGTTCCCCGAGCGATACGGCACCTGCTGGACGCTGCAAAGCATCTATGAAAAAAGCGGTCAACGATTCCACGTTATGGACAGCGGCGTCTTCGGCAAATTTACGCAGAAGTACTTCGGCGGGGGGGGACGAGATTACCATATTCACGGGCGTCACTCGCAGGTCATCACCAGCCGCTACCGCTTCGATTTGGTCTTGTTCCAGACAGTCGCCGCCGAGCCGGGTCGGGAGTATACGTTCAGCGGGAGTTTGGTCTCGTTCTTTCAGGGGACCAGCGGGCCACCGGTGCATGACAAGATCTTCAAGACGATCGGCCTCGACCCGACCGGCGGGCAGGATTTTAGCGCCGTCACCGTCGTCTGGGGGGAACGGGACGGGCGGGATAACGAGTGGCGCTACCCGTTGCTCAAGGTCAGGGCCCGGGCCGAACGGCTGACCGTTTTCATCCGCTTAGAAAATGAGGAGAGAGACGTCGGCGAGACCGAGTTGAATATTGTTCACCTTGATCACTTCACCCTTGACTAAAGAGGCGGTTTCTAGATTTAAGAAGGAGACAGACCTCACCGGTTTTGAAAACCTATAAGGTCTGCCCGATGAATAATCACTTAACGATCTTGGAAATCTCTCTAAAACGCTCGCCGGCAGCCACCCGGAGTAGCTCAAAGAGAGCCATCTCCGTGCTGGTGAGCGAAGCCCCGGCCTGGCGGATGCGTTCGAGGCCGAGTTGGCGATTTTCGGCGGTGCGAGAGGTGACGGCATCGGTGACCAGTTGGACCTCGTAGCCGCGCTCGATCAGGTCAAGCGCGGTCTGGTAAACGCAGACGTGGGTCTCGATACCCGTCATCAAGATTTGCCGGCGCTCCAAACCGACCAGGGCGTCCATAAACTCTTCGCTGCCGCAGCAGCTAAAGGACTCTTTGGCGATCGGGTTAAAGGTCTCGCCCAGGAGCTGAGCAATCTCCGGCCGAGTTGGTCCCAGTTTAGCCGGCACTTGCTCGGTCACGATGATGGGCAAGGCCAGAACCTGCGCACCCCGGATGATGCGCTGCAAATTATCGTAGAGTACCTCTTTTTGGTGCATCACCTCCGCCAGTTTGCCCTGGACATCGATGACCAACAAAGCCGTATTGTCCGTTGTCAACATCGCTGTTTTTCCTCTCGTTGATTAAATCTTAAGTGAACTCAACCGCTAGCCGTCACGGCAACAACTTCATCGCCGCGCAAAGCCATGCAGTTTACGCCTTGGACCACCCCTTCCTTGGGTGGAATCTCTTCGGCGGCAAAGCGAATGATCTTACTGAGGCGAGAAATGATGAAGATGTCCTCCTTCTTGCCGACACTGGTCATGGCCGAGATCTCGTCCGCTTTAATCGCGACTTTGCCGCCGGCGCCCGGCGCTTTGTTAGCCGTAAAGCCGAGCATCCGCCGGACTGTGCCCCGGCCATCGGCGGACAAGAGCAGGATACCGCTCTTATCGTTGACCCCGGCCACGCCCACCACCAGATCGCCCTGATCGAGCCGCACGCCGGTTACCCCCATCGTGGTAACTTTGTTTTCCGGAAAGCGAATCGCTTTGCCAAGCCGGGTGGCCAGGAAGAGATCGTCATTGCCGGAGGTCCAGGCCGCGGTGACGGGGCGGCCGTGCTGGCGAACATCGTACAGCACAGTACCGGGCGCCATATCATCCCGAAAATAGTGGTAGCGAAACCGGCGGACGTGCCCCTGGTCGGTAACCAGGGTCAGGTAACCTTCGCGGCGATGGGGCAAAATCAAGGCTAGCCGCTCGCCGGCGTTGAGCGGCAGTTTATTGGGTAGAGACTCGCCCCGGCTACGGACCGGCCCGGCGGCCACCTGTTCCACCGGCAGCCGAAAAACTCGTCCCTGGGAGGTGACAATTAAAAGGTCCTGGCTTTGGTCCGCCACCAGCAGGTGGACGGGCGGGTCATCGGCCTCAACATCCAGATCGAAAATACCCATACCGCCTCGATGCTGGCGGGCGTAGAGATGACGCGGGGTGCGCTTGGCCAGGCCATTGCGACTGACCGTGATCACGTTCAGGGTGGTGGGCGGTTCGTTAGGCTCAAGCGGCGGGAGAGGGCGCTCTACGCCGGCTGTCCGGTTGCCGCGCGTCTCGCGAAGTTCTTCAAGTTCAGCTTCCAAAGTCTCGATGTAGGCCAGGACAGCCGGAGAAACCTGGCTAAGATCGGGTCGTTCTAAAGTCATGAGGGCTCCTTTTTTCAACGGTCACTCAATTGTACCAAGAACCCCGGCTTAGGAGCAAAAGACCCCTCTTTTTGTGTGGATCACGGGTATCTTCTCAATAAATTGCGGTAGCGTTGGTTGAGCCTGTCGAAACCAACGGCCTTCGACAAGCTCAGGCCGCGTTTACCCCGGAATATTGAGAAGATACATCACGGGCCATTCAAACGGGCCTACACTCGCTCAACCGCGATGGCGGTCCCTCCCCCGGTGCCGTGGCACAGGGCGGCCAGCCCGCGCCGGTTGCCGCGCTCGGTCAGGGCGTTGAGCAGCGTCACGACGATCCGGGCTCCCGAGCAGCCAATCGGGTGGCCCAGGGCAATGGCCCCGCCGTAGATATTGAGCCGCTCCTCGGTGAGGCCGAGCTGGCGACACAGCAGGATGTTGTTGAGGGCAAAGGCCTCGTTGTTCTCAATCAGGTCGAAATCATCAAGGCTGAGATCGAGCCGATTCAGCAGTTTGCAGATGGCTGCCACAGGCGTCTCGGCAAAGCGCCAGGGTTCCCCCGCCACCCAACTCGAGCCCAGCACCCGAGCCAGAGGCTTGAGGCCTAACTCAGCCACCGCTTTACCGCTGGCCAAAACGAGGGCGGCCGCGCCATCCGAGATTTGACTCGAGTTGCCGGCCGTCAGCTTCCCATCCTGGTCAAAGGCCGGGCGAAGTTTGGCCAGGCTCGCCAACGAGGTTTCGGGCCGAATCCCTTCGTCATGCTCGAACAGCCCTGTTTCCCGGCCTTGCTTGATCTCAAGCGGCACGATTTCCTTGGCAAAGTAACCTTGCCGGGTCGCCTCGGCCGCGCGCTGGTGAGAGAGATAAGCGACTTCATCCAGTTCGGTCCGGCTCACGCCGGACTCCGCCACCATCCGCTCAGCCTGGTGGCCCATCAGCTCGTGGGTCAGGGGATCGGTTAGGCCTTCTTCCAACAAGACATCCTTGAGGGCCAGCGGCGCGCTCAAAGCGCTCAAGCCAAAACCGTAGCGAGCTTGATACGGCAAGTGAAACCCGGTCTGCGACATCGATTCGACTCCGCCGGCGAGGACGACTTTGGCCTCCCCTAGTTGGATCATATACACGCCGTTCATCAGGCTCATCATGCCGGACGAGCAGAGCATATCCAGGCCGTAGCCATCAACCGTGCTTGGAATACCGGCTTTGAGAGCGGCCTGGCGCGGCAGCAACTGGCCATGGCCATGCTTAAGAATATTACCGAAGATATAGAAATCGAGCGTCGAGCCCTCGATTCTGGCCCGATCCAGCGCCGCCGTCATTACCTTAGCAGCCAGATCGACCGGCGAGGTATTGAGTAATGCCCCGCCATACCGGCCCATCGCGCTCCGAACTGCGGATACAATATAGACGTCTATCATAGTTTTCTCCGTTCGCGGATCTACTCCCTCTTATTTTTACACTGAAAGCGGCGCACAGGCACCCGCCGACTGGCTAGACTAATATTTGGCTGAATGGTCAGTTTTTTGGCGGGCAAGTTACACGGTTCTCGTGACCGGCCAGGGAACCAACTCATCAAAATGACCTGGCCTAATTTTTATCCATCGGATTTTCGTGCTATGGTATCCTTCGCAAAATCCACCTGACCGCGCGCAGACCCTGAGACGTCATTTCATGGTCTACGTTAAAATGCCATGGAATCCACCTGGAAAAAGTATTTAACCGATTGGAACGAGGGCTTGGGGGTAGTCTATGAACGCTTTGTGCTTAATGACTACCTGGACGACCTGATCGACCGGCACCAGCTACGCTCCGTACTGGAAGCGCCGTTGTATGGCATGGCCGGCGTTAGTGGCATCAACTCGGTCAGGTTTGCCGAACGGGGCTGCGAGCTAACCCTGGTTGACAGTGACTGGGAGCGACTGCAAGGGGTGACCCGGATCTGGACCAGGCTTAACTTGAAAGCTAACTTTGTCTGGCACGGGGATTTTTGCCAGCTTCCTTTCGCGGACAACACCTTTGATTTAGCCTGGGAGTGGGCCGGGCTGTGGTATCTGCCCAATGCCGAGCAACTTCTGCGGGAGTTAGCCCGTGTCTCGCGCAAACTGATTCTGATCGCCATGCCCAATAAGCTCCAAGTTGGCTACCTGATGCGCAAATACCTCATCGACCGCGACTTTTTCCCGACGATAGATGAGCGTTGGGTCGACCTGGACCGAATCAAACGGGTACTGCACGACAGCGGCGTCCTGATTATCGATGAGGGCGTGCTCGACGTACCGCCCTGGCCGGATACAGTCATGCCGGCCGCCGAAGTCTTGAAGCGGCTCGGCCTTAAGAGCAAAAAGCTCAATGACCAGTTCACCGGCGAAGGGTGGCGCTGGAGCACGATGGCCTACTATCTAGGCCAGGAACCGGACTTGCGGGAGCGGGTGATGAAGTACGCCTGGCTCGATCACGCTCCCGTGCCCTGGCAATTAAAAACGATCTGGGCGCACCATCGTTATGTATTGGGATATATAACCCGTTAGGAAGAAATGTCGAGAGGAACAGCTTGCAGTCTTTCAAAACGGCCTCGCCCTTTTACAATTTCGGACAGAAGGAGTAAACCTTGAGCATCCTCGTCACCGGTGCCGCCGGCTTCATCGGCAGCACTTTAACTGAAACTCTCTTAGCCCGTGGCCAGCACGTTGTCGCTCTTGACAACTTTAACGACTACTACGCTCCGGCCCGCAAGCGAGCCAATATTGTCCCGTTTCAGGATCATCCTAACCTGCAGTTCTATGAGCAGGATTTTTGTGACAAAGCCGCCATCCAGCAGATCTTTGCCCGCCATCAGCCGACCGCGGTCGCCCATATCGGGGCTTATGGCGGCGTCCGCTATTCCATTGGCCGGGCCGACTTATACACCCAGGTGAACATCGCCGGCACGGTCAATCTCTTGGAAGCGGCCCGGCAGCACCAGACCGAAATCTTTGTCTTTGCTTCGACCTCTTCCGTCTACGGTCATACCGACCAAATTCCCTTTATCGAAACCGACCCGTGCAATTACCCGCTGGCGCCTTACCCGGCTAGCAAAAAAGCTTGCGAACTGATGGGCTACACTTATTTCAATTTGCACCAATTAAACTTCACCGCTCTACGCTTTTTCAGTGTCTACGGCCCCCGGGGCCGGCCCGATATGATGCCGTTCATGGTCACCGAGCGGGTGGTCAACGATCAAGAAATCAAACTGTTCGACGCGGGGCAACTCTACCGGGATTGGACCTATGTGGCCGATATTGTCGAGGGCATCATCGCCGCCCTGGAGCGGCCGCTGGGTTATGAAATCATTAACTTAGGGCGAGGTGAACCAGTGCTGATGGCTGACTTTGTCAATGTCATTGAAACCTTAGTCGGCAAGAAAGCGATCCTCTCGACGCCGCCAGCGCCACCCAGCGAACCCAAATATACCCGGGCCAGCATCGATAAGGCGCAACGACTGCTGGATTACAATCCATGTACGTCGGTGGCCGAGGGGTTAGCTCAGCTGTGGCGCTGGTACCAAGCCGAGGTTTTGAGAGAACCAACCCAATAACGCTACCCGTTTTCAAAAACCCTCTCTGACTCGCTTCCGGTTGAGGAGGGTCACTCTAAGAGCTCTATGACTAACTATAGCCGCTTGTGGCTTATCCTGATCTTCAGCGTGATTACCATTTTTGGCCTGATTCGTTTGGGCGAAATTGACGTTAGCTTGGACACGCTCCGGCGAATTAACTTGGGTTGGTTTAGTCTGGTGGTAGTCTGGTTTTACCTGAGTGTCGTGGCCCGCGGCCTACGCTGGTATCACATTCTCAAAACCATAGGTTGGCCGGTTGGGAAGTTGTACGCCACTGCCCTGCTGACCACCGGACTATTTACCAGTTCAATTTTGCCGGGCCGCGCCGGCGATATTGCCCGAGTAGCAATGCTAAAACGGGATCATCAGGTCCCCATTTCAAAAAGCGTGGCTTCAATTGCCGCGGAACGAGCTTTTGACGTATTCGCTATCTTAGGTATGGCCGTGCTTGCGGGCGCCTGGGCTTTGGCGGATCGGATCCCGGTCGAGGCTCTGCAGTTGATGGGGGTGGTGACGTTCTTCTTTATTGCCGGTCTGGTTGGCCTGCTGGTGGTGCCCCGCTTAGAGCATTGGCTGCGTACGCTTTCTCCGCTCAATAGGTGGGCACCACCGCCCTTGTGGAACCTCTACCAAAAACTTCTGGACTTTGGTTTCTCTATGGTTAATGGGGTGCGAGTTATCGGTGCAAATCCGGTGGCCCTGATCGCTATTGTCGGAGAAAGCTTCATCATCTGGATCTTCGACGCCCTGATGGTCTATTATGCCTTAGCCAGCCTGGATGTTTTTATCGCCCCCAGTGCGGCGCTCTTCACGGCTATGGTCAGCGATTTAGCCACGGCAGTACCGTTTACCCCGGGCGCTCTGGGGCAGTTTGAGGCCACGATGGTGGGCCTGTTACTGGTCTTTGGCGTAACTTCAACCGACAGCACTCTGGCCACCCTTATCGTCCGGCTCGTTGGGTTGTGGACCTTTCTTCTGGTTGGAGGCATAGTGACATATGCATTTGGCTTCTCCCGCGCTCTGGCTTTTGAGACTAAAGCCGTGGAACCAAACTTACCGGTCGTCTCAGCTTCCAGTTCAACAGAGAGTCAAAATGTGGTCGGTTGAGCGGCTGAGCCTGGCTTCCTTTCCTTTACCAAGCGCGTAGGTGCCCGAGCGATGTCGACGCTAGCGCGGCGCCTGCCAGCTATCTATCAGCGCCATACTGATTTTATCCTCTTACTTATTCTATTCATCACCTTTCGGGTGTTGGCCCTGGTTGCCTATCGTCCCGGCGGGTTGGTGTTGGACTTCTCTGACTTCTATTGGTACCGCAGTTTCGCCGAACTGACGCGCCAGGGTTACTATCCCTACGATAATCTATGGACGACTTACCCGCCGTTGTTCCCCGTGGTGATGATTGCGCTTTATCAGTTGAGCACGCTCCTGCCCCCTTGGGAACACGCCAATCTCTGGTTTACTCTGCTCCTAGGAGGCTTCTTTCTCCTCTTTGAAATCGGCAATTTTGTAATCCTTTACCTGCTGGCCCTTAAACTCTACTTTTCGTTCGACGGAAATGCAGTCAATACGCCGGCAGCGACCCGGGTCTGCTGGCTTTACGCCGCCTTTTTTGTGCCCGTCTACACCTTGACCGGTTGGTTTGAAAGTTACCCGCTGTTCTTCTTTCTGCTCAGTCTCTACCTTCTGCTCATCAATCGGCCTTATCTCAGCGCGTTCTTTACCGGGGTGGGCTTTATGATCAAGCTAATCCCGGTTATCCTCTTGCCGGTGGCTTTCCAGTGGCTGACAAAAACGAGATACCAACTCGTCTTGAGCGGGGGTCGGCTCTCCTTCAACCGCTATCGTCCGCCCGTGGCCCCGAACCGGACTCGACTCAGCCCCTTTTCGGGGCGCGGCCTCCGCATTATCTTACCTTACGATCCCGCTCGCTTCGCCAAATACCTGGCCATCTTATTGACTACGGTTATCCTGATCGGCTTACCCTTTTATCTGATGAATCCCGATCTGATCTTAGGTTCTCAACAAATCACCGGCGCTCGCCAACCTTGGGAAACGATTTGGGCCCTGATCGACGGTAATTACGATTATGGCGTCATCCCGCTTGATATGCGCGACCTGGCTTGGACCCCGGGTGATGCCCCAGCCAGCCGCATTCCCTGGCCCCTAGTCACCGTGGTCTTTGGCCTGATTTATGCCCTGTTTTATACTCGACCCCTCGCCTGGAGTCGAGTTCAGCAGAGTCTAGCTTTTGTCGGGTTTACCCTGTGCCTGTTTATGCTCTGGTCGAAGGGTTATAGTCCTCAATGGCTGGGCTGGCCGCTCTTTTTCATCGCGCTTCTGCTGCCCAATATCCGGGGCGTCACTTATGCCACCATCTTGAGTATCGGCAACATCCTGGAGGCCAACTTCTTTTTTATTATGTTTCCGGAGGAACGCTGGTTACTGGTAGGGACGGTATTAACCCGCACCTTTTTGCTTGCAGTCCTGGCCGTCGAGTTTTTGCTACTGATCTGGCCTCAACTGGTGACTGAGCAAGTCGAGCAGGTGCGGAGCTGGGGCTTAGCCGCTTTTGTCGGCTTACTAATTATTGCTGCGGGACCGGCGAGTTGGCTGCTGGGTCAAAGTTACTTTGAAACTCGTCTGCAACAGAGTCCCTACCGGGCTACGATTACCCGTCTGCAGACTGAGCCGGTCACCGGGGCGTTGCTGCTCAACAGCCAGCGGGTGTACGACTGGTTCTACCCTTATCTACGCGGCTCGTACACTCTTTATATGCTCGACGATTATGATCCGCCCACCTACCCGGTAGAAGCCCGCACCACCGATCTCCTCAACCGCATCGCTGAGCAAACACCGGTGCTCTGGCTGTACGATGCCAACCCGGCCGAAACCACCGCGGCTGAAGAAACCCTCATCGAGTGGCTCAACAATCTACCCGAAGCCCACATCCAGGACATTGACGGCGGGCGCTTGAAGCTCTTTATTTTAGATAGCCCGGAGAAGAAGACCGAGTCCGACTAAATTTTTTACATCATTTCTAGAATAGAAGCCTATTGACGTAAAAGAACAAGTATGATAGAATTGTCACTAAAATCAATTCTGGAGGGGCACTCATGTACCGTTTACAAATTTCTATTACAACTCAACAGTATGAATTCCTCCAGTCCGAAGCCTTTGTCACCGGCAAAAGTATGGCTTCTGTTCTCCGAGATCTGTTAGATCAGGTTATTCAAACCCAACAGCAAGAAATCCTTGAGACAGATCCCATCTGGGACGTCATCGGCGTGGCTCAGGATATTGATAGCCCCACCGATATTAGCCGCAATGTCGACCGATACCTCTATGGTGAGCGTCTGCAAGCGCCAGAAAATACCTCAAACAAGGTAGCCGAATCCCCCGATGAGTACGCTCCTGATTGACACCAGCGCTCTGTTTGCCCTCAACTATGCCCGCGATGATAATCATCAGTTGGCGGTGACCTACTTCAAGTCCCTTGCCGGACGGGTTAAACCCATTATCACCGAATGGGTTTTCATCGAAACGATGAACTTAACCAAAGCCCGGTTAGGACCTCGCTATGCGATTCCCTTGGGCCAAAGTCTCAAGGCCAGTAAGGCCTTTTATCCCTTAATCCTGACCGATGAAGACAAACAGCAGACCTGGCGGATTTTCGAGCAATACATTGATAAGGATTGGAGCTACGTCGACTGCTCCCTACTGGCTGTCGCTCAGCGGCTCGCGCTGCGACGGATCTTCACTTTTGATCACCACTTCAACCCAATGGGTCTCGAAATTGTACCGGTGATGTAAGAATCGTTATTAACAAGCTTTTACCTCACAGCCCGAGTCCCCTGATCAAGTGACAACTTCCACACTGTAACCTTGCCTAGTCAAGACATCGACGGCTGAAGCTAAATATTCTTCTTTGACCAACAGATAATCAGTTTCAAAGGTAGACAAGGCAAAGATACTGATCCCAGCTTCGGCCAGCGGGCGGGTCAGGCCGGCCAAAATACCCGTCAGCGCAAAATCGAGCGGCCCGACCACTTTCAAAGCCCGCCAAACCAACTCGGCCTGCCACTCAGCCAAAAGGTCTTCAACCGGCACCACCAACGACAACTCATCCGGCGTGCGCGTGATTGAGAAGAACGACCCAGTCAGCGCGGCAGTGGGTAGCGGCTCGGTGGGCGCCAGGCGAACAATGGCCAGACGAATTGGCAATACCTGGAGTCGTAAAGGTTTCATAGCCTGGGTTAGCCGATGGGGCGCAAGCCTGCCTCAATTTCAGTCCGGTGCGGCTCCAAAAAGGGAGGCAAGGCTAACCGTTCTCCCAAGTGTTCGGCTTCTTCATCGGTAGCAAAGCCGGGACCGTCGGTCGCAATCTCGAAAAGGATGCCCTCGGGAATTCGGAAATAGAGCGACTGGAAATAGAACCGATCCACCAGCCCCGAAGTCTGCAGGCCAGCGCTGTGCAGGCGATTCATCCAGGCGATTTGCTCTTCTTTGTTCGGGGTGCGGAAGGCGATGTGATGCACTCCACCCCGGCCGAGCTGACCATAGGGCTGGTTCGGTTGTTCAACGACATAAAGCTCGTTGCCGGCCCCACCCTCGCCCACGGCAAAAACAACTGTGCGCTCACCGGGCCTATCGCCTGACCGGTACTCGGCGACTTGTTGATACCCCATCAATTTGGTCAAAACCAGGGCCGTGGTCTCCAACCGGCGCACGAGCAGGGTTGAGGCAAACAACCCTCGAATGCCAAACTCGACCGGGACTTGGCTCTTGGCCCAAGGTGTACCGCCCGGCGCGCCGCCATCATCCACCAAAGCCAGTTGCTGACCTTCGGGATCGGCGAAATCAAGGCGGGTATGGCCGTAAAACTCGGCCAAGCCCTGGTGCTCGACTCCGTGCTCGTCCAGGCGCTGCGCCCACCACTCCAGGGCAGCTCGGCCGGAAACGCGCAGGGCCGTCTGGGCAATACTCCCCGGCCCATTACGATTGGGTCCCAGATGGGCCCACTCAAAAAAAGTTAACTCCGTGCCGGGATTGCCCAGCTCATCCCCGTAGAAAAGGTGGTAGGCCGAGACATCGTCCTGGTTAACCGTCTTCTTGACCAGCCGCAGACCGAGTACCTTAGTATAAAAATCCACGTTTGCCGGCGCGCTGGCCGTTACCGCGGTGACGTGATGCAAACCGTTTATTTCCATTACCTTCAACTCCTATTCCGCCACTACTGCTTGAATAATCTGCCGGGCCTCGTCGATTTCATCCGGCACAATCGTATGGCCCATGCCTGAGTAAATTTTTTCAACAACCTGCGCCCCCAGCCGCTCAAACACGCCGGCCGACTCGTGGACCCGAGCTTCGGGAATATGGGGGTCGATATCACTGCAGCCGAGGAAGACCCGTGTCCCTTCGAGGGAACCCTCATAGTCGCGGGGGGTGCCCGGTGGGCCAATCAACCCACCGCTAAAGACCAGCAGCCCACCGTAGCGCCGCGCGTTTCGAGCCACAAACTCCGAGGCCAAGCAGGCGCCTTGCGAAAAGCCGGCGATAATGATCTTTTCCGCCGGAATACCGGCCGCTTCAACCCGAGCCACAAGCTCGCCGATCTTGGCCAGGCCCGACGACAGACCAGGTTCATTGTGGTCTAGCGGCGCCAGAAAGCTGTAAGGATACCAGGTATAGTTGGCCGCTTGCGGAGCCAAATAGGCCAAGTCAGGATGATCGAACTCCTGGCCCAGGCTCAAGATACTCGGCGCGGTGGCGCCCCGCCCATGGACGAGAATCATGGCTGCCTTAGCTTCGGCCAGCGATTTGCCGGCAGTGTATACTTTTTGATCCTGGTGCGGATCTTTAACTTGAGTTTGGTTGGTCATCATAAGTTACGCCTCGATAAATGCCTAGACTTTCGTTGAATCCTGCCGATCGCCGGCGGGTCACCGCCTTAAAGCAACGGCAACCCACAGACAACCGTTCAATTTTAGGCTGAAATCACTTCCCTGCGCTCAAACTTAGGCAACACAGCCTCAATCTTTTCACGATTAGGCTCCAGCCAGGGGGGCAGTTTGAGGTGCCTCCCCAGTTCTGCCACCGGCTCATCAACAGCGAAACCCGGCGCGTCAGTAGCCACCTCGAACAGTACCCCGCCCGGCGAGCGGAAGTAGATCGAGTGAAAATATTGCCGATCCCGAACCGGGGTTACCCCAAAGCCGACCTGACTTAACAAGCGCTGATAGTCCAACTGCTCTTCATCAGTCTGCGTCCGGAAGGCAATGTGATGCACCGACCCGGCACCCACTCGGCCGAGTGGCCGGTTTGGATCGACCAAAATATCAATGTACTTGCCAAGCGCGTTGGCCCCACCCTGGTAACGATAGCGGTTGCTTTCTTGCCCCACAAATCGGTAGCCCATCTGCTCGGTCAGTAGTTCGCCGGTTGCCTGATAGTCAGCCAACCAGAGCGTGACCCCGTGGAAGCCGCGCAGGGCGTGCTCCGCCGGGATTGGACCCTCTGCCCATACCTCAAAAGTGGTCGGCTCCTCGCTGACAATCAGTTCGAGCGGCATCCCGTCCGGGTCTTGAAATGGCAGCACAGCCTGACCAAAGCGGGTTTCGACCTCGCTGGTCGGTACATCGAAATCAGCTAGACGCTGCTGCCAGTAGACCAGCGACTCTGGCCTGATGGTATAAGCTGACGCCCCTACCTCCCCGTTCCCGAGACTACCTCGCCTGGCCATCGGCCAAGGAAAGAAGGTCATAATCGTGCCCGGGCTACCGACATTATCACCGTAGTAAAAATGATAAGTTCCTGGGTCATCGAAATTGACCGTGGTTTTGACCAGACGTTGACCTAAAACATGGTGGTAGAAATCAACATTGCGCTGCGGATCAGCGGCAAAAGCAGTGATATGATGGAGGCCTTGAATCGGCTGCATGGTTGTCTCTCCTTATGTTCATCTCTTAAAATTGAATTTAACATTGAAACCTTAACCTGACCTAGACTTGGGTTTCACTTATCTGACGATAAACCAAAATAATTTCTTACCAAGTAGTTTAATATTAAATTATAGCACAAAAAATTTTCTAGATCCCCTTTGCCTCACTCCGAGGTTGCCTGCTCATCATTCAAGCCAACCTTTCGGCACAAACTCTCGAGTTGGGCCTGCTCGTCAAGAGTCAGACCACTGAACGCGCGGACTACAATCGAGACATGCCGGGGAAAGATGCGCCGTATTAAATCTCGCCCGGTTTCGGTCAGGTGAACCGTGACAAAACGGCGATCTTCCTGATCTCGGACCCGCTCAACCAGGTCGCGCTTGACCAAGTTATCAATCACCAACGTCATATTACCGCCGCTTTTTAAGATCTTTTCGGCCAGCTCGTTTTGGTGAAGCGGTCCCAAGTGATAGAGCGCTTCCAGGACCCCAAATTGGCTAACCGTCAAATTGACATCTTGCAAATGGCGATTGATCCGCGTACTAACCGCCTCGGCGGCCCGGTAGAGTTTGATGTAAGCGTCGAGGGCCCGGATTTCTTGGGCTGAACCTTTATAATGAGTTCCCATCAGATCACTCAGATTAGTTTAAGATAAAACGATAGTATATTGAATTATACCTGGCGAACTGCGTATGGCAAGGGGCGGCGGGACAGCTAGCCCATTTTAGCTTGAGCGGAGCAACTAATCTTGATCGGCTCCATCCAGGGCAGCGTCGATCTCGTAATCGACCAGATCCCGCAAAAACTCGATCTGCACTTTAACGGCGGCTTCACCGGTCCCGCCCAGGCTCTCGCGACGATCGGCGGCACGGTTAAAGGTCAGCCGCTCGTGGAGATCGCGATCAAAGAGCGGGCTAAATTGCTTGTAGGCCGCCAGTGGGAAGGAGTAAAGGGGCTGGTCAATGGCGATGGCCTGCTGCACAATCCGGCCAACCAGGTGATGGGCCTCGCGAAAGGGCATGCCTTTGTCCACCAGATAATCGGCCAGCTCTGTGGCGAGCATAGCACTATCCATCGAGTCGTAGATGCGAGCGGAATTGACTTCGAGGGTGCGGACCACCCCGGCGGCGATGGCTAGAGTCATACTCAGGGTATCAACTGTATCAAACAACGGCTCTTTATCTTCCTGATAATCCTTGTTGTAGGTTGAAGGGGTGCCTTTAAGCGTGGTTAGCAGTCCAGTCAAGTCACCGACGACCCGCCCGGTTTTGCCCCGGATTAGCTCCAACGAGTCGGCATTCTTCTTTTGGGGCATCAAACTGGAACCGGTTGAGTAGGCATCATCAATCTCGACAAAGCCAAACTCCCGGCTGCTGTAGATGATCAGATCTTCGGCCAGCCGGCTTAAATGAACCTGCGTAATGGCCGCCCAACCAAGAAACTCCAGAATGTAGTCCCGGTCTCCAACGGCATCCATGCTGTTAGCCGACAGGGCGCTAAAGCCAAGCTGCTCGGCCAGAAAAGCTCGATCGATGGGAAAAGGATTACCGGCCAGCGCACCGGAGCCCAGTGGCAAGACCTCAACCCGTTTAGTTAAATCAGCCAGCCGCTCTTTATCCCGCTGAAACATCCAGGCATAACTAAGTAGCCAGTGAGAGAAGCGGACCGGCTGTGCTTGCTGGAGATGGGTGTAGCCGGGCATGATCACGTTGAGCGTTTGAATGGCTTTAACGATGATCACGCCCTGAAGGGTATCGAGTTGGTCGCGCAGTCCGGCAATCTTGCGCTTAAGCCACAGCCGGGTGTCGGTGGCGACCTGGTCGTTACGAGAGCGGCCGGTGTGCAGCTTACCGGCCAGATCGCCAATCAACTCTTTGAGGCGGCGCTCGACGGCGGTGTGGATATCTTCATCGCCGGGCTGGAGTTGAAACTGTTGCTGGGCAAACTCGGCCCGGACAGCGTCCAACCCATCGATGATCAGGCCCGCCTCTTCTTCGGTCAGCACGCCGGCCCGGGCCAAAGCCTGAGCGTAGGCCACGCTGCCATCGATATCGGCTTCCCACAACCGGATATCGAAATAGATACTGTCATTGAATTTGCGCATCAACGCATCGATTTCACCGCCAAAGCGACCGCCCCAAAGTTTTGCCATTTTTAATCCCGCTTGAATTTACTGTAGTCCGGTTCTTCGTGCCGGCCGCGCCGCACCCCTTCGATATCGAGCATCGCCTGCACCTTTTGCGGTAGGCCAAACAGTTTGATGAACCCTTCTGCGTCCTGCTGGTTGTAGACATCTTCCTCGCCAAAAGTGGCAAAATCTTCGCGGTAAAGGCTGTAGGGTGATCGCCGGCCGACCAGGATGATGTTGCCTTTGTACAGTTTCAGTCGGACAGTGCCGGTCACCGTCCGCTGGGTCACCTCGACGAAGGCGTCAAGGGCTTCCCGCAGCGGGGTAAACCACTGGCCATTGTAAACCAATTCGGCATAGCGATGGGCTATGATCTGTTTGTAGTGGAGTGTCATTTTGTCCAGGCAAAGTTGCTCCAACGCCTGATGAGCCTCCACCAGAATGCTGCCGCCCGGGGTCTCGTACACGCCATGGCTCTTCATCCCAACCAATCGGTTCTCGACCAGATCAACCCGTCCAACGCCATGCCGGCCCCCAATCTCGTTGAGTTTGGTCAGCAGGCTAATCGGGCCAGAGGCGACGCCGTTGATCTTTTTGGGAATACCCTCTTGAAAATCGATCTCGAGGTACTCCGGTTCGTTAGGCGCATCTTCCGGGTCGACGCTAAGCTGGAACATCGCCTTTTCCGGCTCCAACCAGGGATCTTCCAAAATGCCGCCTTCATGGCTCAGGTGCCAGATATTGCGGTCCCGGCTGTAGATCGACTTTTCGGTGGCGGAGACGGGGACATTGTATTCCGCGGCGTAGTCAAGCGCATCTTCGCGAGAGCGAATATCCCACTCTCGCCAAGGAGCGATAACCGTCAGTTTGGGATTGAGGGACATATAGGTTAGCTCAAAGCGGACCTGATCGTTGCCCTTGCCGGTTGCCCCGTGCGAGACCGCGTCGGCGCCTTCCATTTCGGCAATTTCAACCTGTCGCTTGGCGATGATTGGCCGGGCAAAACTGGTTCCGAGCAAATATTTACGCTCGTAAATTGCGCCGGCCCGGAGGCTAGGAAAAACATAATCGGTGATAAACTCTTCGCGCAGATCTTCGATATAGCACTTGCTCGCCCCGGAAGTAATCGCTTTTTCTTCCAAGCCCTCCAGTTCGTCATCTTGCCCGAGATTGGCGCAGACACAGATCACTTCACAACCATAATTGTTTTTCAGCCAGGGGACAATCACACTCGTATCCAGCCCACCGGAGTAGGCCAGGACAACTTTCTTAACTTGCGGACGCTCTTTGCTGTTGGTGCTGCTTACGGCTTCGGTATTCTTTTTCTTTGACATTTCTGCTCCACTTGTAATTTTGGAAAATAAGGAGGGACATCCGTTGTAGGACTAAACAGCCCATCAGCTCAGAGCCTACGTCGAAAGTCGTCCAGGGTGCGGATGAGGACAGCGGCGGCGCCAGTTAGCGCGACCACTTCTTTGCCGGAAATAGGTTTACGTGCTTCGCCTTCTTTAGGCTCGCCGGGGGCATTGAGCAGCAGGTAAGCTACCCCTGCTCCTAAAATTGCGCCAATAACTCCGCCAATAGCCATGTATTGCTGTAACTTTGAACCATCATTCATAGGTCTCTCCAACATCGAAGGTTTTGACTGGAGATTATAGTACACAATCACAGAGATGGAAAGCGCAATTTGGTTGGGTTAAAAGTACTTTCGGGCAACTTAGACCGGTACTTTTGGGCACAAACTATGAGGTTTTTTCGGTACTTTTGCCTCTATTCACCAAAA
The DNA here is from genome assembly GCA_937864185.1 of uncultured Chloroflexota bacterium. Taxonomy (GTDB): domain Bacteria; phylum Chloroflexota; class Anaerolineae; order 4572-78; family J111; genus JAGRBY01. The sequence continues at coordinate 64,750 of CALMIS010000108.1, forward strand.
TACAAATCTACTATACTTAACTCCGTTAAGCTTTTAACAAATTTAAATTGTATTAATTACAAATTAACTGTTTAGAGGCTTGACTCGAACGATCGAGTCAGAAAGGGAGCGTACAATGATTGTGACAAATCAACCAAGTCGATGTCCCTACTGTGGTTATTACCTGACCATATCGGTCATGTATGCCGGTCATCGCTGTATTGATCCCAGCCACTGGTTAGCCACCGGGCTGCTTACTTCGGCCGATTACCTGGCCATGTCACTGATTGCAGCTAGTGCTAATGTGGAGTTGGTCAAACGTTCAAGTCTAGACGATCAACACTCAACCACCCGGTTATAAAACTTAAAATCAGCGAATTTCTAATCTACCCTAACAAAATGTATCCCCCATAAAAAACGCAACTGAGTGAAGTTGTCAACGTTATGGGGTTTTGTCTCAGTGGCCTTGCCGTTGTAAACAGTTCGAATCTATGATATACTGACCCAATAGCAGTTCAGAACGTTATTTAAAAAGAGACGCTTTTGCAATTGCTTACGGTTAAGAGTAAAATTCGCGTTGTTGAGCATGGGAGGGTTTAGTGGCAAACATTCTTTACGCGGAAGATGATCGTGATTGCCGTGAGTTGTTTGCTTTTGCGCTGCGGCAGCAAGATCACAAAGTCCATGAAGCCATTAACGGAGCCCAAGCGGTTCAAATTCTTCGAGAAGAACCCATCGATCTGGTTATTCTCGATGCCCGGATGCCGATGACCACCGGCTACGATGCAGCCCGGATTATTGCCAAGGAAAGCCCTAATACACCTGTCATCTTTCTGAGCGCCAGAGGGATGCACCGGGAGATCAATATGGCCTTTGAGTGTGGTCCGATGGTTGTTGATTATTTGGTTAAACCGCTCAGTCCCCAGCAGTTGGTCGACCAAGTCGAGTACCTAATCAAAGCCTGCGAAATTCGCGGCCTGACCCCGGTGCGAGAAGAAAATATGGCCCGCGAGTTGGTCACTGTAGAATCGTGAGGATAGAGGCTATTGGACGACGTCCGAGTCGTGCTGGAATTAGCGCTGGGACTTCTACCTGAAGAAGACCTTAATGTCTTAACCAAAGCTGTCACTATTCATGAGTTTAAGGCAGGCTCTATTATCTGCCGCGAAGGCGAATTAGAGCCTGTTTTTTATATCATCCAAGAAGGCAAGGTAGCCTTTACCAAAAAAATGGACAAAGGCGAGCAGTTCCTGGGCTTAAAAGGTCGCGGCGAATTTTTCGGCGAGCTAGGTGTCATCGATCGCGCCCCCCGAGCCGCCACCGTCCACGCTATCTCCGACTGTGACCTGCTAGGGATCCACGAGACCACCCTCGATACTATTTTGACCCGCAATCCCTCCGTCGCGCGGGCGATTATGCGGGGCATCATTCGCAGTGTTCGCGATACGGATCAAATTACTATTGCGGAACTTCAACTAAAGAACGACGAGTTGGGCCGCACGCTCAACAATTTGCGCACCGCTCAAGCCGAGCTTCTACGCCGGGAACGGATGAAGCGAGACCTGGAAATTGCGGCTCAGGTTCACCAAAGTATCCTACCCCTGGCTTTCCCTGAAGTGACCAATTTTGAATTTGCCGCCATCGCCCGGCCCGCCCGCGAGATTGGGGGCGATCTCTACGATGTGATCAGTATCGACGCAGATAATGTCGGCATTGTGATGGCCGATGCCTCCGGCAAAAGTGTCCAGGCCGCGATCTATATGGCCATCGTGCGGGCGCTTTTCCTCAGCCAGGCTCACGCTCATCTCTCCACCGTGGAAATTGCTCACCGCGTCCACGAGCTGCTGCTGCGAGTCTCTACCGCCGAAATGTTTGTGACCGCTTTTTACGCCAACCTCAACCATCGAACCCGGCAGATGTCTTATGTTCGCGGTGGGCATGACCGGCCCGTCTATTTCCATGCCAACAGCGGCCAAACGAGTCTGCTCGATCCGCCAGGTCGGTTCCTCGGTCTACTGCCGAACCTTATCGTTGAAGAGCATTGGCTTACTTTTGAACCGGGCGATGTTTTGGTCTGTTATAGCGATGGCGCCACCGACGCCGTACGGACCGGTGATGGCCAACTGTATGGCTTGGAGCGCCTGCGAGACATTGTTACCCGCGAAGGGCACCAACCGGCCAAAGCGTTGGCCAGCCTTATCGTTGAAGACATTGACCGCTTCCGCGCCGGCGAAGAGCAGCCGGACGACTTAACCCTGCTTGTTACCAAAGCGCTTTAACCCTCCAAACTTGACTCCATTATTGGGCCCGTCTAAAATACGGTACCTCAATATATAGCGGTCTTAATATCTTGCTACCTCTATATGTTGATTGAAGCCCCTCTAGCTACCCAGAGTATAATAAATGTCTTATTCACAACTTTGGAGGGTTGTTAACTATGGCTAATCCCGATCCTACCCGAAAAACGCAGGAGCCAACTCGAGTCACGCGCCGTCCGCGCCGGTTAGAAGAGGTCAAATCGGTTGAGGTTGGCTTTCCCATCGCTTGGGTTTTGGTCGGCGCTGTCTCCGGGCTGATTGTGTTGGGCTTGGTGGGGCTGGGTGTGCTTAACATTGTCCGCCAACAATCGATTACGCCGACCCCGAGTGCCATCCCCGGCGTTACTCCCACGCCGGCTATCGCTGATAGTGCCGCCGGGGGTTCGGCCGCTACCCCCACCATTCCGCCCGTGGTCACCTTGGAGCCTACGGCCACCGTTATTCCGACCGAGACCCCGGTCCCCACGCTTCCGGAAGCCCTGGCTGTCGATGTCTATGCTAAAGTGATCAATACGGACGGCGCCGGCGTCAGTATGCGGGCCGGGCCTGGCACCAACAATGCCAGAGTCACTATTGTTCCCGAAGACAGCCTGGTTCTCATTTTGGATGGCCCTCGAGCCGATGAAAATCAGGAGGATTACGTCTGGTGGTTCGTTCGTGATCAGGACAACAACGAGGCTTGGGTCGCCCAGGATTTTCTGGAACCAAGCCTCCCGCCAGACACAGCAGCCTCTGGCGAGTCTCAGACCGAGTGACACTCAACGCGAGCAGCTAATGACCAGCATTGAACAACAACTGACCGAACTGCGGCAGCAGATTAATTACCACGCTTACCGCTATCATACTCTAGACGACCCGCTTATCTCTGACTATGAGTATGATCAACTGCTGCAGCAGCTCCGCAGGTTGGAAGAGACCTACCCGGAATTAATTACCCCTGACTCGCCCACTCAGCGCGTTGGCGCCGAGCCGTTGGCGGAGTTTGAGAAGGTCTCTCACCTGATCCCCATGACCAGCTTGGGTAACGCCTTTGACGACAACGATATGCACAGTTGGGTGGCCCGAGTGGCGCGGCTGTTACCGGCGAGGATGAGGCTCGACGAGCTGGAATTTGTGGTCGAACCGAAAATTGATGGGTTGGCTGTCGCTTTGACCTACGAAAACGGGCTGTTGGTACGCGGAGCCACCCGAGGCAACGGTGTTGTCGGGGAAAACGTAACCCCTAACGTACGTACCATCAAAGCCATCCCCCTCAGAATCCCTACCACAGAGGCTGGCCCCTCACCCCCGCCTCGCCTTGAAGTTCGGGGCGAGGTCTATCTTCCCATCGCCGAATTCAACCGGTTTAATCAGGCTCAGGCCGAAAAGGGGGGCCGGACCTATGCCAACCCGCGTAACTTTGCTGCCGGGTCTCTCCGCCAACTCGATAGCAGAATCACTGCCCAACGTCCGCTTTCGTTCTTTGCTTACGGTCTTGGCTATCTCGAGGGTGTGGAAATTGAGACTCAGCACCAGGCGCTTAATTACCTCAAATCGCTTGGCTTTCCGGTCAATCCCGATATCCTGCATACCGGCAAGTTTGAGGTTGTCCTGGACTACATCAACGCCTGGATGACAAAGCGGAGTAACTTGGGCTATGACGTCGACGGAGCGGTGGTCAAAATCAACAGCTTTTCCCTACAAGCACAGTTGGGCGTCGTTGGTAATGCCCCGCGGTGGGCCATCGCCTATAAATTTCCGGCCCAGGAAGCCACGACCCGGGTCCTGGCTATTAAAGGCAACGTCGGCCGAACTGGGCAGATTACGCCCTATGCCGAGCTGGAGCCGGTTAACATTGGCGGGGTCACGGTCAGGCAGGCCACGCTTCACAATTACGATGATCTGGCCAAAAAAGACATCCGCGAGGGAGATACGGTCGTCGTTAAGCGAGCCGGGGATGTTATCCCCCAGGTCGTCAAACCCATCCTCGAGTTGCGGCCACCTGAAGCCCAACCCGTTACACCCCCGCCAACCTGCCCCGTCTGTGGCGAGGCGACCAGCCACCTTGGTGATGATGTGGCTTTGTTTTGCATCAACTCGGCTTGCCCGGCCCAACTTGTCCGCCAGATAGAGTACTTTGTCTCGCGCAGCGCGATGGACATAGATGGATTCGGCATCAAGATTGGTGAACAGTTAGCTGTCAAGAGCCTCCTCCGAGACATCGCCGATATCTACTTTTTAAATCGAGCCGACCTGCTTAAGCTCGAAGGCTTTGCCGAGAAAAAGGTCGATAACCTCCTTCAAGCCATTGCAGAGAGCAAACATCGTCCATTAGAGCGCTTTCTAACCGCCCTGGGTATTCGCTATGTTGGTTCGACAGTGGCGGGACTGCTGATCGACTCCTTTTCTTCAATCGATCAGTTGAGTCAGGCCGATCAAGCGCAGTTGGAAGAGGTTGAAGGTATCGGGCCGCGCATTGCGGAGTCGGTCGTAGAGTGGTTTAGCCGGCCCGCCAATCAGGCCCTCGTCGATAAGTTTCGGCGGGCGGGTTTGAGGCTGGAGAAATCATCCCCCCCGCCGGTTAGCGCAGCTCCGCAGACTTTGGCCGGCCTCACTTTTGTCATTACCGGGACCCTACCCACCTGGAGCCGCGACGAAGCCCAGTCCTTTATTGAGCAGCACGGCGGCAAAGTAACTGGCAGCGTTTCCAAAAAAACGGATTATTTGATTTTGGGCGAAAGTGCCGGCAGCAAGCTAGCCAAAGCTGAAAGTTTGGGGGTCTCAATATTAGATGAAGACGGTCTTAAACGACTCGTGGAAACCAATTAACCCGATCGCTTTAAGGCAAAGATAAGCCAGCGACGTAACTTAATCCAAAGTTATGTGTTGGATCACCTGATCACGTCTGTCACGCCTAAATTTGCCTGTTTTAGTATCAACTATAGAATTTTGCTTGACAGGCAGTGGAAAATGCTAACAGAACGAGGAAAACACAATGACCCGTGTAGTTATCACCGGTATGGGCGCAATTACGCCAGTCGGCAACGATGTTAACACCTTTTGGGAAAATATGAAGGCCGGAGAGTCAGGTGCGGGACCCATTAGCATCTTCGACGCCTCGGACTACGGAATCCGGATCGCTTGTGAGGTTAAAGATTTCAACCCTGCAGATTGGATGGACAAGCGGGAAGCCAGACGTGTGTCCCGCTGCACCCAATTTGCTATCGCTACGACACGCCAGGCTTTGGCCGATGCGAATTTTGAAGTGACGCCTGATAACAGCAAACGAGTCGGGGTGGTTATCAATAGCGGCGGTGGTGGCCTAAGTACTATGGAAGAGGCCACCCAGAAGCTGCTGGAGAGCGGTCCCCGCGCTGTCTCACCCTTCTTGATCACGGCCATTATGCTGAACGCTGTCTCTTCAATGGTTTCGATTGAGTTGGGTACAATGGGGCCAGTTGTCAGTTCTGCCTTAGCCTGCGCCAGCGGCAGCTATGCCCTTCTTGAAGCCTACCACCTGATTAAACGAGGTGAAGCCGATTTAATCATCAGCGGCGGAACCGAAGCAGCCATTTCACCCGTTATTTTCGCATCCTTTGCCCGGATGGGTGCATTATCCGCGGATAATGACCTTGCCAAAAACGCCAGTCGACCATTTGATAAAGATCGCAACGGTTTTGTTTTTGGCGAAGGGGCCGCTGTTTTTATCTTAGAAAGCGAAGAGCATGCCAAAGCGCGCGGGGCTAGAATCTATGGCGAGATCCTGGGTGGCAGCCTTACAGCCGACGGCCATCACGTCACTGCCCCAAAACCGGATGCCAGCGGCACTTCGGAAGCCATCCGGCGAGCTATAGCTTATTCAGGCAAGTCACCGGACGACGTAGGGGCAGTTTTTGCCCACGCCACCAGCACCCCGTTGGGCGATGCAGCCGAGACGCTGGCCATTAAGCAGGTCTTTGGCGAGCGGGCCTATCAAGTCCCGGTCACGGCCACCAAGTCGCAGGTCGGACACATGCTCGGTGCAGCGGGGGCAGTTTCGGTACTGGCCGCCGTCAAAACTATGCAGGATGGCATTATCTGCCCAACGATTAACTACCAGACGCCAGACCCCGAATGTGACTTAGACTATGTTCCCAATGAGGCTCGTCCCGAAAATATTGACCTGGCATTAGTCCATGCCTTTGGCTTTGGGGGGCACAACGTGGTTGTGGCGGTTGGTAAATATTCCGAGAACGGTAAGAACGGAAAAAGTTAAACGTCTGATAAAGGGTTAAAATCGCTCAGTTTAGAAAAAAACAAAAAAGGTGAAGCGATTTGCTTCACCTTTTCGATTCATTAGGTCAAAACTGATTAATCCAAGAAATCGCGGAGGCGGCGGCTGCGGCGTGGATGTCGCAGCTTACTAAGAGCCTTGGCCTCGATCTGCCGGATCCGTTCACGCGTCACCCCAAACTTTTGCCCGACTTCCTCCAAAGTGTAAGAACGCCCATCCTGTAAGCCAAAGCGTAGTTGCAAGACCCGATGCTCCCGAGCAGTCAATGAAGCCAAAACGTCTTCCATTCGCTCCTGAAGCAGCTGATCAATGGCTGTATCGTCTGGGGCGCAGTTACTCTCATCTTCAATGAAATCACCGAGTGTACTATCCTGATCTTCACCAACTTCAAGCTCCAAGGAAAGGGGATGTTGGGAAGCTTGACGAATACGCTCAAGAAGTTTAGGGGTAATGCCCATCGCCTCGGCAATTTCTTCATCTGTAGGGGCATGACCATTTTTCTGAACCAACTCCCGTGAAACGCGGGAGAGTTGGGTAATGCGCTCGCCCATATGGACCGGCACCCGAATAGTACGCCCTTGATCTGAGAGAGCCCGGCTAACCGCTTGACGAATCCACCACGTGGCATAGGTGCTAAATTTGAAGCCACGTTGATATTCAAATTTTTCTACAGCCTTGATTAAGCCAATGTTTCCTTCTTGGATGAGGTCCATAAAGGAGACGCCGTGACCAACGTACTTTTTGGCGATGCTGACCACCAATCGAAAATTGGCTTCAATTAACTTGCGACGAGCCTCTTTTCCCTGGCAAATCGCTCGCTGGAGACGGAGGAATTCATCGGAAGTCAACTGGCTGTCAGCCAGAGTAGCTTCAGCCTTAATTCCTCTCTCCATCACCTTGGCCAATTCAACTTCTTCAGTACCAGAGAGGAGGGGGATACGACTGATTTCTTTGAGATAAAGCGCAATTGGATCTTCTGAGTTTAGCTCAGCCTGTCCGCTTCTGGCTTTTGCGCGAGGTTTTCGACCTAAAACCTCATCTCGCTCATCAACATCGGCCTCGAGTTCGTTCAGACCTTCATGACCGTAGGACCAGGCATCCGTTTTGTGTCGAAGTCCTGGAAGAGCTTCACCAGGTCGATCTAAGACATGTTCTTGACCCTGAAGGATGAAGTGATTCAAAGGGGTTTGTATTTGGGCTGGAGTGTGGTCTATGAGCATTTTTACTCTTCCTTCCAAAATTAGGATTTTAGGTTTTTCAACAGTTCATCGACTAATAAAGGAACTTTAACAAATATTTTGTTGTACCAATCGAGGGAGGAACATTGACTCTGAAGTCTCTCTTTGGCCACAGAGATAGCTTACCGTTGAGGCTGTAGATTATGTTAAGATGTAAAGGTGCAATATGTCAAGCAGTATATCACACTTTTTGCGCCGAATCAATAGCTTTTCAAATTTTAAGGTTACAAACTTGACAAATCCAAACAACTTTAAACAACCAATAATCAGTACCTTGACTTAATCATCCAAAAGTCCTAGGTATATCTACCCATTTTTATATTATATCATTATTTGCGTAAGGGCACATAGTCCCTATTTCCCATGACCGGTCACTAACTGAGCGATGATTTCGCCAGTCACCGGCCCCAAGGAGACTCCAAGCATGGCGTGGCCCGCCGCCACAATTAAATTATCATAGTGGGGGGAACGGCTGATAATCGGTAAACCATCCGGAGTACAAGGACGTAGGCCGGCCCAGGTTTCGAGCTCACCGCCAGGCTTCACATCGTTCAGATATTCACTGGCTGCCTGCCAGATAGCTCTAACCCGCCGGGGATTGACGGACAAATCCAGGCCGGTCAGCTCGAGCGTCCCCGCCAGGCGCAACCCAGCCGCTAACGGCGTAACTGCGACCCAAGCCTCACCCAGCATTAACGGCCGCGTGGGACAGGTAGGGGGTCGCTGGAGTGTAAGGCTGTAGCCTTTGGCCGGCTGGAGCGGTAATTTGAGTTGAAGTTGACTGGCCAAGGCCACGGACCAAGCGCCGGCAGCCAACACGATTTGCTCGGCTTGGAAGTTGCCCCGATCGGTTTTGACAGCTTTAATCCGCCAACCCTCTCGCTCAAAGCCGGTGACCGCTGTTTGGGGATGGATAAGAGCGCCACATCCGCGCGCCCGCTCAGCCAACTGCCGTACAAACAGAGCCGGATCGAGGCGGCCGTCGGCCGGGAAGAAAATGCCGCCGACTACGCCTGCTTTGACGGCCGGTTCGAGAGCTTGCACCGCTGCTCCGTCCAGGATGGCCGCCGGCAGCCCATACTTACCCAGCAACTGAGCCTCGACCTGGGCCTCCTTGAAGCCGTGTTTTGTCCGGTAGATCATCAATAGCCCATTCCGGGCATAGTCGCAGGCCAAAGCTTCCTCAGCGATGAGTTCGTCAAAGCGAGCGGCGCTGGCATGTAAGAGGTCACGCAAGATGGGAATAGACCGGTGCATCGGTTTGAGACGACTGGCGGCTCGAAAACGTCCCAGCCAGATTAGTAGATCCAGATCGAAGCGGGGCTTGATATAAAAAGGGCTTTCCGGATCTAACAACCACTTTAACCCCTGACCGATCAGTCCCGGCCGGGCCAGCGGTACGCTATGGCTGGGCACAATCAAACCGGCGTTGCCGTAGGAGCAGCCACCCGCGATGTCATCTCGATCCAGCAGCGTCACTTGCCGTCCCTGTCGGGCTAGAAAGTAGGCGGCACAGACCCCGATGACGCCACCACCAATAATCAACACTTCAGTTTTTTGGGTCATTGGCTTGTTGATCCAATAGGCTCTGGGATGAATGTGTTCTAGTCCAACTCTAAATCAAGTAGCCCAAGGCGGCAGGCCATGATCAAAGCAGTAGTAGAAATCCTGTTTAGGCAGACGGAAATCAATCACATCCTGGCCAACTGTCTGGGTGGACTCTCCCTCCACCAACACGCGGGCGATGAAATCGGCAATCATGACCATATCCTCTTCCCGCATCCCCAACCGGGTGACTTCGATCGTGCCGATCCGCAGGCCACTGGGCCGGTCCCAATCCTCGGGACCGTCGCCCGGAATCAAGTTCTTGTTGGTGATGATGTTGGCTTCGGCCAGCCGGTGGGCGACCTCAAGGCCGCCGCCAAACTGCTTAACCTGGGCGATCACTTGATGGGTTTGGGTGTAACCTCGCTCCGCGCCGACCATCGGGATGCCCCGCTCGGCCAAGGCTCGACCCAGAGTCTGCGCATTCTTGACGATTTGGGCCATGTAGACTTGTCCAAACTCAATCATCTCGGCCGCCGCAACCGCCAAAGCTGCTACCCGGTTGACTTGATGGGTGGCCACCAGGACCGGGAAGATCGCTTCAGTCAAGGGTTCGGTCAGGGCGGGGTCATTCCACATGATCATCCCACTTTGGGGGCCGCTAAAGGTCTTGCCCGCCGAACCGGTCAGAATAACAGCACCCTCGTTGAGCGGATCCTGAAACTGGCCGCCGGCAATCAACCCGGCCTGATGAGCCCCGTCGTAAACAAACTGACCGCCCCAATCGGCGATAATCTGGCTCATTTCCCGTACGGGCAAAGGAAAGAGCGTCATCGACATGCCCATGACGACCAGTTTGGGCTGAACCTGGCGGGCCAATTTGGCAAAGCTGTCCAAATCAACCTCCAGTTGATCGGGATCGAAAGGAATATCAACGATGTTCAGACCCCGGGTGCCGGCCGGACCATCGTGGCGGTTGCTGGAGTGACCACCAAAGGGCTGGGCAGCCGTCATGACCGTATCGCCGGGTTGAGTCAGAGCGTGGTAAACGGTCAGGTTTCCCAGCATACTACCCATAAGTCGGTGATCGGCATAACGACAGCGAAAGGCCATCTTCAACAGTTCGACACACAAGGCTTCAACCTCATCGATGTACTGGGTACCGGCAAACCAGCGATTGACCCGGCCAATGTGACCCTCGGCGGCACGGGTGCCGATTTCCGAGGCCAGCAAGGCTCGCACCGCCGGACTGGTCGGTGCTTCGGGGGCTAGCAGGTTGAGGCAGCGTTTGCCCCGCCACTCTTCATTGCGCTTGACGGCCTCAACCACGGCTTCTGCCCAAGCTTTGGGTGACTCGGTCTTGTCCAGGAGGGATTTGGCTTTGGCTAAAACCTCCGGATCGTGGACTTCTACGCCAGGATCGGTTATCATCTCTTGCTCCTTGTCATTTTATAGTTATCCAACCTGAGCAAACTAAATCGAAACAACATTGTTTGTGACTAATTAAGAGCCAATGGTATAATGTATAATCTACGTTAACTTTGGTTAGGTAGCGCCTAACAGGTTTGATTGCGCACAATTCTTTGGTAAGACACTAACTAATGATGAAAAGTGTAAAAGTTCTTGTAATTGACGACGACTCAGTGACCCGGAGCTTGTTAGAAAAGCTATTGCGGATGGAAAAGTATGAGACAGTGTCGGTTGGGCGCATTTCAAACTGCAATATTATATCATTAATAGACCAGGAGTCACCTCACATCATCATCTTGGACTGCCACCTTGGATCAGAAGACACTTTCAAGTATGTACCGATAATCCGAGAACATTACTCTAATTCTTCCCTGCCCATCCTCATGACCTCAGGCATAGATAGAAGCCAAGAAAGCCTGGACGTTGGGGCCGATGGTTTCATTCTAAAACCTTTTGACTGGCAAGATGTTACAGTGCGCCTCAACCACATCCGGGACAACCTCATCTGCCAGGACGCCTAACTTGACAATCCCTTCATAAACATAGAGGTTAGAGACCGTGGCCCGAAGACGGCAAGCAAAAGATAGTAATCTGACCTGGTATCGTGCCGACTTGCATCTGCACTCGCCTGGCTCTAGCGACTATCAGGAACCTGGGATCAGTTATCTCGATATTTTAGGTAAGGCTGAAAGTAGTGGCCTGGACATCATCGCCATCACCGACCACAACACCGTCGCCGGTATTAAGGCTCTTAGAAAAGAAGTGGAAGAGCTGGAACTGCTGAAGCAGCTCAATCGCATCCGTCCCGACGAGAAGCGTCGCCTAGAGGAATTTAACCGGCTGCAAGAAAAAATTCTACTGCTACCCGGCTTTGAACTTACCGCTACGTTAGGCTTCCATATTCTAGGTATCTTTCCCCCCGATACCCCTATCCGCCATCTGGAACACATTCTCCTTACGCTACGCGTCCCGGCTGATCGGCTCGATCTGGGCGCAACTGAAGTAGGCGCTACCGTTGATGTCCTGACCGCTTATCGAATTATTAACGAAGCGGGTGGCTTGGCAATTGCCGCTCATGCTAACTCGTCGCACGGAGTGGCGATGCAGGGCTTCAACTTTGGGGGACAAACAAAGATTGCTTACACCCAGGACTCTAGTTTGCATGCCCTGGAAGTCACCGATCTCGAAAGTCGCAGCCGGCGTTCGACGGCCAACTTCTTCAATGGGTCTAAACCTGAATACCCCCGTCGGATGCACTGTATTCAAGGTTCTGATGCGCATCGGCTCAACAAAGATCCTAATGATAAGAACCGGTTGGGTGTAGGTGATCGAGTCACAGAGTTTCACCTACCAGAGCGCAGTTTTGAGGCACTCAAGAACCTTTTTCTGAGCAGCGATTTTTCACGCACTCGCCCTTTTCGCAGAGCTGAAGCCCCGTTTGATCCAATTATTGCCGCTCGTAAGCAGGGCACCAATATCGTTCAATCTTTCCACGAGGCCGCTACCCGGAAAGGTGGGCATCTTTACGCCATTTTGTGCGATGTTTGTGCCTTTGCCAACACCAACGGAGGAACTATCTTTGTAGGCTTGAGTGACAATCCCAAAGAAGCAACTGTTGGTCTTAAAAAGCCTAAAGAGGTGATCGATACCCTTCGTATCGAAGTTGAGAAGAAAATCACCCCCCCGCTGGAGATCGAAATCGATGAGCACGAAACGCAGGGCCAGAAAGTCCTGCAAATTGCTGTACCGGTCGGTTCTGATCCGCCTTATGTCATCGACGAGTATAAGATTTATGTGCGGGACGAGAGTGATACCAACCTGGCTGTGCGAGATGAAATTGTCGCTTTGGTTAAACGAAGCATCAAAGAAGACCACGAGCCTGCCGCCAGCACCGAAGTTTTTAGCGACGAAGCCGAGTTGATCACCCCTACCGACAGCACGATGTGCGAGGATCCCAAGACGGGCGTTGAGATCGTCTTGATGGAGACTCGGCGGGGAAAGAATTATTACAGTCTGCGCGATCTACGCAACGGGAATGTGGTCCACAATGTCACCCGCCGCTCAGCCCGTAAGCTATGGCAGTATGCCCTGACCGAGCATGAAACGAATGCACTCGACGCCAACCAGATAGAATGGGCCGGCAGCATCGGTTTTTGGAAAAAGTACAAACGCGGGGGTCAAACCCGGTATGATCTGGTGCAGCGTGGGGCTGACAAAACGATCCACATTTATTATG
>CALMIS010000109.1 GCA_937864185.1 uncultured Chloroflexota bacterium
GGCCTTCGACAGGCTCAGGCCGCGTGCCCGGTGGGTGAGCTTGTCGAACCCACCCGCCCGGCCTTCGACAGGCTCAGGCCGCGTGCCCGGTGGGTGAGCTTGTCGAACCCACCCCGGCCTTCGGCAGGCTCCGCCGGGCCCTGCCCGGCTCGGTGCGGGGGCGGACAGGGAGGACCTTGAAGCTTTAGAAGGCCCCCCCGGCCCCCCAAAGGGGGGTGAAAAGCGGGCAAATTCCCCCCTCTGGGGGGGTAGGGGGGCTCCCCGGCTCGGTGCGGGGGCCTCTTCTGGTCGCTATGGCTGCGCCGGAGCGGTGGCTCAACGGAGCGGTTTGGAAAAAAAAGGGCGCTTTCCAATTTCACGTCGGCAGATAAGGAGAGAGGAGTCAGAACAGGTCCAGGAGCGAAGCCACAACGCTGCCAGAGAACGCCCGGTGCGATTAAAGCTAACTGTCTAACAGTTTAGCAAGCTAAGATATAAATGCCATAGGAGCTATCTTAGGAAAAAGTTGCAACATGAGCGCTGTTTTGTTGCATGAGTGGCTATATGTCGCGGTAAGTGCTGTGATGAATCCTTCTTGCTCCTGCCGGTAGATCGGGGTGGAAGCCGGGGCTCATTCCTTCGACTGCGCTCAGGACAGGCCTTCGGCAAGCTCAGGCCTGAGCCAAGCTCAGGACGGTGCCTCCAGCAGGCTGGCCACCCGGCCCCGCAGCCGCACCCGGCCGCTGGTCGGCTCGGTGAGGCGGCTCAAGATCCTGAGCCTTTTCTGCATTCTACATTCTACATTCTACATTCTCCGGGCGGTGTAGCGCTCGGTGGACTGGTGGTTGATGACATACGATTTACTTAGGTTCTCAACTTTGATCACGTAGTCTGACATAAGCTCCAACTGGTTATTAACCACGAATTACACGGATTACACGGATGAAAATCAAAAAAACAATTCGTGAAATTAGTGAAATTCGTGGTTTCTCCTTCGCTCGTCGCTCGTCACGGGTGACGCCTTGGTCACGGGTGACACCTTGGTCACGGGTGACGCCTTGGTCACGGGTGACGCCTTGTCGCTCGGTGGGCGCCGTGCTACAATGCTCAATAGATCAACAAGGAATAGCATTGTGGCCGTCTCAGAAATTCAACTTTATTTAGATCGGGCTCATCAAGACCTGCAGGCAGCAAAGAGTAACTTTGAACAAGGTTTCTATGGCGTTACGGTCACCCGGGCCTACTATGCCATGTTCTACTCGGTCAGCGCCCTTCTGGCAAGCAAAGGTCTCTCTCGACGCAAACACTCCGGCGTGATTTCGGCCTTCGGTGAGTATTTTGTCAAGCCAGGTCTGATAGAAACGGAATTCGCTAAAATGCTGGGTAATGCTTTCACTGCCCGGCTTGGCAGCGATTACGATCTACTGTTCACCGTCGAGCCTACCTTGGCTGAAGGTATCCTGCAGGATGCCCAACAGTTTATCGATCGTGTTGAACACGCTTTGGAGCATGGAGGTGAGTGATGGTTGGGTTTGATCAGGTGGCATCAGACCGCTTAATCGATCAAGACCGCCGGATTGCTCTGGCTTTTATTGATAAGTTGCGGCAACACTTTCCGTCTCAACTCGTCACGGTCATTCTCTTTGGGTCCCGGGCCAGAGGTGAAGCCGCGCCGGACTCAGATATGGATCTTCTGGTTGTTCTGACGGAGGTTGGCTCGGAAACGCAGCGAAGGGTGAGTGATTTGGCCGTCGAGATTTGGCTTGACCACGGCGTTTTCCTCACGACCTTGGTTTGGAGCCAGGCTCACTGGCGTCAAGCTGCCCAACTACCAACCTCGCTCTATCGAAACATCGACCGTGAAGGTATTGAGCTTTTCCACGCTACCCCAGCCTAAATCGACAAGTCAGAAACCGCTCCACCTCGGCAAAGGCCACAATCTCGTCCAACTTGCGCTGGATCTTGTCGCGGGCCATGCCCAGACTGGCCCCGTTGAGGTAGATGTTTTCCCGGCCGGTCAGCTCGGTGAGCTGGCCGAACCCACCGGCCGGCCCTCGGCAGGCTCGGCCCTCGACAGGCTCGGCCCTCGACAGGCTCGGCCCTCGACAGGCTCGGGCTACGCCCTTCCTACTCCCTACTCCCTACTCCCTGCTTCCTGAATAGGGCCATTCATCATTCATCATTCTAAATTCTACATTCTAACTTCTACCGCCGCCCCAGCGCCGTGCGCACCGCCGCGATCACATCCTCCACATCCTCATCGGTGAGCTTGGCCGAGAGCGGCAGGGAGACGGTGCGCTCGCTGAGCCAGGTGGCATGGGGGAAATCCTCGGGCCGGAAGCCAAACTGGGCCTGGTAGTAGGGTTGTAGATGCACGCCCACATAGTGGACGCCGGTGCCGATGTTCTGCTCGTGCAGTCGCTGCAGGAAGGCATCGCGGGACAGGCCGCAGCGGGCTTCATCGATGCTCAGGGTGTAGAGGTGGCGGGCGTGGCGGCGGTCCGGCTCATCCGGAGCGGGCAGGCCGACCGGCAGGTTGGCCAGGGCCTGGTTATAGCGCTGCCAGATCTCGTTGCGCCGGACCAGCCAGTCTTCCACTTTGGCCAATTGGTGGATCCCCAGCGCAGCTTGGATATCCATCATGTTGTACTTGAAGCCGGGAAAGACCACCTGGTAATGCTTGTAGCCGGCATCGGAAAAGCGCTTCCAGGCATCCTGGCTCATGCCGTGCAGGGCATAGACTTTGATCTTGGCCGCCAGATCGGGGTTGTTGGTGGTCACCATGCCGCCCTCGCCGGTGACGATGTTCTTGGTCACGTAAAAGCTGAAGCAGGTCAGGTGGCTGATGTTGCCGACCTTGCGCCCCTTGTAGCTGCCCTCGATGCAGTGGGCGGCATCTTCAATGACCACCAGGTCGTGCCGGGCGGCGATATCGAGAATGGGGTCCATATCGCAGGGCCGGCCCCAGAGGTGGACCGGAATGATGGCCCGGGTCCGGGGGGTGATGGCCGCCTCGATCTGGGCCGGGTCGATTAAGCCGGTCTCCCGGTCGCAGTCGACCAGGACCGGGGTAGCGCCGGCGTGCATAATCGAGTTGACGGTGGCGGCAAAGGTCATGGGGGTGGTGATGATTTCGTCGCCCGGGCCCAGGCCGGCGGCCAAAATCGACAGGTGGAGGCCGGCCGTGCAAGAGTTGACGGCCAGGGCGTGGTCGGCCCCGGTGTAGGCCCGAAACAGCTCTTCAAAGCGGGCGACCTTCGGCCCCGTGCCCAGCCAGCCCCGCCGCAGCGAGTCGACCACTTCATCAATTTCCGCCTGCTCGATTTTGGGGGCGCCAAAGACAAGATATTCATTACGCATGAGTTTGCTCCTGGAGGGTTGGGTTTGGTTTGTTGAGTTTTTGTTGGGTTTATAGAGTTTGTTGCGTTTGTAGAGTGGGATGAGGGCGGTGAGTGAGGGGTTGAGTTGGTAGGGTTGGTGGGGTCCATTGAGTCTAAACTTGGTTGAGTTTGTTGAGTTGGACGAGTTTCGCCGAGATTGGGTAAAAACAAGTTTAGCCTAACATGGCTTTCTAAAAATAGGATCCAAACTTCATAGGAATAAGGTTAGAAAAAGTTAGGAACCGGGCGTCATTCGGGCACACTCGTAGGGGCGTAAAATGTCGTAGGGGCGTAAAATTTTACGCCCCTACGACCGGCCTTCGACAGGCTCAGGCGCAGCATTATTCACTGCTTCCCACGCCTTAACCTCAGTTTAAAGAGGGCGACCGGTGGTGAAGCCAGTCGGTTACTTTGTGCCAGGCCTCGCGCTCCCAGTGGACCAGTTGCTTGGCGCGATAGAGAAAGCTGGGACAGAGATCGAACTGCCAGCGCTCGCCTTCTTGGGGGGCCCACTTTTGCTTATAGTCGTAGCCGCCGCCGATGTCCATCCGCTCAAAGCCGTTTTCGGCGGCAAAGGCGAAGACCAGGTCGATAATGCGCACCCCCACGCCGAAGCGGTCGTAGTCCGGGTGGCGATAAATCACGCCGGCCACCAGGTCCCGCCCGTGGACGAGGCTGGTGGCCCCGGCGATGGGCGTCTCGCCGTCGAGCAAAACGTGGGTGTAGTGCTGCCCCCGGCGCTCCAGATAGGTGGCGGCGAGCAGCCTGTCGGCCAGGGAGAGGTCGGCGGTAGCGCCGTGCTCGTGCCACTTGCTGTCCCAATTCTGGATGACCCAGGTCGCCGCCCCCGGGGCATTGACCGACCAGGTGAAGCCTTCACAGCGATGGCGGCTGTGTTGGATCGTTTTGAAGTAGCGGGTCTTCCGCCAGTAGCGCTCAAAGTCAGCCGTGCAGGGCATGCGGTAGACCGGGGTACACTCCGAATAGCGCATTAAGGGGCTGGGCGGGGGCGGGCCGGCCAGCCGCCACCAGGCCACCCGGAGGTCCACTTTGAGGGCTTCGAGGGCCGGCATCAAGTAGCCCGGCCGGGCCGGGCAGACGATCCCCGGCAGCAGCCATTGGGTGACCGGCTCCCAGTGACACCGGCCGATTTGGCGCAGCCCGACCACGGCGACGGGCTCCCCCCGGTCCGTCACCAGGGCGGTGCGCTTATGAGCGGCGTCCTGGTTTTGGACGAGCAAGCGGTACAGCTCGTGCGGGCAGCTCTCTGCTTCCGGCAGCGCCTGCAGCGCCTCATCCAGCACCGGCTGCCATCGATCAAACCAGCTCACCTGCAGGGGCCGGGTTGGGCTCGACCCCATCGCGTTGTGGTCTGAACGGCCGGCATGAACATCTTTATTCGACATCATTATCCCCTCTGTCTAAGCTAAGGACTTAGAATTTGCTGACTATTAAATCTTAGCGTAACTACTCAGGCAGATCATTTCGACCGCGGGGAGAAATCCCTCATAAGCTGCTTTTACCCAGCAGGTGACCGGAAAATGAGAACTTTTGCGTCTATTTTTCCGCTGTGGCCCCGTTCATTGTGGCCCTGTCATTGACAGGCTCGATAGGGATTTCTCGCTCCTTCGTCGCTCGAAATGACATGGGGTGAGTAGTTGCATCTTAGCTAAATAGCCTGGTTGATCGGTGAAGGGGGTGAAGAGGCTGAGCCGAGATGAGCCTAGAATGGAGAGGATGAGAGAATTTCACTCTCTCATTCTCTCCATTCTGCTCTAAAACACGTGGTCCAAAATCAAGAAGCGTTGACGACGTTAACAAACTTTACCAGGGGATAATAATAATTTGGTCAGAGTCTCATTAGAAAATGGTTGTAACTTAAGGGTTAGTTTGTACGGCAAAGGGAGTGGTTCAGATATTGATCAAAAAAAGCCGGGCTTCTGGGGTTAGGGTAGAAGCCCGGCTATCTTTATCCTTCTTAATTCTAAATGCTCAATTCTTCCTTCAGGCCGCCCAGGGCACCCACTCGCCCTCGGGATCGGGCTTGAGTTTGTTGACGATATAGGCCCGATACTCGATTACCAGCCGGATCAGGCGGCAAATCTGGCTGATCTGATCCGGCTCGACGCCCGTGCCGGTTGGCAGGACCAGGACCCGCTCCACCAGGCGCTCCGTCTGGGGCAGGAGCAGCCCGGCGTGGGGGAAGTAGGAGCGGTAAGGCTCCATACGGTGGCAGCCGGGGTAGAAGTAGCGCCGGGCGATCACATTTTCAGCCTGGAGAATAGCCAGCAGCAGGTCCCGGCTGAGGCCGGCCTCGGTTTCATCCACCTCCAGGACAATGTACTGGTAGTTGCAGGCTTCACTTTCATCATAGTCGATCAGCTTCAGGCCGGGCAGGCCGGCCAGCTCTTGCCGGTACTGGTGGTAATGGCGCCGGTTGGTGGCCAGGACCTCATCCAGCTCGTCCAGCAAGGTCAGGCCCATCGCGGCGGAGATCTCGTTCATTTTGCCGTTGGTGCCGATATAGATCACTTCATCGTAATCCTTAAAGCCGAAGTTCTTCATCAGCCGGATCTTGGCCGCCAGCTCGTCATTATTGGTCACCACCGCGCCGCCTTCCAGGGTGTTGAAGAACTTGGTGGCGTGGAAGCTGAAGACCTCGGCGTCGCCGAAGTTGCCGATCATGCGGCCCCGGTGAGAGCAGCCAAAGGCGTGGGCGGCGTCGTACATCAGCTTCAAGTTGTGGTGGCGGGCAATGTCGGCCAGGGCTTCCACCGGGCCGGGGCGACCCCAGAGATGCACCCCCAGGATGCCGGTGGTGCGGGGGGTGATCAGGGCTTCCACCCGCTCCGGATCGAGGTTATGGGTTTTGGGATCAATGTCGCAGAAGATCGGCGTAATCCGCTGCCACTGCAGGGCGTGGGCCGTGGCAATAAACGTCATCGAGGGGACGATGACCTCGCCGGTCAAGCGCAGGCCCCGGATGGCAATCTCCAGGGCCACGGTCCCGTTACACATGACGATACAGTGCTTGACCCCGAGCAGGTCGGCCAGCCGCGTTTCCAACTCCTGGACATTCACCCCCTGGTTGGTCAACCAGCGCCGGTCCAGGATCTCGTTGACCCGGGTCAAAAAGCGCTCCCGGTGGCCGAGATTGGGCCGCCCGACGTGCAGCTTCTCGGTGAAGGTCGGCTGCCCGCCCAGGATGGCCAGATTCGATGGTTTTTGTTTTAAAGCTAGTTTCACGCAATAATCCTCTTTCTTTAATTAGTTGGCCCTGGCTCAGCCACTTCTTGAAATTGGCGGCCAAGACGGATCCCAGCCGGCTAGAAGCCGGTTAGTATGCCAGGTAACCCGCTTCGGCCAATTCATTCGCTGCCAGCAGCAGGTTGAGCAGTCCCGTACTTGCTTGTACTCGTTTTATTAGCGTTACCCCGGCAAACCACAAACGTTTGACCCGGTCGACTCGTTTCAGCTTGCCCAGCTTTGATCTTAAGATATTGCCCCCGTGCTCCAGGCGGAAGAGGCCGCGATTAAGGGCGCGCCGGGGGAGGTCGGTGGGGGTGATGATCACGTTGAAGGTGGTCCGCTCCTGCGCGCCCAGCGAGAACTTGTAGTCATCCGCGCCCGCCAGGAAATCGTAAACCTGGCAGCCCTGGGCAATGGCGTCTTGCAGCTCGTAGCCCAAGGTCACCTTGCCCGGCGACCAATCGTTATAGTCGGCGTTGCCGCCAAAGATAAAGCCGTAGAACTTTTTCTTGCAGTGGTCAAACATCCCCACCGAGGCGGCAATGGGCGTGCTCCCGTCCCAGAGAATCTTGAGCCAGAGGGTATTGTGCTTAAAGCAGTGGTGGAAGATTTTATCCAACCAGGGAGCCATGGGCTTGGGTCCCCAGCGCTGCTGCCACAGGCTGAGCAGCAGATCGATATCGGCCTTGGCCGTGGTCGCCTGGATCTCGGTGGTGCGAAAGCCGGGTAGGCTTTCCAGTTGCCGGGTATGGCGTCGCAGCTTCTTGCGGGTATTCTTGCTTAAAGAGGCCTCAAGATACTGCTCCCAGCTCTCGGGCAGCGGGATAAACAGCGACGGCATCCCGGGGGAGGTCTCGACCGTAAACCGGTCCCTGGGAAAGGCCTGCAAAAAGGTCTTCAGGCGGCTATCGAGCACCTCTGACATCCTGAAGTTAACCCAGGTCAGCTCCTGCTGGATATAGCCGGCCAGCCCGGCCAGCGCGGCCGGCTCATAGGCCGGTAAGCAGACAAAGCCGGTATAGGGGGCCAGGGGCTGGCCGCCCATGGTCAACAGGTCAAACAACTGGATCCCGGCCAGGCGCGGCCCCCGGGAGACCAAGGGCAGGAAAGCCACATAGGGCGAGCCGGGGCCGGGCCGGACGGCCAGCACCAGCCAGCGGTAGGGGGTTAGCTCAAACCAGCCCCGCAGCCACAGCCAGGAGACAAAGACGTGGGCCTGCGGATCATGGTGGTAGACGACATCCCAACTGGCTCGCAGTTGATCAAACTGAGTCAGGGTTTCAATCCGGTCGATCTGCATTAGCCAAACTCACCCTGACGATAGGCCGGAAAATAGCGGGTCGGCCCCAGGCCCTGCGCCTGGACAATGGCCGCATACCGGGCCGGGTCAAAGATCCGGCCGCAGAAGTAGGCCATCCGGGTGTCCGTGGCCCAGTGGGCTTTGTAGGCGCGCAAGCCCGAGCCCTCGGCCGGGCCGCCGTTCTTGGCCGCGCCGGGCACGCCGCCTAAATCCAGCCAGCGGCAGTGGCTGGCCAGTTGGTCGATTTGATACCAATACAGGGCGTAGGAGGCATCCAGCCGGTAGCCCAGGTCGTTCATGGCGATCAGGTGGCCAAAGGCTATCTCGCCCTGGACCATGACCAGGGCCATGCCGATGGTCTGGCCCTGGTGCGCGGCCCGGTAGACCCGCAGTCCGGGTACGTGGAACATCTTGGCAAAGGCAACGCGGGAGAAAGCCCGGACCGAGCTGATCTTGAAGCGCTGGCTGGCGCCCTGGTAGAGGGCCACCCACTCATCAAGGAAAGCCATTGGCTCCGGGCAGAACTCGACTGTCACGGCGCGGAAGGCTTTGCGCACCTGGTAGCGGATCTTGCCGGATAAAATCGTGTCCAGCGGCCGGCTCAGGTCGACCAGAAAATGCTCCTTAAAGGGAATGACCACGTCCGGAAAACAGCGCCGTAAGTCGGCCTCATCGTAGTCCCCAAAAGGATCGGTCACCACGGCCAAACTGACCAGCTCCGGGCCGAGGTCGGCCAAATCCAGGTGCAGGCACGACCAGTCACGGCAGGCAAAGAGAGGATAGCTGCCCATGGCATCGGAGTCGGTCCGGCCGGGGATCTGGCGCTCCAGAATCCAGCCGCCACAACGGGGCAGCTCGCGGGGCCGGCCAAATTCGGCCAGTGAGGCGGCGTAGGCCGGGTGGAGATAGCCGCCGGCCTGTTGGGTTAAATGGGTTTGGGTTGCTTGCATCGTTTTATCCATTGTCCGGCCGCGGCCCAAGCTTGTCGAGGGCCGGTTGGTTTCGACAGGCTCAACCAACGACCCGCGGCCCAAGCTTGTCGAGGGCCGGTTGGTTTCGACAGGCTCAACCAACGACCCGCGGCCCGAGCTGGTCGAAGGCCGGCCGGGGCCGGAATTCGACTGCTCGCTCCAGAATTTGCCGGACACCTTCGTTGGTGTTGAGCTTGTGCATAACCAATTGGTAGGCCTGCTCCGTAATCTGCTGGCGCTCCGCTTCGTGAGAGAGATAGTGCTGGATGGTATCGGCCAGCCGGTGGAGCGGTGCTTCCACCAGGTGAACACCGGGCTGAAAAGGCGTGTGCGGCAGCGTCGGCTCTGACACAATTAAGACCCGGTTGGGCGCGGCCAGATAGTAGCGCATGGAGTTGTCGTCCCATTTCTGGCGCAAGATATTCAAGGCAATCTTGGTCCGGTTGAGCAAGACGGTCCGCTCCTCACCGTGGACATAGGGATGCTCGATCCCGTCAATCACCATCATCTCGATGCCGCGCGCTCGCAACTCTGCCCGGATATGGCGCAGAACCCGGGCCCGGCGCCTGGAGCCGGGCTTGCCGATCCACAGGACCGGAATATCGCGCTCTAACTTCAGGTCGATCCCCGGTTCAAATTGAAGGCCCAAGTCCACCACCAGCGGGTCAAAGCCGCGCGCCTGCAGGTAGTTGGCAATCCAGGGCGATGAGACAATCAAGACGGAGAGGAGACCCTGCTGCTTTAACCAATACAAGTCACCGTAGTAGCGAAAGCGGTGGCCCTTATCCGTCAGCCATTCCAGCCGCGGATCAATGCGCCACTCGCCGTCCGGTTGTTTCCGAACCAGTAACCGGTCGAATTTGGAGCGCAGGGCTCCGCCTAAGTACTGGACCGGCTCCGGTAAATCCGGACATGGGAGTTGTTCGGTGAGCCAGAGGCCAAAGGCCGGCCGTTGGTGGGCCGGACAGGCCAGCAGTTGCCGGGCCAGCGGCACCAGACTGCCAAAGGGGCCACAGGCTAAAACCAGATCCAGATGGAGTGGGAGGATGGCCCGATAGCGAAAGAGAAGGACTTCGCAGCCCAACGCTTCTAGCTTCTCGGCCAGCAACCGGTTAAATCCGTTGGCCGGATCCCAGTAGATAAGGCCCACCCGCAGTCGATGCTCAGTGATCATATTTGCCTCCATGTCAAGGTACTCGTGTCGAGAGTTCGGTGTCTTCTCTCAATAGCGGCAGAGGCGGTCGGCGCCCAAGCAGAGTGAGAGGATCATCCGCGCTACCGTGATGTATTGAGAGATAATCTAAGTTTTGCCCGAAACAGGGTCTTGGTTTAGAAATCCGGCTTTAATTCAAAACCGGGAGTTTGGTTAAAGCGATGAGTCGTCGAATAACAAGATGTGAAAAACGGTCACGTTTAGGGATTTGATTGGCAGGCTCCGCCGCTTCAGAGCTCAGGGTCGGGCTTCAGTGGTTAGAAGCAGCGCCCCCCAACAGAGGGCGACAAGCGACGCGCTGATCACTGACCACTGGCCGTAGATTGACTCCGGAGCTGTGGCTGCGACGAAGAAAGCTTGTTAAAACAACAAAAGGAGTTCCTTGGGTTGTCGGAGCAGAGCAGGCTGGAAGCGTTGGATAAGAAACGGCTGCCAGAGAACAGGGAGTCCGGCTGGAGAACACCTTTTGGCTATAATTAGCAATTCCGGTTAAAAAGAGTCTTATTTATTGCTAATCTTCTTACACAAATTAGCTTACCAGGGAATTATTAAAATGAGGTCTAAGAATAGTAATAAAACGGTTAGAATGAGCCGGCCCGGACTACCTCGAGGCCTAATTCTCGTAGTTGATATAGCGACCCCGGCCCCGGGTCCGGCGGGGGCGTTTAGCCGCCGGTTCGTGACTCTCCCCCTGAGAGCCGGCCGGCGCCGCGGCCAGGTCGGCCAGCTCAACGCTAACCCGGTTGGCCCGGCCCAGAATGGTGAGGAGGACCTGGACCCGTTCGGCCGGGTTGACGGCTCTTTCAAAGATAGCTTCCATCCCGGCAAAGGGACCGTCGATGATGCGGACCGATTCGCCGGGCTCAAAGCGCTGCCGGGGCAGGTCATCGTACATGCCGCTCTCCAGGCGGCGTTGGATAAATTCAATCAGCTCATCAGGCATAGGCAGCGGTTGGTCATCAAAAGCGATGATCCGGCGCAGCCCGGGCGTCCAACTGACGGTGGAGATGCCTATCTCATCCAGGTCTATTTTAATGAAGAGATAACAAGGGAAGAAGGGTTTGGTCTTGCTGGTGGCCAGCGAGCGGCCGCTTCGATACTCCGGCAGGTAGGTCTCGATCCCGTGGCGTTTAAGGGTGTCGGCCACTTGATACTCAGCATTCGGTTTGGTGTAAAGGGTGTACCGCTGGTCCATTGTATCACTCTCCTAATTGTTAAGATGTCGCGAGGCCGGCTAATGGTCGCCGGTGCAAAAGGTCACATCTTTCACTATAACAAATTTACCCCGGGTTGTCTACTCCCAAAAGCAGGATTTTTCGGCTAGGTCATGTGGGGTAGGTTTGGCAGCCGGCTATAGGCCACCTGACCCATAACCGGCTGCTTAACTAACTTAGCACAGTTCCGCGGCCAGGCCGTGCTGGACCAAGAAGGCGCGCAGGCTGGCCTTGTAAGTTTCTTCTTCCTGATACTCCGGGCTGTTAAGGGCGGCCTGGACGGCGGCGGCATCGCGGCGCTGAACCGGCCAGTCGCTGGCCTGGCTCAGGCGCAGGGCCAGCCGGGCGGCCAGGGCGGCGGTATCGCGCAGGGTGGGCAGCCCGACCTTATCGACGGTGTCGTGGCTGGTATGGCCGTAACCCCGGCCGGTACTGAGCTCCCCGACCGGCTCCAGGCCACCGGTCGGCACGCCGGCCAGGAAGAAGGGATAGTGGTCGGAGAAGGTGTGGACCGACTGGTCGACTTTGAAGTCGTGGGTCATCTCCCGGCTCCAGCGCTCAAAGAGCGGCTGCAAGGCCGGCCACTCGTTTAAGACGACGTCGTTAAAGCGGTAGCCGGCGCCGTCCAGATTCAGGTAAAAGCGGTGCCGGTCCAACTCGGCGGCGTGGCGGCGGACATAGGCCTTGGAGCCCAGCAGCCCGATCTCCTCGATGCCCCACAGGGCAAAGCGGACGGTCCGGGCCAGCTCGGGGGCGTGCCGGGCCAGGACCCGGGCCGCTTCCAAGACGCAGACCGTGCCGGAGGCCGGGTCGGTGGCGCCCTGGGCAATGTCGTGGCCGTCATAGTGGCTGCCCAACAGCACAATCTCCTCGGGCCGGCTCCGGCCGGGCAGCTCGCCGATGACGTTCCAGGAGACGTTGGCCCGGCAGGTATCGCTGCTGGTCAGGCGGACTTTGACCCGGCCGTGGCGCCGCAGCAGCCGCTTGATAAAGGCGGCCGTCTCAAAGGAGACCGACAGGCCGGGCAGGGGCGCGGCCGCGCCGTAGCCGATGCCGCCGGTGGCCGGGCCGTAGCCGGGGTAGTGGTTGGCGAAGATAAAGCCGGTGGCCCCGGCCATGAGGCTGCGGCCATACTTCTCGTCGCGGTGGATCCAGCGCCGGCTCTCCTTGCCGCGCACGGCGCTGCTGGCCATCACAATCTTGCCCTCGATGTGGGCGGCCTGGCGTTTGAAGTCGCCGGGCATGCCGTCGCCCAGGTCAATAATCTCGCCCTCCAGCTCGGCCGGGGGCGAGTGGGGCAAGGTGATGCAGGGGACCGGCTGCTGGACCGGCTCGATGATCTCCAGGCTGACCGCGCCTCGCTGCCAACTGAGGTAGTCCACCGGCTCCAGCCGGACGGGGGCCAGGCCGTACTCGCTCAGTTTGGCCTGCAAGAACTCGGCGGCCTGGCGCTCGCCTGGGCTGCCGCCAAAGCGCGAGCCAAAGTCGTCGCACAGCACAATCAGGTTGTCCAGCACCTCGGTGCTGGTATAGATATCGCCGATGAGCTGCTGGTCGAGGGTTAAGAAGGGGTTGGGGGTTGACATAGATTTTCTCCTAACTATGAATTAAGTGAGTCAGACCTTCAACGCTAAGACGCAAAGGAGCAAAGGCGCAAAAAAAATAGAAAACTTGGCGTCTTGGCGCCTTGGCGTTGAGAACCTGGTTGGTCGCCCCCTTGATCGGATTGGGGTTAACTCAGACGAGCTCGATGCCGGCCTGGGCCAGCCGCTCGTGGACCAGGGAGAGCAGGCGGGGCCGCAGGCTGACGGCATGGCCAAAGTGAGCCCGGACGGCCAGGGTCAGCTCGATCTGCTCGGCCATCACCCCGCTCTCGGAGATAACCTGCCACGGTTCGCGCAGGTCCTCCAGCAGGGTGGTGGCCTCCTGGCCCAAGTGGCGTAGCAGCGGCAGGGCCCGGCCCAGATCGCGGGCGGCAATCTTCAGGGTGACATTGGCGGCCGAGTAGAGGCCGCGGCTGTAGTTGCAGATAAAGCGCATCTCGCCGTTGGAGATGACGTACAGCTCGCCGGTGCGGGCCCGCAGCCAGGTGGCGTTGAGGCTGACGTGCTCAACCGTGCCCTCGATCGTCTCTAACTGGGCCTTGACCTTGATCTTTTCGCCTACGTTAAACTGATCCTGAAAGACGATGCCCAGCCCGGCAATATAGTTGCTGATCACGTCCCGCCCGGCAAAGGCCAGGGCCGAGATCAGCAGGCCGGCCACGGTCACCACCGTGGTGGGGCTGGCAAACTGGCCCAGGGCAGCAAAGGCGGCCAGGGTAAAGGCCAGCACCGAGATCACGCCGGCGATGATCTCTTTCACGGTTTGCTGGCGTTCCTGCCGGGCCGGGGCGACGTCTTGAAACTCGGTGGGCAGCCATTGGTTGAGGTGGGCCAGCTTTTTGGTCAGGATCTCTGTCCCGGCCAGGCGGTCCAGATACGCCGGCAGGGTCTGGGGCGCAAACGAAAAGTCGCTGAAGCGCATGATCAGGCGGGCCAGGCGGCGGGCCAGGCGGTGGATCAGAAACGCCACGGCAAAGATGAGGATGACGTTGAGCAGCCGGAAGACCGGTTCGATTTGGAGGATTTGCAGCAGGGTTTGGACCAACTTAACTCTCTTACGGTGCTAAAGGAATGCCGGCCAGGGTCAGCCGCTCGCAGAGGAAGTTCATCAACTGCGGGCGCAGGGTGGCGGCCCGGCCGAATTCGGTTTTCAAGGCCAGGGTCAGTTCGGTGGCGTTGGACATGGTGCCGTCCTCGCTGACCACCAGCCAGGGTTCTTTGAGATCGGGATACAGCCGGGAGGCTTCGCTGCCCAGTTGGGTCAGCAGGGGCAGGGCGCCGACAACCTGGTTGGTCGGGATGCGGAGCTTGATGGTGGTGGCCGAGTAGGGCCCTCGGCTGTAGTTACGGACAAAGTTCATCTCGCCGTTGAAGATGATGTAGAGCTCGCCGGTGCGGGCCCGCAAGTGGGTGTTGCGCAGGTTGACCCGTTCGACCATGCCTTCGAGCCGTTCCATCTGGGTTATAATCTGGATCTTCTCACCGACCACGTACTTGTCCTGAAAGATGATGCTCAAGCCGGAGAGCAGATCGCCGACAAAGACCCGGCCGGCAAAGGCCAGGGCCGTGCTGAAAAAGCCCAGCACCCAGAGGACGGTGTCCACGTCGGTAAACTGGCCCAGGCTCAGGCCGACGGCCACCGCCACAATAACGATATTCAGGATATGGGTCAGGAGTTGCTGGAGGGTCCGCTCTCGCTCTGCCTGGCGATCCGCCGGAGTCGAGGTGGGCTCGAGGGGAGCCGGTCGCCCGGGCCGCCGGGATTGAAAGAGCCAGCCGCGGCCCAGCCACAGCAGCCCACCGGTCAGCCGCCCGGAGAAGCGGGCCAGCAGGGAGGCAATGACCAGAATGAGGAACAGGATCAACAGCCGGGTTAGGATTTCTAGCATAAACGGTATTATAACTCAAGGCGGCGGAAGGCCAAACAAAAATAGGGGGGCCAAAGCTTGCTTTGGCGGAAAGGGTGGAGGGGGGGAGGATTGGAGGATTGGAAGATTTGCTAATTGGTAACCACTCAGCCTCATGTCATTTCGGAGCCCCTTCGGCTGCGCTCAGGATAAACTCCGGCGGAGAAATCCCTCCCGAGTGACAAAGACCAAAAGGCTGGTGGGTCCGAATTCAAGCCGAGACCGGGTTCACCAACGACCTGGTCTTTCAATGAAGCGCTCTAGGGACTTCTCCGCTGCGCTGCGAAGTGACATGCCTGAGCAGTGACGCTAATTGCTAATTGTTAATTGCTAATTGTTAATTGCTAATTGCCCGAGTCCGCGGCTTTGGGATCAACGCCGAGAGATAGACTTGGGTTAATTATCGTTGTTGTCATTGTTATCGTTGTTGTCATTATTGTCGTTGTTGTCATTATTGTCGTTGTTGTCGTTGTTGTCGTTGTTGTCGTTGTTGTCGTTGTCGTCATCATCGTCGTACATACTGCAGTGCTGCGGGTCCCAAATGCACTGGCCCCACTGGCCCTCACTGCCGCACTGGCTGACATAGCCCCGCGGACAGAAGGAGGGGCTGCAGCCGCTCCACTGGCCGGGACTGCAGACCATGGCCGGCTGGGCTGGGGGCGGCGGGGCGATGGTGGGCGGCGGTGGTAAGGCCGGTTGGGGGGTGGCGGTCGGGGGGGGAGGTAGGGGGGGGGGGGGGGGGCGCGGGACGCGGATGTGGTCGACCTCGCCGAGATTGTTCGTGGCCACGTAACTGCCCGAGACCCAGCCGCTGCTGGTGCCGTAGCTAATGCGCCACCAGCCGCCGTTTTGCCCGGTGATGTTCACCTCCTGGCCTTCGGTCAGCAGCCCCACTCGCGGGTAAGCGACCCCCGGCCCGCTGCGGACGTTGAGCCCCTGGGCACTGATCACGCCGGTCGGCGCGTTGGGCTGAGGGGTGGGGGCCACCGCCGTCGGCCGGGCATCGACCACGGTGTAGAGGGCCTGGGCCTGGGCGACCCCGTCCAGGGTGCGGGCGGTGAGCTGCAAGGTGGGTTGGTCGGCCAGAAAGGCGGGAACAAACAGGCTCACGGCAAAGCCGCCCTGGGCATCGACGATGGTGGTGGCGATGGCGTATTCCTGGCCGCCGGGGCCGCTGAGATAGATCAGGACTCGCTCGCCGGCCGGCCAGCGCAGGCCGTTGACCGTGATGGAGTCGATGGCGGAACCGGCAAAAGGATCGAGGATAATGACCTCGCCGATCGGCGGGATCGTCGGCCGGGGGCCGGCTACGGTGGCGGTGGCCACCGGCGTCCGGCTCACTTGGATCACGTCTCCCAGCCGTTGGGTGGGTTGGGCCGCCCGGCTGGGCGGCAAAGCCGAGGTGAACAGGCCGAGCAGGCCAATGACCATGGCCAGACCGATGAGCAGCGCTCGGATTAAGCTGGCGGGGGTATAGTATGGTTTCATTTGATCGTTAAGAGGTTAGCTTGAGATAGGGCCAAGGGTATCTTCTCCCTAAATCGCGGTGGCGTTGGTCGGGCCTGCCAAAACCAACGGCCTTCGACAAGCTCAGGCCGCGTCTGCCCCACGATGTTTTCTTGGCCTTACTTGAGTAAACGAGGTAATTGTATATATGTTACGCGAGCGGGCCGGAATCCTTCAACCGTCGGGGCGTAGTAATGGTTGGGGCGTAATGCATTACGCCCCAACCATTACGCCCCAACCGTTACGCCCCAACGTTACGCCTCTCTCTAATTCAGGCGCAGGAGTTCGGCCTCCAAGGCAGCGATGCGCTCCCGGATGGTAGCGGCGTCTTTGCCGTCGGGTAGCAGGAAGAGGTAGCGCTGCAAGGCCGCGATCGCTTCCTGGCGGCGGCCCAATTGGGACAGGATCAGGCCGCGATCGCGCAGCTCGTCGTGGTAGTCGGGCCGGACCAGGCGCATCATGTCGACGGTTTTTAGGGCGGCTTCCCAATTGAGCTGGTTGAAGTAGATATACTTCAGATTGAGCAACATGCGGTAGAGGATGGCCCGCTTGCTGATGGGGCGCAGAAACTGCTCCTTAAAGGTGGATTGGTGCGTGACCGAGACGTTGCACAGGTCAAAGCAGTCCGCCTCGGTCAGGATGCGGCCTTGGTTGAAGGCGTCGATGTAGATCGGGCTGCTCTCGGCGCCGTAAGCAACAATAAAGTGGCCGGGCATGCCGATGCCCCACAAGGGCAGGCTCAGGCGGCGGCCCAGCTCCAAATAGATCAGGCTCAGCGTGATCGGGATGCCGCGCCGGAGATCCAGCACCCGGTTTAGAAAGGAGTTGCGGGGATCGTAGTAGTCGTCGGAGTTGCCCAGAAAGCGAATCTGGCCAAACAGGTAGCTGTTGAGGGCCTGGATCACCTCTTGATCCGAGCCGGCCGCCTGGACCGCGTTCCTAACCGCGGCGGCCATGCGATCGAGCCGGTTGAGATACTCGCCGGTATCAAACGGTTGGGTCAGGTGTTCGGCCATAAGCAGGGCGGCATAGCCCAGGTCGATGTTGGACTCGTCTTTGCGGACAATATCAGCGAAGGTTTCTCGGATTAGGTCTGTCATTTAAGCTTCCTTGTTACCTGTCTTAAGCTGAGTGGCTAACCAAGTTTTGAGATCTTTCAAGGCCTGGCTGGTCAGTTTATGGCCGGTGGGGTATTCGCCATAGGTCACGGCCGCGCCAAGCTCAAGATACCGGTCTCGGGTGTGTCGGGCCAGGGTGAGGGGGATGGTCTCATCTTCCAGGCCGTGGGCGATAAAGATAGGCAGCCCGGCCAGGGAGCCGGCCGGCACTTGGTCACTGATCGGCTGGACCATGGCCCCGGCCAGCGAGGCGACGGCCAGGACCGCAGCCGGCCGGCGCAGGGCATAGCTGTTGACCATCGCCGCGCCCTGGCTAAAGCCAATTAAGATCAGCCGGTTGGGATCGACCGGATAGAGGTAGGGTAGACTCTCGATAAAGGTCTCCAGCCGGTTTTGAGCGGCGGCCAGACCGGCCGGCGCGGGGGTGAGAGGTCCATTTTGGCTGCTGAACCAGAGAAACCCCTCGGCCGCGGTCAGAGGCGCGCGCGGGGCAACGACGGCCACACCGGGGGGCAGGGCCGGTTTGAAGATCCACATAACGCTCTCGTCGCCCTGCCGGCCGTGGACCATAACCACCAGCGGCACCGGCTTGGCCAGGGAGGCGGCCGGCGGGATGTGGGCATAGTGGATCAAACCACTCTCGGGAAATAGGGGATGGTCAGGGCCAATCCATTCGATCGGATTGACTTTGGCCGGCAGTTTGGGTCTATCCATCGTTCATTACTCTGCTAGGAATTGTAGCATGAATAAGGGCTTCATGCATAAACGCGGCTTTTACCTGAAAAAGCCGGACTTTCGCCCCTGTCGGGGTGAAAAAATTTGCGCCCTTACAGGGGTAAAAGTCCGACTTTTAGCCTGGTAGGGTGAGGTTTTGGATAAGTTATGTCAATTGCTGGTTGTCGGCCCTAAAAATAGGGTATAATGAAAGAGGAGACCGACAGAACCGGGGGTTCGAGACCGGGTGGGTGTATTTGAAAGGAGTGAAGGATGGCTAAAATTGAGCCGACTCTTGACCGGCAGTTGCGGGCCGAGCCCGAGGTGGTGGTCGACCTGATCGTCCGCACCGAGGGCGATCCCAAGCCCCATCTGCCCTGGCTGCAGGCGCACGGCTTGATCGTGAGGCAGACGTTCCGGCTAATGCCCGGGTTGGCCCTCGCCGGCCCCGGGGCCGAAGCTTTGAAGTTGTTAGATCAGGATTGGGTGATCTCGATTGAACTTGACCGGCCGGTGCAGGCCCTTTGAAGCCTGGTGGCCCCCTTCGACAAGCTCAGGGGGCGACAAGCTCAGGGGGCGACAAGCTCAGGGGGCGACAAGCTCAGGGGGCGGCAAGCTCAGGGGGCGATGAACTGGCTCTGTAGAGAAAGGATAACAGCGTGGCAAGAATTGCAGCGGAACTCCGCAACCAAATGAATATCATGGCCAACCAGGACCTGATCCCGGTGATCATCCGGCGCAAGGAAGGTGTCTTTCGCAGCCAGGCCCTGCCCGACCACGTCGAGATTGAGCATGCCTTTGAGCTTATTCCCGGCGAGGCGATCAAAGTGACGCCGGCCACGATCGAGCAGTTGGGCCGGCGGGAAGATATCGAAGACATCTGGCCCGACCTGCCGGTCTACGCCTGCTTGAACACGTCGGTCCCCAAGATCAACGTCCCCCGCATCTGGGAGACAGCCGGTTTGCGCGGCCGGGGGATCAAGGTGGCTATTGTCGATACCGGCATTGACTCCAACCACCCCGATTTTGCCAGCCGGATTATGGCCAGCCAGAGCTTTGTCGGCGGCACGGCCAAGGACGACAACGGTCACGGCACCCACGTGGCCGGCATCGTGGCCGGCAGCGGGGTCCAATCGAACGGGAAGTATATCGGCGTGGCCCCCGAAGCCCTGCTGTACGTGGCCAAGGTGTTGGATGCCCGGGGCGGAGGGGCGATGAGTGGGGTCATGGCCGGGATTGAGTGGGCGGTGCTGGAGCAGAAGGTCCAAATCATCAATCTCTCGCTGGGCGGGGCCGGGCCCTGCGACGGCACCGATGCCCTCTCGACCTTGTGTGATGAAGCGGTCACTCAGGCCGGGGTGGTGGTCTGCGTGGCAGCGGGCAACAGCGGTCCGGGCGAGCGGACGGTCGGCGCGCCCGGCTGTGCCCGGCGGGTGATTACGGTCGGGGCCACTACCGATCAAGATCAGATCGCCGGCTTTTCCTCGCGGGGGCCCACGGCCGATGGCCGGATTAAGCCGGATGTCTGTTTACCGGGGGTAGATATTGTCGCGGCCCAGGCGGCGGGTACTCAGATGGGGACGGTGGTGGCGGCCGGTTATGTGACGGCCAACGGGACCAGTATGGCCACGCCGCACGCCACGGGGGTGGTGGCGTTGATGCTGGAGGCCAATCCGGCCTTGACGCCGGAGCAGGTCAAGGCCCGGCTGCTGGCCGGCGCGGTCAACATCGGGGCCCAGCCCAACGAGCAAGGGGTGGGGCGCAGCGATGCCTGGGCCGCCTACCAGCAGGCCCGGCAGCCCATCCCGCCGCCCACGCCCACGCCGCCTACGCCCACGCCGCCGCCGAAGCCGGTCCAACCTCAGCCGGAACCGCCCGGCTGCCTGGGCAGTCTTTTTAGCCGGCGCAAGTAGGGGGTGGCTTCGACAGGCTCAGCTAAGGCGAGGTTGGCTTCGGCAGGCTCAGCCAACGCGAGGGTGGCTTCGACAGGCTCAGCCCACGCTTACTCGGGCTCGAGGAGGGGGAGGCTGACGATGAAGGTGCTGCCCCGGCCGGCGATGCCCTCGCTTTCGACGGTGATGGTCCCGCCGTGGGCTTCGACGGCCAGCTTGCAGAAGGCCAGCCCCAGGCCCACCCCCGAGACGCTGTTGGCCGTCTTTTCCAGCCGGGAGAACTTCTCGAAGATGGTGGCCTGATCGACCGGGCTGATGCCCGGCCCGTTATCGGTGACGGCAAAGCGGAGTTGGCTGTCGGTGGTCAGAGTGGTGGTGACGCTCACCTGCCCTTGGGGCGGGGTGTACTTAATGGCGTTGCCGACGATGTTAACTAGGGTCCGGCGGATCAGGTTGGGATCGATCCAGACGTTGCTTAAGCCTTCCGGCAGCGGTTCAAAGATAAGCTCGGTTTGGCGGGCGTCGGCCGGCGGTTCCGTTTGCTCGTGGACGGCCAGGAGCAGTTGGCCCAGGTCGGTGGGTTCGCGCTGAACGGGAATCTCGCCCGACTCCAGCCGGCTGGCGTCCATCATCGAGTCGACCATATCTTTGACGGCCTGGCCGGTGCGGTAAGCCATCTCTAAGAAGTGGCCGATCCGCTCGTGGGCTGGGTTCTGGCTGCGCATCATCTGGATCAGTTCGATGACGTTGAGCATGCTGCCGAGCGGCCCGCGCAAATCGTGGACCAGCATGTGGACCATATCTTCCCGCATCTTTTCCAGCTCGCGTCGGGCCGAGATATCGCGGCCCACCCACTCCACGCAGTCACGGCCCTTGTACTGAATCTGGCGGAGTTTGATCTCCAGCGGCATCGCCTCGCCGTAGGCGTTCTTGAGCTCCATTTCCACAGCCGGTTCGCGCCAGACCTGGAGCCGTTTGGTCTGCTCGACCAGATAGCTCTTGAGACGCGGATCGATGAAAGCCACATCGTTGCGCAGGAAGAAATCCTTGGGGCGGCGGAGGAGCTGGCAGGCTTTGCGGTTGATGTCCAGGAGCAAGCCGTCGTAGTCGGTGATCAGGATGATGTCCGTGCTGTCCTCAAACAGGACCCCGTAGGTGTTCTCCGCGTTCTTGAGCTGTCTGACCACCTGAGCATTGGCCACGGCGGTGGCGGCCTGGTTGGCAAAGGCGGCGACAATTTTGATGTTTTCGGCGTTGTAGTGATCCACCTGGTAGCTATCGACGGTCAGGATGCCGACCGCTTCGCCGCGTGCCATCAGCGGCGCGCCGATCCAGCTTTTCACGTGCTGGGATGAGCTACTTTTGAGCCAGTTAGGCTCTTGATCGACGTCCGGCACATAGACCGGCTTTTGCAAGTGAAGGGCGTGGTAGTTGGGACTCTCTTCATTATATACCAACCGGACTTGCAGGGCGTCGTCCATCTCGGTAAAGCCGTTGGCGGCACGAACGGTCAGGACGTCAGAGTCGTCCTCAAAGAGCATAATCGAACTACTGTCATAATCGACGACCAGCCGCAGTTGGCTCAGAATTGAACTCAAGACCTCGTCCAGGTCCAGCGAGGCATTCAAGGTCTGGGAGATAGTAACCAGGGTATCGGCCAGGCGGCGGCGTTGCTGTTCGGCTTCAAAGAGGCGGGCATTGGTTAAGGCAAAGGCGGCTTGATCGGCAATGATGTTGAGCATAGAGAGGGCGTTTCCGTCGAATTGGTCGGGTTGAGGATGGGTAACTGTCAAAATTCCTAAGAGTTGGTCCGGGACTTGGAGGGGCACGCAGATAGCGCTCGCCGCCCCGGCCAGGCTCTCGGCGGGCTGCCAGCACTCGTCGGTGGCCGTATCGTTAATGAGAAGGCCCTGGCGGTGGGTCCGGACCCAGGCCAGGGCGCCCTGGTCAAACTCGGCGGGCCGGTGACTGACAACCTGGCTGGATAACTTAAAGTCGTTGAGGGTGTAGCGGTGCTCGGGTTGACCTTGCGAGTCAAAAAGAAGCAACTGAGCATCGGTCGCCCCGACAGCGGCCACGGTGGCAGACAGGACGTTTTGCAGGACCTGGTCGCTCCCCAGGTTGGCGTTAAACTCGCGCGTAATTAGCTGCAGCAGATCCAGACGAGAACTTACATGTTTGCGCTCAGAAGGCATAGACATCTCCCCCAAGGGGCATTTAGTTTAATGAGTCCGATTTCATAAACATGTTGGCCGGGAAATTATAACCGTTGCGTTTGAGCCGGGCCTCGCACTTGGGCCGGATGCCCTTGGGCTCGTACCGGCCGACCACTTTGCCCTGCGGGTCATCCCCCTGGTCGTTAAAGATAAAGATATCTTGCAGCACAGGGTTCTGGCCTTCCATGCCCTGAACCTCGGTGATGTGGGTAATCTTGCGGGAGCCGTCGCGCAGCCGGGAAGCTTGCACGATCAGGTCGATGGAGGAGGCGATCTGCTTCCGCACGACAAAGAGGGGGAGTTCAACGCCGGCCATGAGGACCAGCGACTCCAGCCGGTCGAAGCAGGAACGCGGATGGTTGGCGTGAACCGTGGTCATACTACCATCGTGGCCGGTATTCATTGCCTGGAGCATATCCAGTGTTTCGCCGCCCCGGCACTCCCCGACGACAATGCGCTCCGGGCGCATGCGCAGGGCGTTAATGACACAGTCGCGCACGGTGACCACGCCCGGGCTCAGGGGCGTGGGCTTTTTGGTTTCCAGCCGGACCACATTGCGCTGCTTGAACTGCAGTTCGGCGGCGTCCTCGATGGTGACCGTGCGCTCATGGTCGGGGATGAAGGCGGATAAGACGTTGATCAGGGTCGTCTTGCCGGAGCCGGTGCCGCCGGAGACGATGATGTTGAGGCGCGAGACGACACACGCTTCCAGAAACTGAGCCATTTGGGGCGTAAGCGAGCCAAAGCGGATCAAGTCATCCATCACCAGCTTGTCTCGAGAGAATTTGCGGATGGTCAGGTTGGGCCCGTCGATGGCGCAAGGCCGGATGACGGCATTAACCCGGGAGCCGTCGGGCAGGCGGGCGTCGATCAGGGGGTGTTCCGGATCGGCGGCCCGGCCCAGCGGCAGCACAATGCGCTTGACAATCCGCTCCACGTGGTCATCATCCAGAAACTTATGGCCGGACTCTACCAAGCGACCCTTTTGCTCGACAAAGACAATAAACGGACCGTTCACCATAATCTCGCTGATTTCGTCGCTGTCGATGAACGGCTCCAACGGCCCCATACCAAAAATTTCGTCGCAAACATTGGCAAAAAACTGGTCCTCGGGAATATCGGTGGGGACCTTGACCGTGGTCCGGGCCAGCACCTGCTGATAGCGTTGGCGGACCAGGTGTTCCCGCTCGGGTGTCCGCTCCAGGGGCAAATCCAGCGACAGATCCGGCGCAATCGATTTGCGGATATTATCGGCCAGCCATAGCTGCAGGCGCAGCCGCTCGCTGCGGGCCTCGCTGATAAAGCCGCGCTGAATGGGCGTACCGGCGGGTTCGGGCTCTAAGGGCATGAGGAGGCCGGTGGAGGGCTCAAGGCTGGCAGCCGGCGGTGCATCGGGCTCCGCGATAGACGAGGCTTTGTTGAGTCGTTTCAAGGGTGATAAGGTTGTCACAGGTGAGTCTCCTTGTAGTGTTATGGGATAATTGGTTGGACTGGGTTACGGCAGTCCATGAGTCGACTGGTAGATATTGAGCTGTTAAAATTTGTAGGAAATAACCCCTTGAGCAGCTTCAATCTGCCCCTATATTATAGCATAAGTTGTTGGCTAAGGCGCATAGCTTCATAGTTACTTCAGCGTTCGCTGGAGTTAGGCCGCAACTGGGTGATGGCGCCAAAGCCCAAGGCCAGTAAGGTGAGTGCGGCCAGGGTTAGCGTCCCCGGTGAGAACTGCTCTGGCCGGATGCCGCCGGAGGCGGGCAGCGCCTGCCGCTCTTGGGCCTGGTCAGGGGGGACGATATTCAGAGCCAGGTCCGTCTCTACCGCCGGCAGATCCTCGGCCGGTTCGGTCCGCGCCGGGCCGGCTGGCTGCGAGGGCTCGGGGGCCGGGTCGACCATCTCGGAGAGTTCAAGCGGGAGTTGGCCGGACGCCTGGTTCTGCTCAAGTTCGGTCAGCATGCCTTGCAGGAGGGCCAGGGAGGCGTTTGACCCGGCCGGTGGAGCAACCAGGGCGATGGCCTCCGGTGAATAGGCCGGCGCTTCGGTCAAGGTCACCTCGATGGTAGTGGGAAAATCCCAGATGGCGGTGTTGCCTTCAACCCGGCTGGCGTTACTGCTGATGATTTCACCCCCGCTTATCCGGACGGTCACGCCCAGGCCAAAGGCCTTCATCATTTCGATATCTTCGGGCGTTGAGGGGGCTTGGTCGGAGTCCTCCGCCATGTCGGCCCGGATCGTGATTTGTCGCTGGCCATTGACCTCGGTTACTGAGATATCGGCTTTGCCTTCAAAGAAGACTTCATTGAGACTTTGCAGGGTTTGCCCTTCGGCCTGGAGCAGGTAGTTAAGCGAACCGTCTTCACCTTTAACTTCGTCAAAAGTGACGTTGAGGTCGGACCGATCGGCAGCGCTTTGAGCATGGGCCAGCATCTCTTCCAATTCGGCGGTATCCGTGGACGTCTGGCTGTCTCCTTGTTCCATCATTTCGACGAATTCGGGGGCGAACTGCATGGCCATCACGCCGTGCCATTCATCTTGACCGTGCAGGGCAATGTTTGTTTGCAAGTTAAGACAGCCGGCCAACAGGGTCGCTATGACACTAAGGACAATAGCTGAGATTCTAGAACGGGTCAGATAAAACATGATCTAGTTCCTTTCGGTAATCAAGGGGGATAGTTTGTTGTTGTGATCGATTATAACAGATATGGACCTAAAACTACAGAGGCGAAAGTCTCTTTATTAAAGTGAGGAAAGTACTGTTTTGTTTTGCCCGAAAGTACTTTTCCACCCGATAGACCTCATAGGTTTCCCAAACCTATGAGGTCTGCCCCCGAATCTTGACAAACGGCCGAAAAGAAAGACAATGCGTCCTAATGTTTGGAATTCTGGGAGAGACCCATTTTTACATTTCTTTGACATTGACCTGCCCTTGTGATAAAATTAACGACCAGTGACTTGTTATAGTTTTTACTATAAAAATTATCCAAATTAACTGAGGTTAGGGGGAGATTGACAGTGTTACCGGTTGATTATATACCGCTCCTACTTTTGTTTATCATCGCCACAATTCTGGCGGCAGTTTCCTTAGCCCTTCCCCACTTCCTCGGGCCAAAAATTTTCAACAAAGCCAAACAAGAAACGGTTGAGTCGGGCAAGATTAACTATGGCGATGCTCGCCGGCGGGTGCCGGTGCAGTATTACGTCATTGCGATGATCTTTATCTTGTTTGACCTTGAAATCCTCTTTCTCTTTCCGTGGGCGGTGGCCTTTTGGGATCTGAAGTGGTTTGGGCTGATTCAGGTCGGTATTTTTACGTTGTTACTGATTGAAAGCTTCATATATATATGGAAGAAAGGGGTATTTGAATGGGGATCGCAGTAGGACTCCCCGGCGCCAAAGATTATGGCCGGGCCCAAGAGCAGGCCAAAGACGGCAGCGCCGGCATCGCCTTGGCTAAATTAGAAGAGCTGGTCAACTGGGGCCGGGCTAACTCGGTCTGGCCATTGACCTTTGGTTTAGCCTGCTGCGCGATCGAGCAGATCAGTGCCGGGATGGCCCGGTTTGATATTGCCCGTTTTGGCTCCGAGGTCTTTCGGGCCTCGCCGCGTCAGGCGGATCTGCTGATTGTGTCGGGTCGAGTCTCAAATAAGATGGCGCCGGTCATCAAACGTATTTACGATCAAATGTCGTATCCTAAGTGGGTGATCGCGATGGGCGACTGCGCGTCGTGCGGGGGCCCGTTTAACAACTACGCGATTATCCAAGGCGTCGATAAGATTCTGCCGGTCGACGTCTATGTGCCCGGCTGCCCGCCCCGGCCTGAGGCACTGTTCTACTCCATCGAAAGACTTCGAGACAAAATTAAAGCGGAAGAGAAGTTGGGCGTGCGAGAGTAACGCAGCGAGATTGGCTCCATCTATAAGATTGAACCAATCTGTCCTTGTCCCACATCTAAGCAAAGAAGCACCGTGACTATGGAAAATCTTGTCGAAAAACTGAACGCGAAGTTTCCCGGTGCGGTTCAGGGCCAGACGGAATTTCGAGGGGAGCAGACGCTCCAGATCGATGCGGCCCAACTGCACCAGGTAGCTCACTTTCTCAAGTATGATGAGGCGGCCCGCTATGATTTACTGGTCGATATCTATGGCGTCGACCGGTTGAAGTGGCGGCAGAGCCCCCGCCTGGCGGCCTATTATCAGCTCTACTCCGTGCCCAGAAACCAGTTCCTCCGCCTCATCGCGGCCGCGCCCGATCCCCAGCCCGGGACCAACGGCGGCAACGGGTCTCATGGCCACTTTGGCCAGCCGCTGCCCAAGCTGCCCAGCGTCACCGATATCTGGCCCACGGCCAACTGGCTGGAGCGCGAAACCTACGACCTGATGGGGATTGAGTTTGAGAATCACCCCTGGCTGCACCGGATCATGATGCCGGATAACTGGGTGGGCCATCCCTTGCGCAAGGATTATCCGGTGGGTGGCGAGCCGGTCTACTTTGAGCACGACCGAAACAATCCGCGCTTTGCTCATCTGGGTAAGCAGATTATGACCGGCCCCTCCTTCGAGACCGAACTGCCGGAGGAGATGGATACCGAGGGCCATATGGTCATCAACCTGGGGCCGCACCACCCGGCTACGCACGGGGTGCTGCGGCTGGCGACGGAGTTGGACGGTGAGATCGTGGTCCGGGTAAGCCCGGAACTGGGCTATCTGCACTCCGGCTTTGAGAAGTCCGGCGAGAACAAGCGCTACGAGAAGTTTATCCCTTATTGTGACCGGATGGACTATCTGGCCCCAATGTGCAATAACCTGGCCTACGTGCTCACAGTCGAGCGGCTGCTCGAGGTGGAGATTCCGGAGCACGTCCAGGTGGCCCGGGTGATCCTGGCCGAGCTGCAGCGGATCGCCAGCCATATGGTCTGGCTGGGCACCCACACCATGGATGTGGGCGGCACGCCGCACGCCTTGGGCATGTACGCTTTCCAAATGCGGGAGAAGATCCTCGATATCTTTGAGATGGTCTGCGGCGCCCGGATGACAACCAGCTACTTTAGCGTGGGCGGGCTGCGCTTCCCGCTGCCGGGGGCCTTTGAAGAGGCCGTGCGCTCGTTTATGGATCTATTTGAAGGTTACTATCAGGATTTCAAAATCCTGTTGAGCAAGAACCCGCTCTGGCTGAGCCGGCTAAAAGGCATTGGGCTGCTCAAAGCGGAGGAGGCGATTGGCCTGGGGGTAACCGGGCCGATGCTGCGGGCCGCGGGCGTGCCGCTCGATTTGCGGAAGGCCCAGCCCTACTCCGGCTATGAAAACTTTGACTTTGAGGTCCCGACCGCGACCGAGGCCGACAGCTACGCCCGCTACGAAGTGCGGATCGCCGAGTTGCGCCAGAGCCTGCGCCTCGTCGAGCAGGGGCTCGATAAGCTAAAGCCCGGCCCGCACCGGACGGCCGATCGCAAGGTGGCGCTGCCGCCGCGCGAAGAGATCTCGACCAGTATGGAGGCTTTGATCCACCATTTTAAGCTGGTCACGGAAGGCTACCGCCCGCCGGAAGGGCAGGTCTATTTGGCCTCTGAGAATCCCAAGGGCTGGCTTGGTTTTGGCCTGGTCAGTGACGGGACGGCTGTGCCGTACCGGCTGCGGGTGCGAGGCCCGTCCTTTGTCAACCTGCAGGCAACCAATACCATGGCCCGGGGTGGCTTTATCGCCGATTTGATTACGATTATCGGCTCGATTGACATTGTGCTAGGAGAGGTGGACCGCTAATGGGCTGGACTGAACAAGAGCAGCAAGAGCTGGATAAGATCCTCAAGAAGTACCCACCGGACCGGAAGCTATCGGCGGTTTTGCCGGCCCTCTATCTGGCCCAGCGGGAGAAGAACTGGCTGGATGATGACGATATCCAGGCCGTGGCCGATGCCTTGGGGATCGAGACGACCCACGTGCATTCGATTATTGGCTTCTATACCCTCTTCCGCAAAGAGCCGACGGGTAAGTATATAGTCCAGGTGTGTACCGATTTGCCCTGCGCCCTGCGGGGGGCGGACGCCTTTTACCAGCGGCTGTGCGAGCGTATGGGCTTGGGGGCCAAAGGCGGGACCACGCCGGATAATCTGTTCACGGTGGAAGAGGTGGTCTGTCTGGCGGCCTGTGACAAGGCGCCGATGTGCCAGATTAACCTGGAGTTTTACGAGAATCTAACCGATGAGCGGATCGATCAAGTGATTGAACAGTTGCGACGGCAGGCCGAGTCGCAGCCTAAGGGAAAAGGGTAAATGGACAAGCAATATTTTATGCTGCTTCGCCATCGCGAGATTAAGGATATTCACCAGATCGAGGTTTATTTAGCCAACGACGGCTATAAGGCCTTGACCAAAGCCTTGAAGGAGATGAAGCCGGACGATGTGACCAATGAGGTCAAAGCCGCCGGGCTGCGCGGTCGCGGCGGGGCCGGCTTTCCGACCGGGGTGAAGTGGAGCTTCATTCCCAAAAATATCAATCCCAAGTATGTGGTGGTCAATGCCGACGAGAGTGAACCCGGCACCTTCAAGGACCGGGAAATTATGGAAGGCAATCCGCACCAGTTCATCGAAGGGGTGGCCTTGTGCGCTTACGCCGTAGGGGCGGAGGCGGCCTACATCTACGGGCGGGGCGAGTTCTGGACGCTGTTTCACGGCCGGATGCAAGAAGCGATCGATGAAGCTTATGAAAAGGGCTTTCTGGGCCAGAACATTCTGGACAGCGGCTTTTCGTTGGATATGTATCTGCATTTAGGGGCGGGGGCCTACATCTGCGGTGAGGAGACGGCCTTGCTCAACAGCCTGGAAGGGCTGATGGGCCAGCCGCGCAGCAAGCCGCCCTTTCCGGCGGTGGCCGGCCTGTACGCCAAACCGACGGTGGTCAATAACGTTGAGACCCTGGCCAGCGTGCCGCCGATTATCCGAGAAGGGCCGGCCTGGTACCGCCAGTTTGGCACGGAGAAGAGCCCCGGTACAAAAGTCTTTTGCCTGAGCGGCCGGGTCAACCGGCCCGGCAACTACGAGCTGCCCCTGGGTACGCCGATTCGGTATCTGATCGAGGAGTGCGGCGGGGGGATCATCGACGGCAAGCAGGTCAAAGGCATCCTGCCGGCCGGCGCCTCCTCGGCGATTATGAGCGGTGACCTGCTCGACACGCCGATGGATTACGAGGGCATGGCCACGGCAGGGTCGATGCTGGGCTCGGCTTCATTTATTATTATGGATGAGACGATCGACGCGGTCTGGGCGGCGGAAAAGAACGTCAAATTCTTCAAGCATGAGAGCTGCGGCAAGTGCAGCCCCTGCCGGGAAGGGACGTTTTGGCTGACCAGCGTTTATAACAAGCTGCGCGAGGGGCGCGGCACCAAAGATGATGTCAAGCTGCTGGAGACGATCATCGGTCAGATGGAAGGTAACTGCTTCTGTCTGTTGGGCGAGTTTGTGGTGCCGGGCGTGCGCACCAGCCTGGACCTGTACCGGGCCGAGTATGAAGCCCTGGCTGTGGAAGCGGATGCGCAACCCGAGCAGAAACCCCATGACCTGATCCTTCAGTTCTTTAAGTAAAGGTATAGCGAGAGATATGTCCGATCAAGTCACGCTGATCATTGACGGCGTCGAGGTGACGGTGCCCAAAGGGACCCTGATTGTCGAAGCCGCCAAACAAATTGAAAACGAAATCCCGGTCTTCTGCTATCACGGCAAGCTTGACCCGGTAGGCATGTGCCGCATGTGCCTGGTTGAGGTCGGGACGCCGGTGATTAGTCGGGAGACGGGCAAGCCGGAGCTGGATGAGAAAGGCGAGCCGGTAGTCCGCTTCTTCCCCAAGCCGATGACGGCCTGTACCACCCCGGTCTCGGAAGGGATGGTGGTCAAGGTCGACTCCGAGGCGGCCCTGGCCGACCGTAAGGCGGTGCTAGAGTTTCTGCTGACCAGCCACCCGCTGGACTGCCCAGTCTGCGATAAGGGCGGCGAGTGTCCGCTGCAAGACCTGACCATCCGGCACGGACCCGGCAACAGCCGCTTTGATTACGAAGATAAGCAGCACTTTCCCAAGCGGTACCCGCTGGGCGATCTGATTGTCTTGGATATGGAGCGCTGCATCATCTGCGCCCGCTGCGTCCGGTTTCAGGGTGAGATCGCCCACGATCCAGTCCTGGCCATCGAGCAGCGCGGCCGGAAGGCGCACATTGTCAGCTACTCCAACCCCGGTTTCGACAGCCACTATTCCGGCAACACCACCGATATCTGCCCGGTGGGGGCTTTGACCACCCGCGACTTTCGCTTTGGGGCCCGCGCCTGGGAGCTGACCAACGTGCCGAGCATCTGCAATCACTGCGGCGTCGGCTGTAATACGGTGCTGAGTACCCGGGCCGGCTCCATCCGGCGGGTTATGCCCCGCCAGAATGAGGCGGTCAACGAGATCTGGATTTGCGACAAAGGTCGCTTTGGTCACCACTTCAACGGCAGCCCGCAGCGGCTGACCAAACCGCTGGTCCGCCGGGGCGATCAATTGGTCGAGGCCAGTTGGGGCGAGGCCTTGCAGGTCGTGGCCCAGAAGTTTAGGGCGATTCAAGAGACGCATGGAGCAGACGCGCTGGGCGGTATCGCCGGGGCGCGGCTATCGAACGAAGATTTATACGTTTTTCAGAAGCTGTTCCGCGAGGTCATTGGGACCAACAATCTGGACCACCGGGTTGGCTTAGGGGCAGCGATCGAGGATGAAACGGCCTTTACGGTCGGCGTCGGAAGTGGCACGGATCTGGGACGGGTCGGTAAAGGGACCACTATTCTCAACATCGGCGCGGATTTAGATCAAGACGCGCCGATTCTTTATCTGCGGGTCGCCGGGGCGGCGGTCAAGCGCGGGGCGCATTTGATCAATGCCGGCGGGCGGCGGACCAAGCTAGATGCCCAGGCCAAGACCTCGCTGCGCTATCGCTATGGCACGGCGGCTTACCTGGCGCTGGGTTTGCTGGCCGCGGTGGTCAAGCAAGGGCTGGTCAAGCGGGACTTTGTGGAGGCGAGAACCAGCGGTTTTGCTGAATTAGAGAAAGCGTTGCAAAATTACGCCCCGAATAAAGTCAGCGAGATCACCGGCCTTGGCGCCGCAGAGATCGATGCCGCCGCCAAAGCCTTTGCCGAGGCGGAAAACGGGCTCATCATCTTTGGCCTGGAAGCCGGGAATGACCCAGCCCTGCGGGCGGCGCTCGAGGCGCTGGCCCTGGTGACCGGCCACGCCGGCAAGGCTAACAACGGCCTGCTGGCGATCTTGCCCCACGCCAACAGCCGCGGGGCGGTCGATATGGGCATTTTGCCGGATCGGCTGCCGGGCTACAGGCCGGTCGAAGGGACGGTCGGGCTGTCGGCCCGGGAGATGTTAGGGGCCGGTAACAGCTCGATCAAGGGTTTGCTGGTGGCCGGGGCTGACCCGGCGGCCGGCAGCGACGAGGTTAAAGCCAGGCTGGCTCAACTCGAGGCCCTGGTGGT
Organism: uncultured Chloroflexota bacterium; assembly: GCA_937864185.1. GTDB lineage: Bacteria > Chloroflexota > Anaerolineae > 4572-78 > J111 > JAGRBY01. Next base: position 31,757 of record CALMIS010000109.1, read on the forward strand.
GGTGGAGTTGTTCCTGACCGAGACGGCCCAACTGGCGGATGTGGTTTTGCCGGCCCGGGGCACGGGCGAACGGGATGGCTCCTTTACCAACCTGGAGCGGCGGGTGCAAGCCTTTGATCCCAGCGTGCCGGCGCCCGGTCAAGCCTGGGCCGATTGGCTGGTCTTCACCGGGATCGCCGGGCAGTTGGGGGCCGATTGGGGCTACGCCTCGGCGGATGGGGTTATGGCCGAGATTACCGAGCGGGTGCCGCTCTACGGTGGGATGGCGTTTCAGCAGTTGGTGGCGCCGGTTTCGCTGCAGCGCAAGACCGAGCACTATATCTATGAAGGCATGAGCTACACCGCGGATGTGCGCGAAGGGATTCAGTGGGCCACGGCCGCGGAAGATGAGAGCGGGCCGGCGATTCCGCTCCGCTTTATCGAGCCGGCTCAACCGGCCAAAGCCACGGGCGGGCTGACCCTGGTCGCGCCGCGGGTGCTGTACGATGGCGGCCGGCTGCTGGCCGAGGCGGAAGTGGTGGCCGCTCACTTGCGTGGGCCGGCGCTGCTGGTCTCGCGACCGGACGCGGTCAGGCTGGGCCTGGAGAACGGGGAGACTGTCACGGTTTCCCGGAATGGGACCGCGCTGTCGCTGCCGGTCAAAGTGGACAAGTTAGCGAGCGAAGGGGTGGTCCTCATCCCGCGGAACGTCGCCGGCCGGCCGGCCGAGCAGTTGGTCGGCCCGGACGGGGTCTACGCCACCGTCAAAGTGGAGAAGAGCTAGGCGCTATGGATCAGTTCTATGTTGATTTGATTACGCAGTTTATCATCATCGGGGCCCTGGCCACCGCGCTGATGGCCGCCTTTGGGGCGATGACGATTGTCGAGCGGCGGCTGCTGGCCAAGTTTGTGATGCGCATGGGCCCCAACCGGGTCGGGCCGCAGGGCTCGCTCCAGCTCATCGCCGATGGGCTGAAGATGTTCTTCAAGGAAGAGGTCATTCCGGGTCACGTCGACAAGCTGGTCTACCTGATGGCCCCCGGTCTGGCCCTGGTGCCGGCTCTGATGGCCTTTGCCGTGGTGCCGCTGGCCAGCGAGCCGATCCAGTTCCCGCTGTTCGGCTACACTATCACGATCAATCCCTGGATCGCCGATATCAACGTTGGGATCCTTTACGTCCTGGCGGTCGGCAGTTTGGGCACCTACGGGGTGGTCTTGGGCGGCTGGTCGAGCAACAACAAGTATTCGCTGCTGGGCGGGCTGCGGACGAGCGCGCAAATGCTGAGTTATGAACTGCCGATGGGCGTCTCGCTGTTGGGCGTGCTGCTGATCGTCGGCTCGATGCGGGTGAACGATATCGTCCAGTGGCAGTCGGACAATTGGGTCTGGCTGATCCTGCTCCAGCCGGTAGCGTTCCTCATCTTCTTTATATGCGGTCTGGCCGAAGCGGGACGTTCGCCCTTTGACCTGCCGGAGACGGAGAACGAGCTGATCGCCGGCTTCCAGACGGAGTACGGCGGTATGAAGTTTGGCCTCTTCTTTGGGGCGGAATATGTCCATATGATTGTGCTGGCCTTTATTATGGCCACGGTCTTTCTGGGCGGCTGGGCCGGTCCGTTTGCCGAAACCTTCCCGCCGCTGGGTACGGTTTATCTGCTGCTGAAAGTGGCCGTGATCATCTTTGTGATGATTTGGGTCCGGCCCAGCGTGCCCCGGGTGCGGTTCGACAAGCTGCTCAACTTCTGTTGGAAGTTCCTGTTGCCGCTGAGTATTGCCAACGCGGCCGTAACTGCGCTGGTTTTGGCGGTGCTGGCCACGGCTTTGGGTTGGTGGTAGTTGGTCAGGAAAGACGGGGACCTTTTGGTGTTGGACAAGCCACTGCTCGGAGTGAGCGTTAGCAAACAAGGTGAGAAGAAAAAATGCTAAAAGAGCTAAAAGAAGCGGTGACTGGTTCTGCCGAGATTGCCAAAGGCATGGGAGTCACCCTCAAGTATTTCTTTAAAAAACCGGTGACGCATACTTACCCGGATGAGCCGGTTGAGGTCTACCCCCGCTTTCGGGGGCGACACGTCCTGAAGCGGTATGAAAACGGGTTAGAGCGCTGCATCGGCTGTGCGCTGTGTGCGGCGGCCTGCCCCACCGATTGCATCTATGTTGAGGCGGCGGAAAACACCGACGAGCAACGCTACTCGCCGGGGGAACGGTACGCCAAGGTGTATGATATCAACATGCTGCGCTGTATCTTTTGCGGCTACTGCGCCGAAGCCTGCCCGACCGAAGCCATTGTCCTGGAGCACGACTTCGCGCTGGCCGAGTACAACCGGTGGGATGCCGTTTATAACAAAGAAAGATTGTTAGAGCCCCACGATCCGCCCTACATCAAGCTGCGAAGCGATGAGGCGTTCGTGGAGAGCCACTCCTGGAGTAAGAAGTAGACAGGCCCGGCTGCGAAGCGGACCGGTCAGGTCCCAAAACCTGACCGACCTTAGTCTAGAAAGTTTGGACGGCGCGGTCCGGACCTGAGCGTGAGGAGTGAACGCTTCCGGAGCGTAACCTGGTTCTGGAAGCGTTTTGCCTGCTAGTAGAAAGCATACTTTTGGGATAGCTGTATGACACAAGCCTTTTTCTTTGTCTTAGCCGCCATTGCGGTTATCTCAGCCCTGCTGGTCGTCTTTAACCGTAACGTGGTTTACAGTGCCTTGGCGCTGCTGGCCAACTTCTGTACCCTGGCCGTCTTCTATTTTATGTTGAACGCCCAGTTTTTAGGCGTGGCCCAGATCCTGGTCTATGCCGGGGCGATTGTGGTGCTCTTCCTGTTCGTGGTCATGCTGATTGGGGCGGATTTGGGCGAGCCGGTCGATACCTGGCTCAGCCCGCGCAACACCATCCTGATTGCCTTGGGACTGCTGCTGCTGACCGTGGTCGGCACAGCGGTGTTTGAGGGCCTCATCTCCGGCGAGCCGGGCGAGGTCACCACCGAGGTGGTGGCCGATGTGGGCCAGACGACCGTCATCGCCCGGTCGCTGTTCACCGACTATGTCTTGCCCTTCCAACTGGTGGCGGTCCTGCTGACGGTGGGGGTCATCGGCGTGGTCTGGCTGGCCCAGCACCAGCAGCGGCAGAAGTTTCGCAAGATTGTGGCCGTGCTGGACGCGGCCTGGCCTCGCGAGTCGGAGCGGCCCGGCCCGGATTTGCTGCGGGTCAACTGGTTGCGCCGCAAAGCCCTGTTCGATTTTGACTGGGTGGAGATTGTGCAGGCCACCGACCAGGACGTGGCTGCCTTCACCGAGCAGATTCAGGAAGATACGGACAGTTGGCGGCGCTCGCGTTACCGGCAGATGCAGGTGTGGGTGGATCCCCGCCTGAACTTGTCTAACGAAACCATGCGGGTTTTGCGCGATATGTTCGGCGAAGTCAAGACGCTGCAGCCGGCCTAAGGGGGAGAAATGATTGACCAAGTGCCTTTGTCTTACTACCTGCTCTTAAGCGCCATTTTGTTTGCCATCGGCGCGGGCGGCGTGTTGGTCCGGCGCAATGTGATTGTGGTGCTGATGTGCGTCGAGATGATGATGAACGCCGTTAATTTGACCTTTATTGCCTTCTCCCGCTTCCTGGATCAGACGACGGGCCAGATTTTTGTCTTTATGATTATGGCCGTGGCCGCGGTCGAGGTGGCGGTGGGGCTGGCGCTGCTGGTCGAGCTGAATCGGCACAAAGACGCGGTGGATATCAACGAGTTCAACTCGTTGCGGGGTTAGGGCTTAGCGAGTCTGTTGACGAGTAGACCTGTTCCCGCTTAAGAGGGCTTATGACTCAACTTATATGGTTAACAATTGCTTTACCCATTCTGGGGATGCTGGTTAACGGCATCCTGGGGCGGCGCCTGGGACGGGGGATCGTCAGCATTGTGGCCCCGTTGATGGTGCTGCTGGCCTTTGGCGTCGGGCTAGGCGCCTTTTTTGAAACGTGGGCCCGGCACGGCGAGCCGGTCACGGTGACTTTATGGCAGTGGGCCACCATCGGCGACCTGTCGATTCCGGTCAGCTTGCTGGTCGACCCGCTCTCGGTGACGATGGTGCTGGTGGTGACCGGGGTCGGCTTTTTGATCCACGTCTACGCCACGGAGTACATGGTCCACCGAGATGATCACGGTCACGCCCACGCCGACCGGGACTACCCCCGCTTCTTCACTTTCCTCAACCTGTTCATCGCCTCGATGCTGATCCTGGTTTTGGGCGACAACTACCTGATGATGTTCGTCGGCTGGGAGTTGGTAGGGGCCTCGTCCTATCTGCTGATTGGCTACTGGTTTGATCGAACCGACGAGCCGCAGGAGGCGATCTCGCTGGGGGCGCAGCGGCCGGTGCCCTTGGGTTCGCTGCTGTCGCCGGCGGCCTCGGGGATGAAGGCCTTTGTGGTCAACCGGATCGGTGACGTGGGCTTTGCCCTGGGCGTCTTTTTAATTTGGACCACCTTTGGCACGCTCCAGTTTGCCGGCGTGTTCGAGCAGGCGGTCGAGGTGGCCGAGCAGAATGCGACGGTGATCCCCTGGATCTGTGCCCTACTGTTTGTGGGGGCGATGGGCAAGAGCGCCCAACTCCCGCTTTACGTCTGGTTGCCGGACGCGATGGCCGGCCCGACCCCGGTTTCGGCCCTCATCCACGCCGCGACGATGGTCACGGCCGGGGTGTATATGATTGTGCGCAGCAACGTGCTCTACTCGCTGGCGCCCGGCGTGGCCTTGGGCGTGGCCACCATCGGCATGCTGACCGCTTTTATGGCGGCGACCATTGCCCTGGTGCAGGTCGACTTGAAGCGGGTGCTGGCCTACTCGACCGTGAGCCAGTTGGGCTACATGTTCGCGGCGGTCGGAGTCGGGGCCTATGCCTCGGGCATGTTCCATCTGGTCACCCACGCCTTTTTCAAGGCCCTCTTGTTCCTGGCCGCCGGGTCGGTTATGCACGCCCTCCACGACGTGATCGATATCCGCCGCATGGGTGGTCTAAAGGATAAGATGAAGGTGACGTTTACGACCTTCTTTATTGGCGGTCTGGCTCTGGCCGGCTTTCCGCTGATGTCCGGCTTCTTCTCCAAAGATGAAATTTTGGCCAAAGTGTTTGAAGCCTCGCCGCTGTTGTGGCTCTTGGGGATTGTGACCGCCGGCCTGACCGCGTTCTACACCTTCCGGGCTATCTTTATCGCCTTCTTCGGCCGGCCGCGGGATCACCACCTTTATGACCATGCCCACGAGAGCGGGCTGCCGATCTCATTTGCCTTGAGCGTTTTGGCGGTGCTGTCGATTTTGGGCGGGCTGCTGGGGCTGCCGGTCTTTTTGGGCTTCACCAATTTTATGGAAGAGTGGCTGCACCCGGTTATCTTTGAACTGCCGCACGCCGAAGAAGCCCACCATCTGGCCCTCTCCACCGAGTACGCCCTGCTGCTGACCTCAGCGGTGGTGGCCGTCGGCGGGATTGCGGTGGCTTATGTCTTCTACGTGGCCCGGCCCGCCATTCCGCAGAATATTGCGGCCCGCTTCCGCCCGCTGTTTGCAATGCTGGCCAACAAGTATTGGGTCGATGAACTGTATAACGCCATTCTGGTCAAGCCGGGCGAACTGCTGGCCAAAGGGTTGGCTGTGGGGGTCGACAAACTGCTGATCGACAACGTGCTGGTGGACGGCTCAGCTCGAGTGGTGGGGCGCCTGGGCCGAGCTTTGAGTGGTTTGCAGACGGGTTATGTGGGGACCTATGCCGCCGCGACGTTTATCGGCGTGGTGGTTTTGGTCAGCTATTTCTTTTTAGGATAAAGCCGTATGTTGCTAACACTACTTATCCTGATCCCGATTGTCGGGGCGATTATTATCTTTGCTATGCCAAGCAGTGCCGCCGGGGCGATCAAGTGGCTGGCGCTGATCATCAGCCTGGTCGTCTTTGGGGTCTCGCTGCCGCTCTATTTTGGCTTTGAGGCGGCGCTCAATCCGCAAACCGGCTACCATTTCGAGGAGATCCGCAATTGGATCCCCTCCCTGGGTGAAGGCTTTGACCCGATTCGCTATCACATCGGGATCGACGGGCTGAGCCTGTGGCTGGTGCTGCTGACGACATTTCTGACCTTCATTTCGGTGCTCAGCTCCTGGACGGCGATTGAGGACAGCATCAAGGAGTATATGGCCTTGATGCTGCTGTTGGAGGCGGCGGTCATCGGCGTCTTCGTCTCGCTGGATCTGTTCCTCTACTACCTGTTCTGGGAAGCCAGCCTGATTCCGATGGCCCTCCTGGTCGGCCGGTGGGGCGGGAAGCGTCGGATCTACGCGGCCCTCAAGTTCTTCCTCTACACTATGGCCGGGAGTGCGTTGATGCTGGTCGGGGCGATTTATCTCTACGGTGTCAGCGGTACCTCGGATCTGCCGACGCTGACCGCGACGCTCGACCTGCCGGTGCAGGCTCAACTGCTGCTCTTCTTTGCCTTTGCCCTGGCCTTCTCGGTGAAGGTGCCGCTCTTCCCGCTGCACACCTGGTTGCCCGCCGCCCACGTCGAAGCGCCGACCGCCGGCTCGATTATGCTGGCCGGGGTGCTGCTGAAGCTAGGTACCTACAGCTATCTGCGCTTTGCTATCCCGCTCTTCCCGGATGCCGTGCCGTTTTGGGGCCCGATTTTGGCGACCCTGGGGGTGGTCGGCATCATCTACGGTGCGCTGGTAGCGCTGGTGCAGGAGGACGTTAAGAGTCTGGTGGCTTACTCCTCGGTGGCCCATATGGGCTTTATTGTGCTGGGCATCTTTATGGGCGGCCAGCAGGGGATGAGCGGGGCGGTCCTGCAGATGATCAACCACGGCCTGAGCACGGGCATGCTCTTCTTCATGGTCGGGGTTCTTTACGAGCAGCGCCATACCCGCCTCTTCACCGAGTACGGGGGCATTTGGGTTAAAGTGCCGGTCTTTGGCACCTTCTTTCTGCTGGCGGTCTTTGCCTCGGTGGGGTTGCCGGGGTTGAACGGCTTTGTGGGCGAATTCATCATTTTGATGGGCACCTTCCGGATTAATTGGCTGGCGGCGGCCTTTGGCACCTTTGGCATTGTGCTGGCCGCCTGGTATCTGTTGACGGCGACGCGCAAGCTGATGTTCGGCCCGTTTAACGAGAAGAATGCCAATCTGAAAGATATGAACGGGCGCGAGCTCGGTATTGCCGTGGCCTTTATCGCGCTCTGCTTCCTGATTGGTTTGTTCCCGGATATCTTCTTTGCCAAGATCAACCCGGCGACGGAGCAGTTAGCTCAAATCTTGAACACGTCCGCCACACTGCTGGCCGGACAATAAAGAGAGTCTTTATGGAACCGATCCAATTTCCCGATTTAAGTGGCGCCATCGTCTCGCTTCTGCCTGAATTGGCCGTGGCCATTACCGCCTTCCTGGTGATGTTCATCGATCTCTTCGTTAAGGATAAGCGCGTGTTGGGCTATGTCAGCATTTTGGGGCTGATCGTGGCGGCGGTTTTGAACTATGTGCTGCTCAACTCCCCAACCTGGCTGGCTTTCCAGCAGATGACGATCAGCGATGGCTACTCGCTGGTACTAAACCTGATCTTCATCGTCACCGCCATTTTGTCGATCCTGGTCTCGCTGAGCTATCTGGGCGAGCGTGAACTGCAACGAGGCGAATACTACGCTCTGCTGCTATTCTCCACCGTGGGGATGATGCTGATGGGCGCGGCGACCGACCTGATTGTGGTCTTCTTGGGTTTGGAGATCATGTCGATTGCGCTCTACGTGCTGGCGGCCTTTAACCGGCAGCAGCTCGGTTCGGGTGAAGCCGGCATGAAATACTTCGTGCTCGGGGCGTTTGCCTCGGCCTTCTTCTTATACGGGGTGGCTTTGGTGTACGGCGCCACCGGCTCGACTTATTTGCCGGCGATGGGGGCGCATTTCGCCTCGCTGACCAGCAGCGACCCGCTGGCTCTGGTCGGGCTAGGGCTGCTGTTGGTCGGCTTTGCCTTTAAAGTGGCGGCCGTGCCGTTTCAGTGGTGGACGCCGGATGTTTACCAAGGGGCGCCGACCTCGGTCACGGCCTTTATGTCGGTCGGAGCTAAGGCCGCCGGCTTTGCTTCGTTGATCCGGGTGTTGATGGTCTCGTTCAGCGCCGAGTCCTTCCTGCTCGACTGGCAGGTGGCGGTGGCGGCCCTGGCGGTGATTACGATGACGGTCGGTAATATTGCGGCTCTGGCCCAGCGAGATGTCAAACGGATGCTCGCTTACTCCAGTATCGCTCACGCCGGCTACCTCTTGGTCGGGGTGGTGCCGGGCACGATGAACGGAGTCGAGGGCGTGCTGTTCTACTTGATGTCCTACACCTTCATTAATATCGGTGCCTTTGCGGTCATCTCCCTCTTGGAGCGACGGAGTGTCCTCGGCTCGTCGATTGGGGATTACGCCGGCCTGTCGAAGCGAAGCCCGCTGCTGGCGGGAATTATGTTGTTGTTTATGGTCTCGTTGACCGGGTTACCGCCCATGCTGGGCTTTTGGGGCAAAGTTTACGTTTTTAAGGCCGCGATCGACGCCGGCTGGACCTGGTTGGCGATCGTCGGGGTACTTAACAGCGTGGTCTCGGCCTTCTACTACTTGGGGGTGGTGGTGCAGATGTACTTCCGTTCGGCCGAAGACGAAGCCGGTGAGTTGGCGCCGGTGCCCAGTCTGAGCGGTCCGGTTATGGTGACGCTGGTGTTGGCGGCCTTCGTGACCGTCATCTTTGGCTTCTGGCCCACGCCGCTGGTTGATTTGACCGCGCTGGCTGCGTTTGGGTAGGGCCGGCCTTATTAGTGAGCAATGGATAGTCTGCACACCGAGTTAAGTCAGGCCGGTGTTATTTGGACGCTTAAACTGATCGGCAGCATTGGGTCCAACGTGCATCACCTGATGTGGAACGAGGAAAGTAGCGCCGCGCTCCTGACCAAATTGAAGCTGGCTCAAGCCAAAGCTTTACATATCGATTTAAAGAAGACGGAGCGTCTCGACTCACAGGCGCTCCGCTTGTTGCTTAATGCCCAGAAAGATTTTTCGCAAGAGCAAATTGAGATTGTGCTTAAAAACCCGAACGATCACCTAAACCGGTTACTGCATATTATGCAGTTTGATAAGATATTTTCGATTGAATTTGATAATTAAGGTGTTTTCTGGCATAGTTAGGCTGGTGTAAGAAAAAAATATGGAGCAGTTTTAATGGCTGACGAAGCTCCTCGAAAACTAAAGAAATTAATCCCCAAATCAGATAAAAAAGAGGCGATTCGCGTCCTGTATGTTGAAGATGCGGCGGTAATCCGCGACACGATCGTCCGGTTGTTGGAACTGAAAGGTTACACGGTCAATCACGCCAAAAACGGTAAAGAAGGGGTCGAATTGGCCCTTTCGTGGCATCCGCACGTCATCTTGATGGACTTGCGCATGCCGATCATGGATGGTTATAAGGCCATTAGTGAGATTAAAGCCAACCCGCAGACCAGGAATTTGCCGGTCTTCGTCATTTCGGCCTGGAGCAGTAAGAAGGAGCGCACTCAGGCTAAACTGGCGGGCGCCGATGAGTTCTTTGTCAAGCCGCCCGACCTCGATCGTCTGACCGAAGCGATTGATAGAGCCGCGGCCCAAGTTTAGAGCAAGTTAAGGCCCAACCCTCAGGTTGGGTCTTTTGTTTCCAAATGGCGATTTAGAGTTGACATAGAACTTGTGTTCGTGGTATAATGCCGGAAATACCGCACAAATGGTCGGAACAAATGACCTGTGGTGAAAGGAGTTATTCCGGTGAGATTATCTGAACGCCAAAGAAGGATTTTAGACTTCGTCAAAAGCTTCACCCTTGACAATGGTTATCCCCCCACCATTCGAGAAATTGGCAAGGCCGTTAACATCACCTCTACTTCAGTGGTTAACTACAATTTAGATGCATTGGTCCGCAATGGCCACATCGTTCGGGACCGGACGGTTTCGCGCGGCATCCGGCTGTCGGACCCCGGCGAACTGCTGGGGCCGTCGGGGCTGGTCAAAATCCCGCTGCTGGGCCGGATTGCCGCCGGTGAGCCGCTGCGCAACTTCGCCGATGCCTTTGACGTTGAGGTTGATACCATTGAACTTAGCCGCGAAATCGTGCCCAATGCCAAAGATGTTTACGCGCTTAAGGTCAAGGGCAACTCGATGATCGATGCTCTCATCAACGACGGTGACCTGGTGATTATGCGCTATGCCGAAACGGCTGACAACGGCGAAATGGTGGCCGCCTGGCTAACCGACCGGGAAGAGACCACGCTGAAGCGCTTTTACAACGAAGGGGATCGCGTCCGTCTCCAGCCGGAAAACCAGACCATGGAGCCCATCTATGTGGATCCGAGTAATCTGGAGATTAAGGGCAAGGTCATTGCCGTGGTACGGCAGTTAAGTTAGATCGATCTTCTCGGGTAAGAGGTTGATCGTTTCAAGTCAGCTAGCGAGTGGCTAAATGTGCTTATGCCACGATAGCTAGTTGATCCTGCTTGCTGGACACTAATTATAGTTGTGCCTAAAGGGAGTGAAAAGACCGATCTTTTCGCTCCCTGCTCTTATCAATTACCCGCCTCTTTTTTCCCTCAGTAAAAGATTACTACCTAATTTGTCCAAAAATTTAAGCTTGCTTGGCTTGACATTAGAACGGTTGTTCTGGTATAATCGGGATTGTGAATAGAACAAGTGTTCTTACTTTGTCTAAACCGTTAGAGTTGGAGGAGCCAGGCAAATGATAAAGATAAGCAATAAACAAGAGCGAATGCTGGCATTTATCGAAGGGTTTGTAGAGAAAAACGGTTATCCTCCCACGTACGAAGAAATTCGAGAGGGGTTGGAGATCAGCACCAAGTCGTTGGTTGATTATCATCTGAGCGTCCTTGAGAACGCCGATTTTATTACTCGCATTCCCAACACGCCTCGTGGTCTGCGGCTGAAGAGCGAGGGACAGCCGCAAAGCCCTCTTCAGCCGGAACAGAGCCCGGTGGTAACCACGGTCGGGTTTGACGATCAACAGATTATCGAGCTGACCTACGACTTCGTGACTAATAATAACAACCTCTACGCGCTCAAAATTAATGGCAACAGCTTGCTTAATGATTTTGTGGCCGAGGGCGATATTGTGATTTTGCAGCGCCAGGCTCAGGTCCAAAACGGCGAGGTGGTGGCCGTTAAGCTGTTACCCCAGAATTTGATTTCGTTAGGTAAGTATTACCGGGAGAATGGTCATGTTCGGCTGGCGCCGGCGGACACAGGGCTGAAGGCGGTGGTGGTGGCCCCTGAGGCTCTGGAAGTTCAAGGCAAAGTGGTGGCTATCATTCGGCAGGTAGACCAGGATTCAACTAAAAACTAAGCCCTGGTCAGGCAAACAAGCAGAGCCAAGTTAATCTTCACGCGGCGCTGCGCGGCACCAGAAAATTGGTGTACCGGGTTATGATATGCTTGAGCAATATCCCTCCCAGGGAAAAAATCTAGGGCCGGAGGCCTACATGCGTCGGGTGTTAGAGTATCAAGCCGATCAGATTGAAATGGTATTGACCAGCCATCGCGTCCCTGGGCGGGTAACAGGCGGAGTAGTGACCCCCCGCTGGATTAGCTACCGCGTTTTCCCTGAGATTTCGACCAAGGTCTCTAAAATTATTGGCTTGTCTGAGGAGTTGGCCTTAAGGCTGGGCGCGCCGCGGGTTCGCGTTATCCGCCAGGGGGCGGCCGTCCAAGTCGATGTGCCCCGCGAAGATGGCGAGGTGGTTCGCTTGCTAAGCCTCTGCCGGCGACTCAAAGAAGTGCCTAAACAGACGGCTATTCTTGGGATGGATGAGTCGGGCATCCCGTTGCTGCTGCGGCTGCCTTCGCCGGAGGTGGCCCATGTGTTGGTCGCCGGGACAACCGGGTCCGGCAAGACAGCGCTGGCCCGCAGTATTGCCCTCTCGCTGGCAATCCATAACCGGTTGGGCGAGATTCAGATGGTCTTCATCGATCCCAAAGGCAACGGTTTTGATCCATTTGTCTCAACTATGGGCGGGGTGGGTGGACCGTGCCTCCCTCACTTGCTGCGCCCGGCGGTACAAGACGTCCATCAAGCCATTTTTCTGTTGGGCGAGATGGTGGAAGAGATGGTCCGGCGTGACCGGGCCAACATCTCCGAACCGCGCGTGGTTATCTTTATCGATGAGGTGGCCGATCTAATGGAACAGGGCGGCAAGGCGATGGACCGGCTGATGACGCGGCTGACCCAGCGAGGCCGGAGCGCGGGCCTCCACTTGATTGCCTGCACGCAAAAGCCGCTGGCAGCCAGCATCGGCAGCCTGACCCGCAGCAACTTCCCGGTGCGCCTGGTAGGCAGCGTCGCCAGCGCCGATGATGCCAAGCTGGCGGCCGGTATTCCTGGCACCGGTGCCGAAAAGCTACTGGGCCGGGGTGATTTCTTACTGGTGGCCAAAGGAAACGTGACTCGTTTTCAGGCCGCTTACATCAGCGAGCAGGAAATTAGAGATATTGTGGGCAAGATGGGCGGCGGACTGCGGCAAAGCCGGCGTTGGTTCACGCCAGAGCCGGAACCAGTCCCCCTGGCCGCCACCGGCACCGACAGTCGAAGCGCTGTGTCGGTTAGCCCAACCCAATCTGAGACAAAACCCAAGCGGCGGGGTCTGACGATGTTCGGACACCAATTGCGCTTGATCAAGTAGGCAGTCGAAAGACAAAAGGTAGAAAACTCATGAAAAAGTTTATCGTTGTCGTTTCAGTGACCTTCTTCGCCGTTCTGGCCGCAGTAGTGGGTTTCAGGCTGAGTCCGGATGCTATGGCCGTCATCATCGGGATCATCTGCGGCGTGCTGGCCAGTGTGCCAACCAGCATCATTCTGGTCTGGGTCCTGCGCCAACGTGATAGGCAAACTGAAGTCGAAATGAACTCGACTCGCTTTGGTCATTATCCCCCCGTCGTTGTGGTCAATGGCCAGGGACCGAACGGTTACCCTGGGGCTGTCGCGCCGCCCCCGGCTCTCTTGCCCACGACTCCGCCAGGCATGCGCGATTTCAAAGTCATCGGCCAGGAGAATACCGAAGCCGTGGGAGACTTTCTCCCCTCAATTTGGGAGTAAACCATGACCGATCGGACCGAGACTATTCAAATGTTAGAACGCCGCTTTGACTGGTTCCCGGCTAAGTTCTCCTGGCGGGGACAGATCTATACGGTCGAGGCCGTGAACGAGTGCAAAACCGTGACCGATCGCCGCAGTGAATGGGGCATGCATCATTTCTGGGTGCGGTCGGCGGGCCGGCGGTTTCATCTTTGCGAAGTGTTACCCCGGAATCGATGGCTGTTATATCAAGATTAAAGGAGTTGACGACGTATGGAAGGTTTACTTTGGTTTGATAGTGACCCCAAGCGCAAAACCAGCGATAAGATTATTCAGGCGGCAGACCGATTCCGGGCCAGGTTGAAGCAGAAGCCGACCGTCTGCTACCTTAATTCCGCCGAATTTGATGAAACCCAGACCGAGGTGGAAGGCATCGAAGTGCGCCCGGGCAGCAATATCCTGCCGCATCATTTTTTGCTCGGGGTTGAGCAGAACTCCCCGCCCTCTAAAACGGCTTAGAATCGGGTTACTCAGCCTCTTCTTGGAGGTAACTCAAGGCATAGTTTCCAAAAAAGCCGGTTATGCTGTAAATTACAGAGCGTACGAGATTTCTCGTGCGCTCTATTTTTTGTGCGCCCGACTCGGGGTTTGAGACCGAGAATGAAATTTGACCTTAGGTAGGGGCGTAAAATTTTACGCCCCTACGGCCACTGCCTCTACGGCGGGTGAGTGTATTGACGGAGGAAAAGACTGTTGAGTTTTTATATTCGCGATTTACAGAGCTACGACGAAATGCTGCAAATCCACCGCCTACAGCGCGAGATTTGGGGTTTCGACGACCCGACCTGGGGTCTCTATCCGCCGATGCTCAAAACGGCCGCCCTCAATGGCGGGGTAGTTTTGGGCGCGTTTGCCGAGAAGACTGATGAGATGGTCGGTTTCTTGTTCGGCTTTATCGGTCGCGATGAACAAGGCCGCTTCAAGCTCTGCTCGCAGAATATGGGCATCCTCAAAGATTGGCGCCAATACGGTATCGCCGAGGCGCTCAAATGGACGCAGCGAACGCGCACCTTGGCTCAGGACTTGACTCTGGTCACCTGGACCTACGATCCGCTGGAGGGACCCAACGCCCGGCTCAATTTGCACAAACTTCGGGCCATCAGCCGGAGCTACATCCGTGATCTCTACGGCACCGACTTTGGTACTCTCAATGCGGGTCTACCGTCCGATCGGCTGCTGGTCGAGTGGTGGCTGGCCGGTCCCAGGGTTGAGCAGCGCTTGCCGACGGACGCCAGCGGAGCCGAGCCGGTCTTCCAGATCGAAGGGCAGGGAGTGGAGCGGCGAGTGGTCGACGTTAAGTTAGACTCAGAGCGCGAAACCCTGCTGGTTGAAACGCTGCCCGATGTTCATCCGGTCAAGACCGCCGATTTGGTCCTGGCGCTCGAGTGGCGCTTGAAGCTTCGAGAGGTTTTTGAGCACTACTTTGCCCGGGGCTACCTGGCGACCGATTTTATTTCGGCCGTCAGCGACGGAGAGCGCCGTAATCAATATGTGCTCCAAAAAAGCAGGCCTAAACTCGTCGCAGAGATAGGACTTTCATAGTGGCGAATCGCCGCGAGGATCAACACTGGCTTTTGTGGGATGGTGACTGAGGCTTCTGACACCGAGTCAGCGTCTGGGTCAGACGTCAGGATATTCAACGTAAATTTTTTGTGCTGCCTTATCAGGAGTGCCCCCGGCCCCCGATGACGGATGAGCTATACCGGGCTTGCCAGCAAGCCGTTCACGTCATCACTCCTGAGGGCGAGATTCTGCGCGCCGGTCGGGCCAGCATGTATGTGCTGGAGGAGATCGGTTATCCACGTTGGTTGATTCGCCCCTTGACCCGGCCACCACTCGTCTGGTTTACAGAATTGGGTTACCGTCTTGTCGCCAACAACCGGAGTTTCTTCAGTAAATTCATGTTTACCCGTGAAGAGTAGAGCCACACCGAGTAGCGGTTTTATCGCGCTTTGCTATCTGATCTTACTCTTCGCGACCGCCTGTCATCAAACTGAAGCGGCAGAAGTTAGCCCGGCTGCCTGGCAGTGGCAGCGAGTGGAGCAGGGGCTGCCGCGCCGTTCGATTTTCTTGACGGTAACGGCCGATCCAGCCGATCCCCGGCGGCTGTGGGCCGGCCAATATGCTGCCGAGAGCCTCGCCGTTAGTCACAACGGTGGCCAATCCTGGACCAGTCTGCCGGCCCGGTTGGCGAACAACCCCATTTTCGATCTGCTGGCCGGACCTCACCCGGCCGATCCGGCTAAGACTCGATTGTGGGCGGCTACCCGCGACGGTCTGCTGCTCAGTGATGACGCCGGGGCGAGCTGGCAGCCGGTCCCCGGTCTGCCTGAAGCGACCATCTTTGCCCTGGCCAGCGATGCTGCCGGCCGGCTTTATGCGGGCCTGGATGACCACGGCGTTTACGTCCAACTCGAGGGTCAGGCGAAGGCGTGGCAACCACTGGGCGGCGAGTCGTCTCTGGCGGAGGCGGCGGTGTTGGCGCTGGCCGTGTCCGGGGATGGGCAGCACCTTTACGCCGGCACCTCGGGGCAGGGCGTCTTTGCCAGCCGGGACTATGGCCAAAGCTGGTTGGGCAGTTACGCCGGAAAATACAGCAGCAATGTGGCCCTCAATCCGCCTTCTCCCCAGGTGGCCGTAGCCGGTTTACGCGACCAACTGGTTCGCACGCAAGATGGCGGGCAGACCTGGGCCGAGGTCTCTTCGCTGCCGCTGCCGTCGGATGAGGTCGCTTCGATCATATGGTTGGCCGATGGCGGCCTGGGGGTCGGCACCAGTCAGGGGCGGCTCTACCGCAGTCTGGATGGGGGTGAAAGCTGGGTCAAGGGCGGTCTGGGGTTGCCTTCGGGCGGCGTTTTGGGCTTGGCCGCTAACCGCCTGCCCGGCGACTCCACCCAACTGCTGGCTGCCACCTGGAACGGCCTGTACGCCAGTCTCGACGATGGCCAAAGCTGGACTAATCTCGCGCCGGAGTTGGGCGACCCGCAACCTCGAGTCTTGTTAGGCGGGCAGGATGGAGTCCTGCTCGGCACCAGCGCCGGTTTGTTCCGTTGGCAGCCGGATCAGCAGCAGTGGCTGGCGCTTCCGTTTGAGTTTCCCTCCGGCATTGGCTCGCTGGCCGCCCACCCCACCGAACCGCAGATTCTGTACGCCGGCACCACCAGTGACGGCGTTTTTCGCAGCGACGACGGTGGCGAAAGCTGGCGGCAGTTGCCTTCACGCTCCTTTGGCGTGCCGGCTTTGGCCATCGATCCCAAAAGGCCGGATCAACTTTTTTTGCTGGCGGCCTGGGAGCGGGTGTACGAAAGCCGCAACGGCGGCGAAACCTGGGCGGCTCGATGGGATGGCTTGGGCGATGTCCTAGAAACGGTCAGTCTGGCGGTCGATCCGGTCGAGCCGTTTGTCTATATCGGCACTGAAGCCGGCCTCTTCCGCCGCGAGGGCAGCCAGCCGTGGGAATGGGTCGTGCCGAAGCTGTCCGAAGTGTCGGTGTTGGCCTTGCTGAGTCTGCCGGCTGAAAATGGCTCGGTCTTGTACCTGGGCACCACGCGAGGGGTCTATCGTAGTCTGGACAACGGCCTTTCGGTGCAGGGGGCTGACGATGACAGTCGCTGGGGCAGCGGTTTGGCCGGCATCTCCGTTACGGCCTTGCTGGCCGAGGCCGAGAACAAGCAAAAGCTTTACGCCGGCACCGCTTATCAAGGTCTGTTTCAGTCCGAAGATGGCGGGCAGCAGTGGCGGCCGGTGGGACTGGCAGCG
This sequence comes from uncultured Chloroflexota bacterium, assembly GCA_937864185.1. Lineage (GTDB taxonomy): Bacteria > Chloroflexota > Anaerolineae > 4572-78 > J111 > JAGRBY01. The sequence goes on from CALMIS010000109.1 coordinate 48,651, forward strand.
CTGAGCGACCAGGTCATCGAGTCGCTGGCCTGGGACTCGGCGGGTAACCTGCTGGTGGTGGCCACCGACAGCATCTGGCTAGGGATCGCGCCGTGAGCTTTAGAGTTTCGGAGATCAGACAGGCAGCAGCGGCGCGCCGCTTAAGGCAGGACGGATCTCCGCCGCTGTCGAGACCTTTGCCGCTCGTTGTTGCCGTCACTTTTTTGCTGTTTCTGGCCGGGCTGCTGACCGCCTGCCAGACCACACCCGCTTCTCCGCGTCTCGCCGCGCATACGCTTAACGTTGATGATCAGATTTTGCAACTGGCCCGAAACTCAGAGTTTGACACCATCGTCCAGGTCTTCGCCTGGCGCGAGATCGAGCCGACCCAGGATCAGTTTCACTGGCAGGCCACGGATCAAATTGTGGCCGGGGCAGAGTATTATGGGCTGGATCTGGTCGTGCGGCTGGATCAGCACCCGGCCTGGGCCAGCGATGTCCCGCTCTCGCTCAACGCACCGCCGGACAAAGCCGAGGATTACGAAGATTACGTCCGGCGCGTGGTCGAGCGCTATCGAGGCCGGATCAAAGCTTACATCATCTGGAATGAGCCGAATCTGGCGATCGAGTGGGGTGGCCGGCGGCCCGATGCGGCGGCTTTTACCGAGTTGCTCCGTTTGGGTTACGAGACGGTCAAGGCGGCCGATCCCGAGGCGGTGGTGGTAGCGGCCGGCTTGGCCCCGACCAACAGCAATGACGATACCGCTATGGATGAGCGACGTTTCCTGCGGCTGATGTACGAGGCCGGGGCCGGCGCCTATTTTGATGTCCTGGCGGCCCATCCCTACAGCTTTGGCCAGCCGCCCGCCGCGCCCGCCAGCGACCGGGAACACCCGGCTTTTGGTCGCCTGGCCGAACTGCGGGCCATTATGGTGGAGTATGGCGATGCCAACAAACCGGTCTGGATCACCGAAATGGGCTGGACCGTTGAGCCGCCGCCGGGCCAAGCCGACATCGTGGTCGATCTCGATCAGCAGGCCACGTATCTGGTTCAAGCGCTAGAGATCATCCGGCGCGACTGGCCCTGGGTCGAGCTGGTCACCGTCTGGAATCTATCGGTGCCGGGGCCGGCTGACCCGTTTGGCGGCTACAGCCTGCTCGATCCTAGCGGCCAGCCCCGGCCCGCGCTGGCGGCCTGGTCAGCCGTGGCCGGCTCTCGGCAGGCGCAGGGCCTGGTTCCCCGCCAGCCGGCAGCAGCGGCCCACGTGGCTGTTCTGGAGCATGACGTTATCATCCATTTAGGCGATACCCATCTGCAGCCGCCCTGGTGGCCGCTGTTCGGTGGGCGCAAGCCGAGCCTGACCTGGACCGGCTCGTTTTACCTGGTCGAGCCGGGGGCGCTCGATTGGACTCTTTCGCTGGAGTTAATGCAGCAAAACGAAATCGGCTCGGTGCTGGCGGTTAACGGTATCCCGCTCACGCCCGACTTACCGCAGCAGGATTTCACCCGGCGCTGGCTGACCGTCCAACGGGTGGTGCCGGTTGAACTACTGAAAGCCGGCCACAATGAACTGACTTTCACCACCGTCCGGTTGCTGCCGGATGCCCAGCAAGATGAGTTTGTCTGGGACGACTTTCAGGTCAAGAACGTGAGGTTGGTTCGACCGTTAGCTGGAGATTAAAGAATGAGCCGGGCACGTTGAAAGCCCGGCTCGTTTTGAGCTGTTTGTAAATTCAGAGACAATTGAGCTTAACTCTAATCCACAAAACGTAAAACGTAAATTTACCGGTTTACGTTTTGCGATATTCGACTCTTGAAATCCGATTGAATCTCTTTTCGAACAGACCTGGACTACGCTCACATTTGTGGCCGAGCAAAGAAACCCTGATAACCGGCCAGGATCGCCAGCACCGCGCCGATGATAATGGTGGTCCACATCGCTGTTGTCACCGCGCTGAAGCCCAGAATAAAGGGGGCAAACACCGCCACCAACCCCATCACCCCGGCAACAATATATTCCCAGCGAGATTCTTCTCTATCCAGCGCTCTAAAGATCGACACAAATGCCACCACCAAGCCTACCACGATGCTCGTCCATAGAGCCGTAACATTGTTCGCATAACCCAGGAAAAACGGCGCTACAATAAAAATCACCCCTAACAAACCCGTCAGCCAATACATCTTTAGCCTCCTCTACCGACTAAGAAATCCTCTATTTCTATTATAACCCCGTCATAAACCAAATCCACTGAATGCCACAACAGTTTTATGGCTCGCCGGGAGTCGAGTTCTTAGCCAGGACAAGAGGCCAGGATTGCGATAGGGGCTGTTGACTAACGACGTAGAAAGCTTCAAATCATACTGTACGACCAGCCGATGGGCCGGCCGTTTTCGTAGGGCATCACGCCGTGGAACTGGACCGGCTCGTCGCTGAACACCAGAGGCAAAAAGTATTTGTCCCCCTCCCATAAGGGCAAGTCCAGCACCTGCTCGACCGGTACCCAAGTGAGGCTGCCTTCGGGATTCTCGGTTAAGGGCGTGCCGCTGAAGCGGGTGATCTTGAAGATGAAGCCGAACCAATCTTCGCCATGCTTGCCAAAACCGGGCCAGCTAATCGTGCCCCGCAGTTCGACCGTCTCGCACTCGATCCCGGCCTCCTCCCGGATCTCGCGCTTGAGGCCGGCCACGATATCCTCCTCCGGATCGAGTTTGCCGCCCAAGCCGTTGTATTTGCCCAGATGGTGATCATCCTGACGCGCGTTACGGTGAATGAGTAACGTCTTTCCGCCATCCGGCGACATCACATAGCCAAGGGTGGCTAAGATAGGGGTGTAGGGCATCGAGATTTACCTCCAAGTGATTTTTCGGGGGAGTATAAAGCGTAAAGCGTCAAACGTAAAACGTGGGCTTAAGGCGCAGGCCGCCTTAAGCCCACTAGCCTACTTATCGCTTTAGCCACAAGCCTAGTCCAAAGCCGGCCAAGGTCACCAACCCGGCCAAACAGCCGAGAGTCCCTGGAGCGGCCGAGGTGGTTTCGGTTGTTTGGCCGGCCGCCGCCGAATCGGTTTCAACGGCGGCGACAGCGGCGGCGGTGAATGCCGGCTCGATCGTGGCTCCGGCGGGGTTGTCCGTGGCGGTGGCTGCCGCTGTTTCTGCCGGCGTTGAGTCAGCTTCGCTCGTTGGCACTGGCGTGTCGAGGTCGAGTCGATCCGGGATGGTCTCAACTTCGCCTTCGACAGTCTCATAGGCCACGCCGTCGATGACGACGATCACCCGCTCACCCAGCCCGAAGTAGGGCGCGGCTTCAGGCTGCTCGGTCAGGAAGGTCAAGAACTCGTCCGACGGAAACGGCAGTGGCGTGGTCGTCATCCGGTCGGGGTCAAAGGTTGTATCGGTCCAGACGCCGTCGCGCAGGACAAAGGCTTTGCTGCCGATGGTGATCACTGCGGCCCTGCCCGCGCCAGAGTCGGCTTCATCGTAGCCAAAGCCGGGCGTGCCGGTCGACAGCGGCATAGCCGGCGCGGCGGCCTCGGCCTGAGCTAGCGAGTTCTGAGTCACCGCTTTGCTCACGGCCGCATCGCCGGAGACTTCGGCAGCCGGGGCTCCAGCCGCGGCTTCAAATTCCTGCGCCGCAATCACGGCCCGGCCTTCTTCCCGCAGAGCCAGTTCCGGCTCCTCGACCAGGAAGGAGGTGTAGGGCGTGATGATGCCGTAGCGGATGCTCAGGTTGACGATCTGGTCGATGGTCTCGCGGTTCTCGCCGTTGAGCCGGATCTGGTTGAGCAGATAGCCGACCTTGCGGGTAGCCCACAGGCGCGGGATAAAATCGGCGTCCCGGCGGGGGCTGCTGGCGAAGGAGAGATCGTCAAAGGTAAAGGTCCGGGTTTGGCCGTTGACTTCGCCGCTCAGGGTGACCGTCGCCGGCCCACCTGCGCGATAGCGGCCGGTGATGATCAGTTGGCTGCCGGCAAAAAGATCCGGTAGGGGATAAGGATAGGTGTCTTCCACCTGCACCCCCTCGACCTCGAGCGAAATATCGGCCAGGACCGGCGTGCTAACTTTCGCGTAGAAGCTGCTCACTTGCTCATCGACCCGCTCGCCGGGGCGGACATAGGCGCTGGTTCCGCGTTGCTCCTGGGCCAGGGTATCGAGTAGAACCGTATCCACGTCATCACCGACGCCGAAGGGGAAAATGCGCAGGTTGCTGGTGGCGGCCTGCTCGATGCTGTTGAGAATGAGCGGCGTTTCAACCACGCCGCTGGTGGGGAGGCCGTCGGTCAGGAACATAATGATGGTCGGCCGCTCACGGTCGGCGCTGGCGATGGCTTCGAGCAGGGCCCGGTTGATGTCGGTGCTGCCTTCGGGCCGCAGCTCATCGACAAAACGCTGCGCCTCCGGCACCGCCGAGACCGGCTCGACTTGGGTCGAGAAGCTGCGCACCCCGGTACTAAAGGCGATCACGTTGAAACGATCGTCTTCGTTGAGATGGTCAAGAACGTACCTGAGGGCCTCGCGGGCTTGTTCCATCTTTTCGCCTTCCATCGAGCCGGAGGTGTCAAGCACGAGAATGACGTCTTTCTCGACCACCTGCTCAACCTCGACATTGGGAGCGACCAGCAGGGTGAAGAAGCCGTCTTCGTCACGGTCTTGGGTGCTGAGCAGGTTAACGCTGATATCTTCGGGCGAGACGGTATAGTAGAGGCTAAAATCGGCCTCGGGCCGGACCTCGGCCGCTTCCCAGCCGACCAGAGCCCGATATTGGCCATCGCGATCGATGCTGATCGGGTGGCTGGGCGAGTAGATGGCTTTAAGCGGATCTTTAGAGGCCAGGTTGACCGTGACGGCAATATTTTCGAGCGGTTTGCTCGAGAATTTCTCGGTGGTTAGCGGCAGGTTGTACTGAACAAGGCCGTTATCGACCGGCAGAATCTGGCTGTACTCCAGCTCCACGCGGCGGGTATCGCCGGGGTCGATCGGGAAGATGCTGGCCTGGAACAGATCGCGGCCAACGTATTCCAGCAAGGCCGGGTCCAGGCGGCGGCGGACGATGTTGTCATAGATGCGACGGGCCTCTTCTTTGGTGTAGAGCTGACCAGCCGTGCGTTCTCCGTTGATCCACATCGAGAAGTCGTTGATCGCTGCGTTTTCCGGCAGCGGGAACATATACGTGCCTTCCAGAGACCAGTCGCTGTCATTGCGGAAGACCTGCTCGACGCGGGTGGTGGCGATCTGGTTATCGATGGTAACTTCAACACGGACGGTTTCGACGGCCAGGTAAGGGATTTCCCGCGGCGGCGGGGGCGGAATCGGACAGGGCGGCCAGCAGATCGGGGGTTCGGGAATAATGATCCCCTGCGCTTGAGCGGCTTGAGGGTGTAGAATTTGTAGCGTTAAGAGTGTGAGTAGGGCTAAGGCTATCGTGATAATATGTTTCATCGTTTAATCCTCCGGGTGAATGCTTCTGTGGATAGGACGTTGGCGGCGGCAAAATCGTTCCAAGGGAGGGCGACAGTCCCGAGCGGGACGACACCGAAAATGAAAATGGAGTGCAGAGCTTGCTCTGCTAGCAAACCAAGGTTTGCCCTCCTATTCACAGGGAAGAGCGTGGTTTGTCCCCATTGCAGAAAATTTGCGGCCATGTTTTACCCCGTATTTTTTGTTGCCAAAGATATGTTGTAGACTGGGCCAGGATTTATCTAGAGAAAGGGACAAAATTGTGGAGATAAAGTTCAAAACCTGGCCGCTGTTAGCTTTGCTTCTGATGACCGGCTCGCTGCTGGCCTGCGGCCTGGGCTCGTCGGTGCCGCTAGAGCCAGGCTTGCCGCCGACGGCAACCCTGGCCCTGGCTCAATTCAGCACGCCCGTTCCTCCACCCACGGTCACCTCCGTTCCCCAACCAACCCCTTCACCCACTCTGACCTCTAGTTTCACGCCAACGCCTACCGAACCAGCTCAGGCTCCATCGCCTAGCCCGCTGCCGCCGGCCACAGCCACGTCTGGTCCTTTGCCTACCGTTGAACCATCATCGATTGCCCAAGCCGCAGCCCCGACCGTGCCGTTACCCCCGGCCGAACCGTCGTCGCCGGAACCGGCTCCGGCAGTCGATTTTGTGGTGCGCCTGGTTAAGATGCGTAGCAACCAGGAAAATAGCTGGGATGGGAGCCTAAACGGCGTCTGTGGCAGCGATCATAGTATCTATGTGCATGTGGCCGACGCCCAAGAGAAGCTGCTGGATGGTATTCTCATCGGCGATCGCTACGGTAATTTTGAGGTCCCCACCGGCGTCGATGGTCCGGGTATGGTGCGGATTCTGGTCTGGAGTGCTACGATGGAGTTGGCCGTGATGGGCCATCAAGACGGTACCCGCTACACCAGCGAGTTTTCGGTGCCGCTCTCGACCTTGGATCACGATATCCCGCTGGACTGGCTGCAGCAGGGCGGTTACTGCCAGTCCCCCGAGGATTGCCAGCAGCGGGTCGAAACCAATCAGCTTTGCCACGGTCACTACTCCTACGATCTCGTATTTCAGCGCACCTGGTAAGCCAGATAGGGGCGTGAGGTGTTTTGTGTTTTAATTCCGCTCATGCTAAAATTGCGCGGCCCATTTCTGTCGAACATAATGTAACGATTCAAGGAGGAAAGATGGCAGAGAAGCTAAATCGAAGGGACTTTTTGAAGAAGGCGTCGGTAGCCAGTGTGGCCGGCGGCACCGGCCTGCTGGTCGGCTGCAGCATTGGCCAACCCGAGACGCAGAGTGCGCCAGCTCCGGCGGAACAGGCTCCCGCCGAGGAAACCACTGCCGGTAACGGCGCCGCCACTCAAGCCGAGGAGGCACCGGAAGGGGCCGTTAAGGAAGTCAATGTCAATAAGAACCAAACGATGCAGTGGCGGGTGGTCACGACCTGGCCGCCGACCCTGCCCATTTTGATGGACGGCGTCCGCATGATGGCCGACCAGATTAAGACGATGTCGGAAGGCCGGCTGGAAATCGAGGTTTTTGGGGCAGGGGAGTTAGTTGGTGCCTTAGAAACCTTTGACGCTGTCAACGCCGGTACCGCCGAGATGGGGCACGGTGCTTCCTACTACTGGGCCGGTAAAACCGCGGCTTCGCAGTTCTTTGCCTCGGTGCCGTTTGGGATGAACGCTCAGCAGATGTACAGTTGGCTTTTCGCCGGGGGCGGCCTGGAACTGTGGCAAGAAGCTTACAAGGATTTCGATCTGGTGCCCCTCCCATCCGGAAATACCGGAGTTCAGATGGGTGGCTGGTTCAACCGGGAAATCAACTCGCTGGATGACTTTAATGGTCTAAAAATGCGGATTCCCGGGTTGGGCGGCAAGACCATCGCCAAGGTCGGCGGCTCAGCCGAACTGATTGCCGGTGGTGAAATCTATACCAGCCTGGAGCGGGGCGTCATCGATGCCACGGAGTGGATTGGCCCCTACCACGACGAAATTCTCGGCTTCAACAAAGTGGCCCAGTATTACTACTACCCCGGTTGGCACGAGCCGGGTAGTGTGCTGGAACTGCTGATTAGCCGCCAGGCTTGGGACGGTCTCTCCGCGGATTTGCAGAATATCGTCTTGCGAGCGTCCGAAGCTCAAAACAGTTGGATGCTGGCCCGGTTTGATGCCGAGAACAATGCGGCGCTGCAACGTCTGGTCGCCGCCGGTACGGATTTGCGCCCGTTCCCGGATGATGTTATGGCCGGGTTGCGCACCGCCGCCGAAGAGGTGCTGCAAGAAGTCGCCGACAGTGACGCCATGAGTAAAAAGGTTTTTGAGTCTTTCCGCGCTTTCCAGGAGGATGCAGCGCAGTGGGGCAACATCTCCGAGCGAGCTTACTACAACTCAATTCAACGCGAAGTTGAAAGCTAAATTCGGGGAATTGAAGTGAGTCAAAAAGAGCAGGCCCACCGGCCTGCTCTTTTCATTGGGTCGGACAAGCGGTCAGTTAAAAAGGCCTTGTATCCAGGCCGATACAGGATCTGTGCCCCAGCAGCGCAGTTCTGTGACCGGCACATCGCGCGTGAGGTACTCCGGCAGGCAGGTGACCATCTCCGGGAAGGTGATGACCAGGCCCAGGGCAATTAACTGGATAATCACAAACGGGATAATCCCTTTATAAATATCCGTCGTTTTGACTTCCGGTGGAGCCACCCCTTTAAGATAGAAGAGGGCAAAACCAAAAGGCGGGGTTAGAAACGAGGTCTGCAGATTGATCCCGATTAAGATGCCCACCCATAGCAGGTCGACGCCCATGGCGGCAAAGATGGGGGCCGCAATCGGCACGTGGATAAAGGTAATCTCGATAAAGTCGATGAAAAAGCCGGCAATAAAGATGACCACCAGGAAAATGAAGAGGAACGCGTTTGGTCCCAGTTCAGCGTGAGAAACCAGGTCGGCCAGAAAACGGTCTCCGTGCAGCCCGCGAAAGGCCAGACCAAAAGCGCTGGCCCCGACCAGGATGACGAAAACCATACAGGTCAGAAAGGTGGTTTCTTTCATGACCTTCATCAAGGTTTGCATATTGAGCTTACGCTGGCTTAAGGTCAGCAGCGTGGCTCCGGCGGCTCCTACGGCCGCGGCTTCGGTGGGTGAGGCGATCCCGGCAAAGATGGAGCCGAGCACGGCCAGGATCAAAAAGAAGGGAGCTACGAAAGCACGCAGGACGCGGAGCCACATCTGGGTGCCCCGGAAATCGGCCAGCTCTTCTGGCGGCATCGGCGGGGCCAAATCGGGTCGCCACCAGGCCCGGAGGTAGATCCAGATGATATAGAGCACCACCAGAAGCAGGCCGGGGATGACTGCTCCTACAAAGAGATCCCCGACCGGCACGTTGAGGACGCTGCCCAGCAGCACCAAAACGATACTGGGCGGAATAATTTGGCCCAGCGTTCCCGAGGCCGCAATCGTGCCGGTTGAGAGCGGCTTGCTGTAACCGCGCTTGAGCATCGTCGGCAGGCTCAGAAGCCCCATTGTGACCACAGTGGCCCCGACAATGCCGGTTGAGGCGGCTAACATCGCGCCCACCACCACTACCGAAAGGGCCAGCCCGCCCCGTAACCGGCCTAAAATTAGAGCCATCGTCTCCAGCAGCTCCTCAGCCAGCCCCGAGCTTTCTAGCATCACGCCCATGTAGACAAACAGCGGCACCGCAATCAAAAGAATGTTGGTTGATACCCCCCAGATGCGTAGTGGCAGAAACTCAAAAAATTGGGTGCCGAAGGTGGCCAGGCCGTACAGTGTCGAGACCCCACCCAGGGTAAAAGCAACCGGAAAGCCGACCAACAGCATCATCAGGACAATGCCAAACAAGATGATTCCAAGCATTAGCCGAGCCCTCCTTCTCCATCCGGCAGGGGCAATTTGCCGCGCATCTGTTGATAGGCCTTGAGAATTTCAGCCAGCCCCTGAATGAGGATAAGAGTAAAACCCAAAGGGATCATAAACTTGATCAGATATCGGGCTGGCAACCCGCCGGGGTCAGGCGTTGTTTCCCGTACATTCCAGGAGACTGAGACGAAATCAAGTGAGATCCAAATGCCCAGGACACAGAAAGGAATTAAAAAAAAGATCCCGCCCAGGAGATTGACCCACACTTTGGCCTTGGGCGATAAATTGGTGTAAATAATATCAACCCGTACGTGTCGATCATGCTTGAGGGTATAGGCCGCGCCGACAAGATAGAGAATGCCAAATATGTACCAAGACGCATCTTGCAGGGCTAATAGTCCGGCTCCAAAGACATAACGCAACACCACGTTTAAGCAAACCACCAACACCATAATTGTTGTCAGCCAGGTGGACCCAATCCCCACCGCTTCCGTAAACCGGTCGGTATACCTGATATAGGTTTCCGGTCCGATCAAGATCGCGCCCAGGATAATCGCTACAATTCCTAACAACGCGCCGATTGGTGTTCCGTAGTAGATGAGTAGCGAAAAGCTAAAAGCTTCTGAGACGATGGCCACCACCCCAACCGCCACCAGGATGGTCCCTACAACCTTGAGGAAATTCAAGGGAGACTCCTTCGCAGACATTGGCGAAGACAGAAAGGAGGCCATGCTTCCGCGCTCCGCATCGCAGTCTCGCTCCTGTCAAGCTCGTTTGTTGATTGGAATTTGGTCAACGGGTGTATCCGGCTGTAGTTTTGCAAACGGTCTTTTACAGGCCGGAAAGTGATGCGCCAGTATATCATGATCTCCACCAGTCGCCAAAAACCTCAGAAGTTGTCCACTGGACAGCGATCTGGAATTGTGCTAAGGTTGGAAAAAAATTAACCGGCGGCCACTCTAGAACGTCGTTCAAAGTACCTTCTGACTGACGCATCTGAACCTGCCTCGGCCGGCGATAACCAGTGGAGGAAACCAGTGGGAAACAGTATCTTGAACAGCAAAGTGGCCGTTGTTACCGGGGCAGCCAGTGGTATCGGCTTCGCTATCGCCGAGCGTTTGACCGCTGCTGGAGCCAAGGTTGTGCTCAGTGATGCCAAGGCTGACGCCGGTCAGTCTGCCGCCGATCGGTTAGGCGGTCTGTTTGTGCCAGGTGACCTCAGCCAGCGTGCCGTCTGCCGGAGTCTGATCGATCAAACAATTGAAGCCTACGGCACCGTTCATATCTTGGTCAACAATGCCGGCTTTCAACACATCGATGAGATCGATGTCTTTCCCGAAGATACCTGGGACACAATGATTGCCCTAATGTTGACCGCCCCGTTTCTTCTCACTCGCTACGCCTGGCCTTTTATGAAGCAGCAACAATGGGGGCGAATTATCAACATCGACTCGGTCCACGGCGTGCGCGCTTCGCCCTTCAAGGTGGCTTACATTTCGGCTAAGCACGGCATGCTGGGTCTAACTCGAACCACCGCTCTTGAAGGTGGCCCGCATGGAATTACCGTCAACGCCATCTGTCCTTCTTACGTCCGCACTCCCCTGGTCGAAAATCAGATCGCCGACCAAGCGCGGACGCGGGGCATCTCCGAGGCTGAGGTCATCGAGCAAGTAATGCTCAAACCGGCCGCTATCAAACGGCTGGTTGAACCGGCTGAGGTGGCAGACCTGGTCATCTATTTGTGTCAGGACTCTGCCGGCGTCATCAGTGGCTCGCCAATCATGATCGACTGCGCCTGGACAGCCGGCTAAGAGGCGATGCTTACCTCATCACCGCGCTTTTGTGGAAGGCAAATCTGATGACCGACTAACGCCGACTGCCAGCCGGCGACAGTTTTTAACCCTAAACCAAAGCCAAGACTGTAGTCAGCGTGATCAGACTGAGTACGGTGGAGAACAACACCGTGGTGGTCACAAAGTCGGGAATAAGCTCATACTCCAGAGCGATGATCGAGGCCAGGATGGCGGTAGGCATACTGGCCTGTAAAATCCCGGCCCCCCGCTCGAGACCGCTGAGCCCAAACAACCCGACCAGCCCAAAAGCCAACGCCGGTCCCCCAGCCAACCGGATCAGACTGGCGATCACCACATCAGGCGTGATCCTAATTTGGTGTACATCACTCAATTGGATGCCGAGAGTCACCAGCATCGTGGGGATCATCGCTGCACCTAGCAAACCGGAGATTCTCGACAAAAACAGGGGCGGGGCAATCTCACCCCAGTTGAAGAAAAACGCGGGCACCATAGCGATCAAGGCCGGCGTCTTAAAAACCTCTAGCACGGCTTTGGCACTGCTGCCCGTATTCCAATTGGCGGCCATAACGCCGATGATAAACGCCAGTGCAACGATAACCAGAAAGTATATCGTTGCCGGTACTCGCGCCACTTCGCCCAAGCGAAACTCGATCAGCGGCAAGCCAAAATTGCCGACATTGCCAAAAACTGCAATGAGGACATAGGCTGATACCATCTGTTTGGGGCGTCGCAAAAACCACGCTACGCCAAAACCCAGCAGCGCACACGCTACGTGAACAATAAAGATGTAGATCACCATTTGGGTTGCTACTTCGGCTGCCACCTCGGCGGTGCTGATCACGTTAAAGATAAAGCAAGGAATGAGGATGAAGTAAGCATAACGGGTTAAAGTTCGGGCACTAAGCCCTAAGCGCGGACCGGCCAAATAGCCAATCAACACCAGCGCAAAAACAGGGGTAATGACATTGATGAATATTTCGGCAACTTTTAAGATCATCGTATCGGGGGAACTCGGGGGCGAAAATTGGAAAGCGCGTATGTTTCCCTAACTCTTTTAGTCTTTGTAAAAATCCGGGATGTCGCTTAAAACCACCGGGGCCGTCATATCGATCGTCATAGGTGAGACCGCTACCAGCCGGTCGACCGCAAATACATAAATGTCAGAGTCATGCTCCAACCGCTCCGGCGCCACAAATGGCCGGTAGCTAAAGCGATTAACGATTCGCTCGGCGCCCTCATCGCCCGGTGCTGCCTGATAATACCGGTCCCGTGATATTCGCGTGGAGCGCCACTCTGTCTCAGGTGTAGCCGTGGCCGGTACTTCAATTTTTAGGATATCGACGCGTGGCGGTAGCCCTTGGGTTAACACCCGCTCGGCAAAGTAACGTACAAAGTGAGCGGCTACACTAAAATCGACCTGACCGTGCTTAAGGTGAAATTCCTGCGGTGTCTCCAAACTCACCGCCAGAGCCGGAATGTCAAAACATGCCGCCTCGATGGCCGCGCCGACCGTCCCGGAAATGGTCACGCCAGAACCGACGTTTTCCCCGTAGTTGATCCCGCTGATACACAGGTCAATCGGGCGCTTACTGATCTCTCGTACGCTCAGAGCGACTGCCTGGGCCGGCGTCACCTCGGCCCGATAGGCAACGTGCGGTTTACCATCAAGGGGAACTGTGGTCTCCTCTACCGTTCGGTCTGCCTGAATCGCATAGCTACGCCCGGCGCCGGTCTGCTGAGTTTTGGGCGCCACAATCAACAAATCGCCTAAAGAAGCCACGGCTTGCGCGGCTGCGTGCAGCCCCGGCGAGTCGATTCCGTCATCATTTGTCATTAGGATCAAGGGTCGGTTGGTCATGCTGAGGGACTCCTCAAGTCCGCAGATTATAGTCATAAATGGACGAGAACCAAAATTATGGCTGGTCACTAACCTGTTCTAGCGGGTCCGGCACCTCGTTTTCCTGCCCAAGTTGGCTCGTTTGGCCTTCTGGGTCCCTTGCAGAATTGACTCTGGAATGGTAAACTACCTCCATATTGGCTGGAGAACCCGCAAAGGATCGTTGTATGGCTTCGCAAGCCCTCTACCGAAAATGGCGCTCGCGCACCTTCGATGAGATCATCGGGCAGCAGCATGTTACGCAAACCCTGGTCAACGCGCTTAAACTCGATCGTGTAGCCCACGCTTACCTCTTTTCCGGCCCGCGTGGTACCGGTAAGACAAGTACGGCGCGCCTGCTGGCCAAAGCTGTCAATTGCCTGGCCGAAGATGTATCGACCCGTCCTTGTAACCAGTGTGCCATCTGTCAGGCCGTCAACGAAGGCCGCTTAATGGATCTCATCGAAATCGATGCTGCTTCCAATACTGGTGTAGATGATATTCGCGATCTGCGGGACAAAGTCGGTTTTCGTCCCGCCGAGACCAATACTAAGTTCTACATCATTGATGAAGTCCATATGCTCTCCAATTCCGCCTTCAATGCCTTGCTCAAAACTTTGGAAGAGCCGCCTCGGCACGTCATCTTTGTGCTCGCCACTACGGAGCCGGAAAAAATTCCGGCCACTATTACCTCGCGTTGCCAGCGGTTTGACTTCAAACGGATCAAGCTCGAAGACGTTGCCCAACGCTTGGCCTACATCGCGGGTCAAGAAGGCTTTGCCGCGACTCCCGAGGCGCTGGAATTTATCGCCCGCCAGAGCAGTGGGTCCATGCGAGATGCCATCAGCCTCTTGGATCAAATGGTTGCCTATGGGGGCGAAACTATTACGCTTGAACTTGTTCAGGCCGTTCTTGGTGTCGTTGCTTCTGAGTCGGTTGGGGCCTTGGTCGATGCTTTAATCGATGGCGCTGTTGGTAAAGGGCTAGATATTATCAACCAGGTCGTCAGCGATGGTCTTGATCCCCGTCAATTTGCCCGCGAAGTTGTTGAACACTTACGGTCCGTAATGTTAGTCAAACTTGGTAATGACGCCAATATGACGAAGTTACCCGAAGAAACCCTAGCTTATGTCCGACACCAGGCCGAAAGGGCTGATATAGCTACTATCATCCGAGCTACAACTCAGTTCAATGCCGCCGCCATCGATATTAAGTCCGGCCTTCTCGCCATCCCTCAGTTGCCCCTAGAACTTGCTTTTGTCGAGTCGGTGATGTCGACGACTAGTCCGACCATACCGGTCACTACTATGTCCGAGTCGCCATCAAGCGGTGTGCCAGCTACTAGTTCCCAACGTCAAGTGCATCGTTTGGTGCAATCGACTCCTTCGGTATCATCGCCACCCATTGTTGGCGCTAGCGCCCCCGTTGATTTAAATATCGATAAGGTGCGGGTGAGTTTTGCCAAGGTCGTTGAAATTATTGAGCCAAAAAACAAAGTGATGGCCGAGGCGTTGCGTAGTGCTCAACTTTATAAAGTAGATGGCAATGAAATTTTTTTTATCACAATGCCGCTGCTCAAGAAGAAGTTTGAGCAACCCATCCCTCAGAAAGCCGTCAACGAGGCGTTTGCTCAAGCACTCGGTCATTCAGTGGTAGTTCACTTTTTAATCGATCAAGAAGTCGCTGGACCCCCAACCACTCATCAGACTGATCTTTCTTTGCATAACCTTGATGTCGATATCCTCGTCAAAGTGGCCACCGAAGAACTGGGGGGCGAGATCATAGATGAATAAGATAGATAAGTAGAGGAAACGTTTGAGACAAGTTAAGCGCTGAGTGTTATAATTGTTAAAAATTGAGCCAACGATGATAAATCGATCAATTAAGATTTCAGCCAAAGGAGGATATTAACTGTGGCTAAAAGAAAAGGCAAGGGGAAAGGTTTTTCACTGGGAAGCACCGGCAGTGGAGGACCTGGACTGCCCGCTGGCTTAGGCGGGGGTAAAATGGGGGGAATGGGCGGCCTCGCCAGTAAACTTCAAGAGATGCAGCAGCAAATGTTGGACGCTCAAGAAGCTCTAAATGACAAAACAGTTGAGATTACTTCGGGGGGTGGGGCGGTTAAGGTGGTGATGACCGGTCATCAAATGCTCCAATCTATCACAATCAATCCTGAAGTGGTCGACCCCGACGATGTTGAAATGTTGCAGGATCTTATTTTAGCCGCAATTAATGAAGCAGTCGAAGCTTCTAAAAATCTGGCTGCTGAAGAGATGGAGGGGCTCACCGGTGGTCTCGACATACCCGGTCTAGGAGGGCTTTTCTAAAGGAAGCTATGCAAGTAACACCTGCTCCGGTAACTAAACTTATTGATGAATTCTCTCGTTTGCCGGGTGTCGGTCCAAAAACGGCCTCGCGTTTAACGTTCTACCTTCTTCGTAATGCGCCCGAACGCGCCCAGGCTTTGGCTGAAGCCTTACAAGAGTTGCATCAGAAAGTTGTCTTTTGTGGTCAATGTTTTAATATCGCCGAAACCGATCCCTGTAGTATCTGTAGCAGTGAAAATCGTGACCACAGCTTAATTTGTGTCGTAGAAGAACCCTTAGATGTATTGGCGATTGAGCGTACCCGCGAATATCAGGGGCTCTATCACGTTCTCCATGGCACTATTGCTCCCACAGAGGGTGTTGGCCCGGAAGATCTCAAAATTGCAGAACTTGTTCAGCGAGTTCATTCGAGTGAAGTTCCCATCCGGGAAGTAATTATCGCTACCAATCCTAATCTAGAGGGGGAAGCTACGGCGATGTATATCAGCCGTCAGTTTGACCGCAGTAGCGTCAAATTAACGCGTCTGGCCCGAGGATTGCCCGTCGGTGGTGATCTAGAGTATGCCGACGAAATTACGCTTAGCCGGGCACTTAGTGGCCGTAGTGAAATGTAACAAGAAGGTGTTTTTCGAGAAAATTTTGGGTGAAGATCTTTTAGAAATTCTTTAATTTAGGTCTTGACAAACCTCGTTAAATATGATATCATTTTTCTCGTTGTCGATTTTGCGGGGCGGTAAATCCTTAACTGCAAAGCGGTACTTATCAAAAAAATAGTTTTGAGCCAAACTACCAACACCGAGACAAGCTCAAATTTCCAAAAAAAATAAATTGGTTATTTGACAACAAATCGACTTGGTGGTAAATTCTCGAAACGAATTTGTCACTCAAAAAAGTTATAAAGTATTTGAGTGAGACTTGACAGAGCAAAAGGTTTGTGGTAAATTACCACTTGATCCTTATGCGGAAGGTAGCTTAGTGAGTATTCCTATCACTAATAATAACCAAATAGGAGGCGCGTTTAGCAATTAGGTTTCTACAAAACCTGATAGCAAGTGTTGCCTCCGCCGACATTTTTTCGTGAGATGTCGGTTTTTGTTTGCACTTTTACTAATTTAGAACCTTAACAACTGAAAAATGACAGGAATCAGCTAGTAAAGTTGACCCAAGTCAAATGATCCTTATTTAGGTAAGTAGTTACCTAAAACTATATTTTATGGAGAGTTTGATCCTGGCTCAGGATGAACGCTGGCGGCGTGCCTAACACATGCAAGTCGAACGTGA
Organism: uncultured Chloroflexota bacterium; assembly: GCA_937864185.1. Classification (GTDB taxonomy): domain Bacteria; phylum Chloroflexota; class Anaerolineae; order 4572-78; family J111; genus JAGRBY01. The sequence goes on from CALMIS010000109.1 coordinate 65,262, forward strand.
AAGCTCTCTTCGGAGAGCTGTAAAGTGGCGGACGGGTGAGTAACACGTTGGTGACCTGCCCCGAGGTGGGGGATAACTGTGGGAAACCATAGCTAATACCCCAGATGTCTAAGGGTTTAGACGCCTTAGACTAAAGTTCCGGCGCCTCGGGAGGGGCCTGCGGGCTATCAGCTTGTTGGTGGGGTAATGGCCTACCAAGGCTAAGACGGCTAGGGGGCGTGAGAGCGCGATCCCCCACAATGGAACTGAGACACGGTCCATACTCCTACGGGAGGCAGCAGTGAGGAATATTGCGCAATGGGGGCAACCCTGACGCAGCAACGCCGCGTGGACGATGAAGGCCTTCGGGTTGTAAAGTCCTTTTCTAAGGGAAGATAATGACGGTACCTTAGGAATAAGTCCCGGCTAACTACGTGCCAGCAGCCGCGGTAAAACGTAGGGGGCGAGCGTTATCCGGATTCATTGGGCGTAAAGCGCACGTAGGCGGCGCTGTAAGTTGGATGTGAAAGCTCCTGGCTTAACTGGGAGAGGCCGTTCAATACTGCAGTGCTTGAGGTTGGCAGAGGAAAGCGGAATTCCCGGTGTAGTGGTGGAATGCGTAGATATCGGGAGGAACACCAGTGGCGAAAGCGGCTTTCTAGGTCACACCTGACGCTGAGGTGCGAAAGCGTGGGGAGCGAACGGGATTAGATACCCCGGTAGTCCACGCCGTAAACGATGGATACTAGGTGTAGGAGGTTACTTATCCCTTCTGTGCCGAAGCAAACGCGTTAAGTATCCCGCCTGGGGACTACGGCCGCAAGGTTAAAACTCAAAGGAATTGACGGGGGCCCGCACAAGCAGCGGAGCGTGTGGTTTAATTCGATGCTACACGAAGAACCTTACCCGGGTTTGACATGCAAGTGGTAGTGATCCGAAAGGTGAACGACCCGCAAGGGAGCTTGCACAGGTGTTGCATGGCTGTCGTCAGCTCGTGTCGTGAGATGTTCGGTTAAGTCCGCTAACGAGCGCAACCCTCGCTGTATGTTACATGTGTCATACAGGACCGCCGGTATCAAGCCGGAGGAAGGTGGGGATGACGTCAAGTCCGCATGGCCTTTATGTCCGGGGCTACACACACGCTACAATGGGCAGTACAATGGGTTGCTAAACCGCGAGGTGGAGCCAATCCCCCAAAACTGTCCTCAGTTCAGATTGCAGGCTGCAACTCGCCTGCATGAAGCCGGAGTTGCTAGTAAACGCGCGTCAGCTATAGTGCGTTGAATACGTTCTCGGGCCTTGTACACACCGCCCGTCACGTCATGGGAGCTGGTAACACCTGAAGCCGGTAGCCTAACCGCAAGGAGGGCGCCGTCGAAGGTGGTGCTGGTGACTGGGACGAAGTCGTAACAAGGTAGGTGTACCGGAAGGTGCGCCTGGATCACCTCCTTTCTAGAGTAAGTGAGCCCTCCCTATGGGGAAGCGGCTCTATAAATGCCCACACGGTGAACTTGGGCGCTGGTCGAAGAATGAGTTTCCTGTCACTTTTCAGTTGTTGAGGATCCCCCGGGCTTGTAGCTCAGTTGGTTAGAGCACTGTGCTGATAACGCAGGGGTCACAGGTTCGAATCCTGTCAAGCCCACTAACCAGGCAAATCCTGGGGATGTAGCTCAGCGGGAGAGCAGCGCCTTTGCAAGGCGAAGGTCGCGGGTTCAAATCCCGCCATCTCCACTGAGTTCGTAACTGGTCAAACGGAGAGTATCAAAAGTTTGTTGAGCAGCACGCTGACGTAAGTTCGAAACATACACCGCGTTGGATGGGTTTTGTGGACCCGGCGGTGGTTGCCGGGTCGTTTTGTGTCTGTACGTTGAAAATTTGAAGGGTGAGTGATGCGGCTGAAGCATCGGACGCGTCACTCACCGGTCAAACGGTGATCGAACCTTAAAAACTGAATAGCAATTGATGTAGGCCGATAAAGTAATTTATCGAATTAATAAAGCGAAAAGTATCAATTTCTCCGCATCACGTGGAGAAGCTACTAAGAGCTTATGGTGAATGCCTTGGTGCCAAGTGCCGATGAAGGACGTGGGACACTGCGAAAAGCCTCCGGGGAGCCGTGTACAGGCGTCGATCCGAGGATGTCCGAATAGGGAAACCTGCTGTTGCGAACCAACAGCGTCCTCTTACTGAACACATAGGTTTGAGGATGGGAACCTGGGGAACTGAAACATCTAAGTACCCAGAGGAAAAGAAATTATTCCCCCAGTAGTGGCGAGCGAACGGGGAACAGCCTAAACCGCCCATGCTTGCATGGACGGGGTTGTAGGACCGGCATATGGAAGTTACAAAACAATCAGTTAGCGGAAAGGTGTGGGAAAGCCTGCCAAAGAGGGTAATAGCCCCGTATGCGAAAACTGACTGTCTTCCGCCGTGTTCCTGAGTACTGCCGGGCACGCTAATCCGGCAGGAATCTAGGGAGTCCACTCTCTAAGGCTAAATACACTTGGCAACCGATAGTGAACTAGTACCGTGAGGGAAAGGTGAAAAGTCCCCCTGTTAGGGGAGTGAAATAGAACCTGAAACCATAAGCTTACAAGCAGTTGGAGGGCTAACGGCAGGTTGAGCGCTGTAGAAAAACAGATGTTCCCCGCGATGGCCGACAGCGCGCCTCTTGGAGAATGAGCCTAACAGTTCATCTCAGTGGCGAGGTTAAGGGAGTGACACCCGAAGCCGTAGCGAAAGCGAGTCTTAATAGGGCGTATAGTCGCTGGGATTAGGCCCGAAACCGTGTGAGCTACCCATGGGCAGGGTGAAGCGAGTCTAATCACTCGTGGAGGCCCGAACCCACTAACGTTGCAAAGTTAGGGGATGACCTGTGGGTAGAGGTGATATGCCAAACGAACTCGGAGATAGCTGGTTCTCCCCGAAATAGCTTTAGGGCTAGCGTCATGCGTTTAGTACTGGAGGTACAGCACTGAATGGGCTAAGGGGCTTACAGCTTACTGAACCCAATCAAACTCGGAATGCCAGTACTCCATAGCATGGCAGTCGGACTCCGGGAGATGAGTTTCGGGGTCGAAAGGGAAACAGCCCAGATCATCGGCTAAGGTCCTCAAATCTATGCTAAGTGGTGAACGAGGTGAGGTTACTTAAACAACCAGGAGGTTGGCTTAGAAGCAGCCACCCTTTAAAAAGTGCGTAACAGCTTACTGGTCTAGTGACTTTGCGCGGAAAACTTAACGGGGCTAAGCATAGTACCGAAGCCATGAATCTCAGCGCAAGCTGGGGTAGTAGGGGAGCGTTCTGTCAGCGGTGAAGGTCGATCGTAAGGGCGACTGGAGCGGACAGAAGTGAGAATGCAGGCATGAGTAGCGTACAAACACGTGAGAACCGTGTTCGCCGTAAATCTAAGGTTTCCGACGCCAGGTCATTCCGCGTCGGGTTAGTCGAGTCCTTAGCCGAGGCCGAGAGGCGTAGGTGATGGATATCCGGTCAACATTCCGGAACCGCTAGATAGTGCGATGGGAGGACGCAACGAGGTAGGCCAGCCCATTATTGGATTTGGGTGCGATCCATCTAGGCGTTGAGATCGGTAGGTAAATCCGCCGATTGAGCTGAGGTGGGAGCGAGCCGTAAGGCGAAGTGGTTGAGCCTTGTTGCCAAGAAAAGTCTCTAAGCATAACTATCCAGCGCTCGTACCGCAAACCGACACTGGTAGATGGGTAGAGTATACCAAGGCGAACGGGAGAACCCTCGTTAAGGAATTAGGCAACATGACCCCGTAACTTCGGGAGAAGGGGTACCCCCTGGGGTGTTAAAGCCCCGGAGGGTCGCAGTGAAATGGCTCTGGTGACTGGTTAACAAAACCACAGGTCTCTGCTAAGCCGTAAGGCGATGTATAGGGGCTGACGCGTGCCCAGTGCCGGAAGGTTAAGGGGAGAGGTTAGCGCAAGCGAAGCTTTGAACCGAAGCCCCGGTGAACGGCGGCCGTAACTATAACGGTCCTAAGGTAGCGAA
>CALMIS010000110.1 GCA_937864185.1 uncultured Chloroflexota bacterium
TGTGAAAATAGGAGTGCAAACCTTGGTTTGCTAGCAGAGCAAGCTCTGCACTCCTTTTTATGCCCTGCACAACCGTTTTCACCGACCGCACAACCATTTTCACCGACTGAGGAACGGTTTTCACGACCGGGGAACGGCATTCACGCCCTGAACAACCATTTTCACCGGCCGCACAACCATTTTCACCGGCTGAGGAACGGTTTTCACCGGCCAGCAACCATTTTCACCCATCGAGGATAGTTTTCACACCTTTAGGGCCGGGGCTTATGGCCTTAGCCTGAGCTTGTCGAAGGCGGTTTTGGTTTCGACAGGCTCAGCCAACGCGCCGACAGGCTTAGGGGGCGGGGGGAGCCATTAGCCGGAGCGGCGGCGCTGCTTGACTTTTTTAAGCCGCTCGATGGTGGAGATCTCTTCAGGGGCGGGCGAGTCGCCGGTCTGTTGTGAGCCGGGGTCGGCCGCAGGCGGGGACGGCGCCGGCCGGCGCGGGGGCTCGGGGGGAGCTTGGCCCGCGACCGCCGGGGGCTTCTCCGGCGGGCTGTCCGCCGATTTTTGCTTGACCTTCAGAAGTTGGCCGGCGCTGGAGATCTCCGGCTGGGGTTGGGCCGGCCGGCTGGGGAAGCGACCTTGCAGCCTGGCCCAGGCCTGCCGCAGATCTTCCCGGCCAAGGACCACCCGCCGGACGGCCACATCGATCGGCAGCAGGCAGGCGGCTAGCAGCAGCAGCAGCGGCCACAACGGGCTCGCGCTGCGGGCCGGCGGCAGGGTGTGGGCGAAGGCCCGGCCCGGCGCCTCGAGCGGCAGAACTTGCCCGCCACCGATGCCGGCCAAATCGGGCATAAGCGTGGCATCAATCTCGGTCGCCCGGTATTCCGGCGAGTAGGCGACCACAAAGCCGCGCGTCTGGGCCGCGACCGGCTCACCGGCGGCCTGGCCGGTCAGGTTGAGCAAATAGGTGCCGACCTCATCCGGCTGGAACTGGCCCTCGTACAGGCCGGGCGCGATCTGCTCCAGCGGCAGCGACTGCTGAACCAGAGCCGGGTTGACCAGGCTGAGGCTGACATCGAGGTTGTTGGCGTAGCTGCCGTCGGGGTGGCGGACCTCGGCGGTGACGATAGCCCGATCCTCGGCCAGCCGGACCTGGCTCTCCAAGGCCCCGCCGCTGCTCTCGACGATGGTCCAGCGCACCACCTGAGCCCAGAAGCGCGGGAACTCCGGCCAGTTGACCCAGGCTTGGGCCCACTGCCCCTTGGCATCCGAGGTCCAGGCCACGCTGCGGCCCAGCCCGTACTGCCACTGGGCCAGGAGCGGATCGTTCTCCTCGCCGCCGGTCAGGACCACCTGAGCCGTCAGCTTGCGCGAGGTCGCCACGTAACCTTGCAGAGGCGGCAGCTCGCTGAAGCCTTGCAGGATCGGGCTGGGGTTGGCGATCCGGGGCGTGAAGGTTTCCTCGACCAGATACGAGCGGCCGGCCAGGGCCGTCTCCTGGGCGAAGATTTGCGGGATGACGGTCGCGTCATCGGCAAAGTGGAAGCGGCCACCGCCAATCTCGGCCACCTCTTCCAGAAACTCCGGATAACCGTAGCCAATCGCCACCACCGAGACGGTGATGCCCTGCTCGGCCAACTCTCGGGTCAGTTCGGGGATGCCACCGGGGTCGGCCCCGCCGTCGGTCAGCAGGACGATGTGGCGAACCGGACTGGGCTCCTCGACGATGGCCTTGGCGCCCAGTTGCAGCCCGGCCAGAATGTCGGTGCCGCCGTCGGCCCGGATGGTGCCGGCCGCCTCCTTGAGCTTAGCCACATCGAGCACTGGCGTCGGCTCGACCACCCACTGAGCGACATTGTCAAAAGCGACCAGGCCAAAGCGATCCAAAAAGGGCACCAACAGATCGAGCGAGCGATAGACCGCCTCCTTGGCCAGCTCAACCTTGCGCGGGCCGCCGGGGTTGGGCGTGCCGCCGTCGGCCATACTGCCGGATTTGTCGATGATCGGCAGCAGGGTCAACTGCGGCTTGCGGTTGGGATCGGTAATGCGCATCTCCAGCGGCAGCAGCTCCTCCAGGCGGGTCTGGAAGTAGCCGCCGGGACCGTAGCTCTCCTCGCCGCCGATGGCCACCAGCCCGCCGCCCAGATCGCGGACGTAGGTGTGCAGATTCTCCATCTGGCGGATCGACAGCTTGGGCGCGGGCACGTTGACCAGGACGACGGCGGCATACTCGCTCAAGCCGGCCAGGTCGGAAGGTAGGCCGGCGGGCGGGCGCTGCTCGATTTGAAGGCCGGCCTCGGTCAGGGCCTGGCCGAGCGGTCCGGCCTCATCGGGTTGCTGGGCCACAATTAAAACCCGCAGCGGGCCGCGGACCTCGCTCAGGGCATCGAGGCTGTTGTTCTGCACGAAGGTGTCGGCCGGCGGCTGAAGCTGGGCCGTGAAGCTGGTAAAACCGGGCGAGCCGGCCACCAGAGGCAGGACGAAGCTGTTGTCACCGGCTTGCAGGGATAGCGCTTGCTCGACCACCAGTTGGCCCTCGCTGAAGATCTGCAGCGGGGCGCTCATTGGGGCGGTGCTGTGAATCTTGACCGTCAGGTCGAAGCGCTCGCCCTGGTGCAGGGTCGAGGGCGCGGTCAGGTCGTCCAGGCGGACCTCGACGCCGCTTTGAGCGGCCAGCGGCACCACCGAGACCTCGATCCCGCTGGCCTGGGCCAACTGGACGGCCTGGCGGGCGTCATCGACATTGGCCCCACCGTCGCTGAGGATGACCAGGCGCCGGGTCGTATCCTGGGGAAAGAGGGTCAGGCCCAGCCGGACGGCCTTGGCGATGTTGGTGTAGCTGCCGTTCACCAGCGAAGCCGGCTGGCCCAGCCGCGGGCTGTCCGAGACCGAGCGCTCGACGACGGCATCCGCGCCAAAAAGGATCAGGCCGGCCTGATCGTCCGGCCCCATCTCGGCTAACGCTTCCCGAAGGTAACGCAGGCCGGTTTCGGCCGCCGTCCCAGCCACACTATCCGAGGCGTCCAGCAAAAAGATCGTCGTCAAGCGCTCGCTGTGCTGGACTCGCTGGGCCCCGGCCAAAGCCAGCACGATGAAGAGGAAAATGGCAGCCCGGAGCAGCAGGCTGAGCGCATCGCGTCCGCGCCGGAGCGGACTGCGCCGCGGCCAGGCGATAGCGAACAGCAGCGGCAACGCCAGCAACAGGAGCAGGAACCAGGGGCTGGTAAAGTTCATCGACCCTCTCCCCGCCAGTAGACCCACCACTCCAGCAGCAGCACGACCAGACCCAGGCCGGCCGGCAGCCACCACCACTCCCAACGGCCGGTCAGGCTTTGGCTGGCGGCCTCGGCGGCCGGGGCGACGGTCACGACTTGCGGCCGGGTGTTTGTCTCCGCCTCGGACAGCAGATTGACGGCAAATTCGCTCAGCAGCGAGCTCTGGTTCGACTCTTGGGCCAGGATCTGGTAGAGGCCCAGCTCGCCGGTCTGGTGGAAGGCCGGCTGGTTGAGCGAGACCGCCAGGCTCTGGCCGGACGGCGTTCTAATTTGGAAAGCCTCGGCGGCAGCGGCGACGGGCAGATCGACCCGCTGGCCGGCTTGGAGCATCTGTCCCTGGGCCAACCCGCCGCTCGGCAGCAGCCAGCGGCTGAGGTTGACGATCAGGATCGGGAAATCGATCTGGAGCGGCAGGTCGGATTGGAACAGGTCGAAAGTCAGGATGGCCACCCGGCGGCCCTGGGGCTGGCCGGCGATGAGGAGCGGGCCCGACCGCGAATCGATCAGGGTTTGGCCCCAGGGCGGCGGCACGACGGCTTGGGCCGCGGCAATGTTGAGCGTGTTCAGCTCGACGAACTCCAGCAGCGGATGCGTACGCTCCAGCCGGGTCGGGCGGGGGCGCTCGAGCGGGCCTTTCACCTCGAACAGCGGCGTCGAGGCCGGCGGGGCGATGAAGAGTAGGTTGGCCTCCGGCAGGGCCTCGACCGTGTCGGCTGCGGGCAGGGTGCGGTCGAAAATGACGGCCTCGAAGCGGGCGGCCGGTAGCTCTTGATCCGGTAGAGCGCGCTCGACGGTGACGTTGGGCAGCAGGGCCAAGGCCCGCTCCAAGAAGAGGTTGCCGGGGCTGACTAGCAGGACTCGGGCCGGGGCGCTGCTGCGGACCAACCAGGCGACATCGTCAGCGGCCAGGTCGTCCGGCCCGGCCAGACTGGCCCGCAAATAGCGCGCCCCGAGCGGCAGGCCGGTCAGGGTTAGGCTGGCACTCGCTTGCGGGGGCAGCTCGAGATCGCGGGCGTCGAAGAGGTGGTCATCGACGTAAAACTCGACCCGGCGCTGGCGGGCTTCGCCGGCGGCATTGGCCACCCGCAGGAAAACTTCCGGCCCGTCCGGGCCATCGCGCAGGGCCAGCGAGACCAGGCCCTGGTTGTTGGCCCCTTGGCCCAGGCTGATAACCTCAACCGGCACCGGCAGGCGGCTCAAATCGATGGCCCGGTCTGCGCCGGGTTGGGCCAGCCCGCCGTCGCTGACGATGACCAGGTTGGTGTTGGGCCGGGCGGCAGCGTTGGCGGCGGCCAGGGTCAGGGCCGCTTCCCAGTCGGCCGGACTGTTGGTGGCTTGAGCCTCGCTGAGGCTGCGGCGGATCGCCTCGCGATCGGTGCTGGTCGAGGCCAGGACTCGCGGCGTGTGTTCCACGGCGATCAAGGTCACGGCATCGTCCGGACCGAGGCGGTCGATCAGGGCCTGGGCCTCGGCCTGGGCGGCGGCGAAGCGGCTCGGCGCGACGTCGGTCGCCTGCATGCTGGCCGAGGCATCGAGCAGCAAGACGACGTTGCCCTGCACCCGGGCCTCAACGATGAAATAGGGCCGGGCCAAAGCCAGCACTAGCAGGGCCAAAATCAGCAGTTGCAGCAGGAGCAGCAGATTGCGCCGCAGTCGCTGCCAGGGGGCGTTGGCCTGGCGGTCCTGGATGACTTGCTGCCAGAGCAGCAAGCTCGACACGCGGGCCGGTTGGCGGCGCAGCTTGAGCATGTAGAAGATGATGATCGGGAGGGCAAGGGCTGACAAGGTTAGAGCAAGAGGGGTTAAGAAACCCATAGATACCTCTTGGAAGGGTGGAAGGGTGGAAGATTGGAAGGCTGGAAGGCTGGAACAAGCTCTTGAATGCTTCCATGCTTCCATACTTCCATACTTCCATGCTTCCAGCAAACTCTCATTTTAGGAAGCCTCGCTGTCTGAGATAGCCCAAAATCACCGTTTCGAACGGAATCGAGGTTTCCAGGGTGAGGTAGTTCATATCGCGGGCGAAGCAGTATTGTTCGATCTGATTGCGCCAGGCGGCGAAGTGGTCGCGGTAGAGACGTTGGAGGGCGGGGGTGATGGTTACGTCTTGAGCCAGGCCGGTTTCGATATCGTGCAGGCGGAGATCACCGTTGAGCGGCGGGTCGATCTCGTCCGGGGCGAGCAGGTGCAGGACATTGACCTCGTAGCCGGCGCCGGCCAGGGCGGCCAGACCGCGCTCGTAGCCGGCCGGGGAGAAGAAGTCGGTCAGCAGGAAGAGCAAGCCGGGCCGCTGGCGGGTCAGGCTGAAGCGGCGCAGGCTGTCATTGAGGTCGGTCGGGCCGGCGGCGCTTTGGGCGGTGAGCTGGTTGAGCAGGCCGTGAATGTGGCCGCGACCACGCTGCGGGCCCCAGCGCCAACTGCCGGTCGTCGCCAGGCTGGCGAGGGTCAGCCGGTCACCGCTGGCCAGGGCGATATAGCCCAAAGCCGCGACCAGGCGGCGGGCAAAATCCCATTTGTTCCTAGCCTCGTCCCCCTCCGGCCAGTCCATCGAGGCGCTGGCATCGAGCAGGAAATAGACGCTCTGCTCCTCTTCCTCTTCAAAGAGCTTGATAAAGGGGCGCTCCAAGCGGGCATAGATTCGCCAATCGAGGCGGCGCAGATCGTCGCCGGGGGTGTAGTTGCGGTAATCGGCAAACTCCACCGACGAGCCTCGCTTGGTGCTGCGCCGCTCACCCTGGCTGCGGCCGGTGCGAATCCGGCGGGCGATGAGGGAGAGGCGATCGAGGCGGCGTAGAAATGACTCATCAAAGAATTTGGAAGGTTGGAAGGATGGAGGGTTGGAAGGTTGGAGGGTTGGAAGACTGGAAGGCTGGAGGACTGGAGGGGGTGGTGTTTGTTTTTCAGTCATGAGAGATCGTCCTGGGGCGGGTTGGTTAGTTGGGATGGAGGGAAAGAGGCGGAATCGAAGCGTGTGGAACCGAAATCGGGAATGTAAGGGACGGTTTCTTCGCGGAGGGCGCGTTCCCAGGTGCCTTCAGCGTTTTTTTGGCTGAGCGAACGAATCAGCGCGCCTAAGGTGTTCCAGGTGTAGTTGTAAAGTTCGTAAGCGGGCTGTGCGTCTGACACCGCCAGAAGATTTCGCTCCCGGCAGAACTCGAGATAGCTACCCAGTTCAGCCAATGAGCCACGCGCCACCTCGCAAAAGCGGGCATAATCGCTGGCGGTGCTGCGGCCATAGCCTTCGGCAATATTGGCATAAGTCGAGACGGAAGCTTCTTTCATTTGCCCAATCAAACGGAATTCGCGTTTGGGAAAACGCTCCGTCAGATCGTAAATCAGATGCGCCAACTGTCGAGCCAGTTGATAAGCTCGCAGACTACGCAACCCCTGCGGCTGAAGAGGGGAAAGAGAGTTTGGAGTGGTCATATGCCATCATCCTTTGTCAGGAATAGGTTCGAGGCTGAGTCTGTTGGAAGTATGGAAGTATGGAAGAAGTTTTCCAACGTTCCAGTCTTCCAGTCTTCCAACCTTCCAGTCTTCCATTATTTCTTCCATTATTCCCGCTCAACCACTTTCAATACTTCCCCCACAACTTCATCCGTCGTCACCCCCTCCGCTTCCCCTTCGAAGTTGAGAATCAGGCGGTGGCGCAGGGCGGGGTAGAGGACGGCCTCGATGTCTTTGTAGGCGACGTTGTACCGGCCCTCGAACAGGGCGTTGACCTTGGCCCCGAGGATCATGGCCTGGGCGCCGCGAGGGCTGGCCCCGAAGCGGACGAAGCGTTTGATCGAGTCGGGGGCGGCGGGGTGATCGGGGTGGGTGGCCAGCAGGAGGCGGGCGACGTAGCGGCTGACGTGCTCGGCGACCGGAATCTGGCGGGCGAGCCGGCCCATCCGCAGGAGGGTCTCGCCGTCGGCGGCGGTTTCGGCTTTGGGTTGGCTGTCGCGGGTGGTCCGATCCAGAATTTCGACCAGCTCCTCGACACCGGGGAAGGTGACGTTGAGCTTGAACAAGAAACGATCAAGTTGGGCCTCCGGCAGCGGGTAGGTGCCCTCCATATCAATCGGGTTCTGGGTGGCCAGCACGAAGAAGGGTCGCTCCAGGGCGTGGGTCCGCCCGCCGACGGTGACCGTCTGCTCCTGCATCGCTTCGAGCAGGGCCGACTGGGTCTTGGGCGTGGCCCGGTTGATCTCGTCGGCCATCAGCAGGTTGACGAAGATCGGGCCGGGCTGAAAGCGAAAGCGGCGGCCGCTGCCCGGCGACTCTTCGAGCAGCTCCGCGCCGATGATGTCCGCCGGCATCAAATCAGGCGTGAACTGGACCCGGTTGAAGCGCAGTTCCAGGGCCTGACCCAGGGTGCGGATCAGCAGCGTCTTGCCCAACCCCGGCACCCCTTCGAGCAGCACGTGCCCCCCGGCAATGATGGCGATCAAGGTGTGCCGCACAATCTCGTCCTGCCCGACGATCACTTTGCCAATCTCGGCCTTGATCGCTCGGCTGGTTTGTTGGAAGGTTTCGAGGGTGATTTCGGGGGTGGGTGAGAGATGGGTCATTAAGATCTCCTTTTTTGTTAGATTAGGGTCGAGGATTAAAATCCTCGGCTGAATCTGGGAAACGCCTGAGGGCGTTTCGAGCATAAAGCCCTGAGGGGCTTTTTCATTTTCAGCCGTCGAATTTTTTCGATGACGCTCATTCGATGACATTCACTCGATGACTCCGGCTTCAGCCGCGAATCCATTCGACGGCAACGCATCCGCCAGCGTCTCGTCCGGGCCGAAGTTCCAATGATGCGTCTCTTCCCATTCATCAACCACGGTTTGGTTGGCGTGATGTTCTTTTTGATGAGTGATGTAGTCGATAACTCGCGGAACTGCCGTCTCTGAGACCGACAAGACGCCGTAGCCGTCTTGCCACTCGAAGGGACGTTTAAAGGCCACCGTGACAAACCGCGAACTGCTGCCTTTGAGCTGTTTCATAAAATCCGCCGGGGAAACCGCCGGACGAACCGCCGCCAAGACGTGAACGTGGTCGGCAATGCCACCGATGACAAATAGCGGCACATACATCGCCTTGGCTTCGGCGTGCAGGAAACGGTAGACGTTGGTTTCGATGTCGGCGGTCAAAAGCGGTTCTCGATTTTTGGTGGTCCAAACAAAATGGTAGAACAAGCGCCAATAGGCCATAGCAGTTTGACTCCTTATTGCCAAATTTGCCGAGGATTGAAATCCCCGGCTGAATGTGGGAAACGCCCTCAGGCGTTTCGAGCATAAAGCCCTGAGGGGCTTTGCCAATTTCAGCCGTCGAATTCATTCGATGACGAGATTCCACCCTTCCAATCTTCCATCCTTCCATCCTTCCACCCTTCCATCCTACTCCGGCTCCAACGCCCCGAAATACTGCCGCACATAGCCCTTCATCCCTAACGGAATATAACTCTCATCGAGGGCCTGACTGGCGGCGTCGTTGTACTCGCTGTAGAGCTGGTTGTACGGCACGCGAGCCTCGCCGGTGGCCCGGCTGGGATCGACCGGCGCCTCGCCGCCGATTGGGATGCCCTCTTGCGCGCCCTGCTCATCCGGCTTGACCAGCGGACCACCCTCGCCGCCGAGATGGTCCGGCGCGTAGAGCGACTCGTACTCGCGGGTGCGGCCTTCGTTGGCGCCGTTGTCGGTGGCCATCTCGTTAGAGGTGCCCTGCTCGGCGGTCAAGCCTTCAGCTGGTTGGCCGCTCGGATCTTCGCGGCCGGAGCCGCCGCCGGTACCGGGGACGCCGTCCAGGTTGCCGTCTTGACCTTGGCCTTGAGCCTGTTCTTGGCCTTGGCCTTGACCGCCGCCGTTTTGGCCGTCGGCGTCGGCCAACTGCTCGCGAGCTTCCTGGATATCAGCCAAAGCCTGCTCGACCGCTTCCTGGCCGGCCAACTGCTCGGCAGCTTGCTGCAAGGCTTCGGCGGCCTGCTCGAGCGCTTCTTGGCTGGCCGGGTCGGCGCCGCTTTGACCATCCTGGCCGGCCTGCTGCTCGAGCGCTTCGGCGGCCTCGTTGAGCGCCTCGGCCAGAGCCGAGTCGCCGGCCTGCTGGGCCGACTCGGCCGCCTGGCGCAGGGCCTCGGCTAAGGCCTGAGCCTGGTCCGGGCTACCGGCGGCCTGCTCGCCAGCCTGCCGCAGCGCAGCGGCGGCGTCGGTCAGGCGGCGCTGCTCGAGCGCCTCGGCCAACGCGGCGGTCGAGTCGAACTGGCTCAAGCTTTGGGCCAACTCAGCGAGTGTCTCCTCGGCCTGAGGCTGGCCGTTCTGGAGTTGGGCGAGATCCTGCTCCGCGCTGGAGATCTCGGCCAGGGCCGCCTCTAAGTCAAGATTGTTCTCTTCCAGCGACTCGATCAACTCATCCAGCGATTGCAGCAGCGCCTCGCCCTGCGGCGTTTCGAGCAAAAACTCATCTTCCAGCAGCTCGGCTCTAATTTCCTCAAACTTCTCTTTCTGCTCGGTGATGGCCTCTTGGACCTGAGCCTCATGCTGCAAAACCTCGAGTTGGGGATTGGGCAGAAATAAGTTGACGACCAGGGCGACCAGCAGCACCGCGAGCCCGGCCAGCCCGCGCCAGGGCCGGTCGAGGGGGAAGACCCGGCCCGCCTCAAAATTATCGAGCCGGGTCACGGTGTCTTTAAGCTGGCGCTCGATCAACTGGGGCGGCGTGTCGCCGGGCCGCCGGGCCAGATCGAGCGCGGTGGCCAGCCGCTCATCGAGGCCGAGCTGCCGGTCGATCCGGCGGGCCGTCACCAGCGGCGAGTGCGGGCGCAGCCAGAGATAAAGCTGGCTGACGACAAAAACGAGGCCGGTTAAGCCCAAGCCGGTCAGGCCCAACTTCACCGGCCAGCCCAGCGGATAGAAGCGGTTAGCCAGCGTCAGCAGCAGCGTCAAACCTAACCCGGCTCCCCACACCAGCAGCGCCCCGCGCAGGCTGTCCTGCAGGCGCAATCGTATTTCAGCCGTGCCGAGGATGGGTTGCAGTCGTTTAGGTATTTGCTGAGTCATTAGGACTCCTTTAGATCCAGGTCGTCACAAATCCCGTTTTGGAAGAATGGAAGCGTGTAAGAACCGGAAGGTTGGAATAAAGACTTCCAATTCTTCCAACCTTCCATTCTTCCATTCTTTTCCTACCCTTCATTCATCTCCTCCAACCGCTGCACCGCCAGACGCAGCAGGAGCCAGGTCACGAAGGCATAAAAGGCCAAATAAATGAGCCACGGGTGCAGCATATATTCGTTGGAAGTCGGCTCGGCCAGGAAAAAGCTGCCATCGTCTTCATGCAGGACGTAAGACAAGACCGCGGCGGTAAGCGGATTGAAGCTGGCGGCCAAGCTCCAACCGTAGGCCAGTAGCTCGTCGCCGCCGCCCACGCCGCCCAAGAAAATGGTTACCAACAACATCGCCAAAAAAGGGCCGATCAAAAAGGCCGGCAGCACCACGCCGTAAGTTAGCATGGTGGCGTTGGTGATGGTCTTGCTGCGGCTCGAGACAAAGAGCCCGATCGCGGTAAAGGCCAGGGTCGTCACCCCCAGCAGCAGGGTGGCGACCAGCAGCTCAGCCACCGCGACCTGGCCCAGCACCGCCCCGACCAGAACGAGCGGCCAGACCGCGGCGATCAGCAGCCCCAGATAGATCAGGGCCGAGACCAGCTTGCCCCGCACAATCGAGTGGGCCGGCAGCAGGGTGATCAGCAGTAGGTTCAACGTCTGGCGTTGGCGCTCGCCGGCAATGGCGCCGACCGACAGCACCGGAGCAAAAAGCGTGACCAGGACCAGCAGGATCAAGATGGTGGGATAGAAAATGAATTGACCCAAAGCCGTGAGGGTACTGAGCGGCAGATCCAGATCGAAGCTGAGCAAAGTAGTCAGGAAGCTACTCGCCCCCAGCAAGGTTGGGCAGTAAGCCAGCATGGCCAAAAATAAGGCGGCAATCAACTGCCAGCCGACCCGCCGTTGGCGAAAGGCGTCCGCCACAATCGGATTTTGGGTCAAGCGACTCCGGATCGATCTCATGCCTTAACGCTCACTAATTTTGGCCACGCGTTGGATGGTCCAGCGGATCAACAGGGCGGCCAGCAGGCTGTGAAAGACCACGTAGACCAGCCAGGGCGAGACAAACGGCACCGTTACCGAGCCGAACTGCTCGGTGAAGAAAAAATAGCCTTTGCCCTCGGAGGCCAGGATGCCGGTCATCAGCGCGGCGCTGATGGGATTGATACTCAACAGAAAGCCAAAAATATAGATGATGACGACCATCGCCAGCGCCGCCCACAGCTCGGTTTGCAGCATCAGGCTCAACGGGTACATAAAGATCGCGCCGACGTAGTAGATCATAAACGGCATGCCGTAGACAAAGGGGATCCCGATCCCGTAGGTGGTCACAATCGCCGTCAGGGTGGAGCGGGTCAGGCTGGAGACGAAAATGCCCAAAGCGCCGAAGATGAGCATCGTTACCACCAGACCCAAGGCGGCAATCAAGACCTCGACCGGCTCGACCCCACCGAAGAGGAGGGCCATACTCTGAATCGGGATCGAGGCCAGGATCATCAAGAGCAGAAAACTGAAAACAGCGCCCAGTTTGCCCCACACAATCTGCGAGGCCCGCAGCGGAGTGATGATCAGGGTATCGTAGGTCAGCCGCTCCCGCTCGCCGGCGATGGCCCCGGCGGTGAAGCCGGGAGCGATGAAGCTGATCAGCGCCAGCAGCAGCATGGTGATCCCGGTAAAGATCGCCTTGCCGATGACCGGCCCGTACTGGACCGTCGGCGCGCCGACCTGGTAGTAGGTTGTGCTGCTGGCGTAAACGGAGGAGTAGATCCCGCCGGCCACGCAGCTAATGAGCATCAAGAAGAGAGTCAGGGCGATGAAGGCCCGGCGACCGCGCATCCGGCCGCGCATCTCGGTGACGATAATCGGGTTCGTGCTACGTCCTATCACGAGACGATCCCCCGGGTCAGTTTCATAAACAGGTCCTCCAGACTGTCGCTCTCTTCGCTGAAGCCGAGGACCGGTACGTCGGCCAGGACCAGCCGTTTGAGCAGATCACTGACGGCCGGCTTGTCACCGCTAAACTCGACCTGTAGATCCCAGTCGCCGTCATCGGCCGGCTCCGGCTCGATCTGCTGCACGCCGGGGATCGCGTGCAGCGTTTGTTGGGCCGCGACCAGACTATCGCCCAGCACCCGGATGCGCAGATGGTGACCTTGCTGCATCTGCCGCTTAATCTCTTTCAAGCTGCCGTGGGTAACCAGCTTCCCAGCCTCGATGATGCCGATCTCGGTGCACATCTCGGCCACATCGGCCAGAATGTGCGAGGAGATGAAAATAGTTTTGCCCAGCTTGCTCAACTCCAACAGCAAATCGCGGAACTCGACCCGGGCCCGGGGATCGAGCCCGGAGGCCGGCTCGTCCAGGACCAACACCTGCGGATCGTGGACCAGAGCCCGGGCCAGGCACAAGCGCTGCTGCATCCCGCGCGAGAGGGTATCGACAAAGTCCTCCCGCCGGTGGTTGAGATCGACCAGCTCCAGCAAATCGTTGATCAGGCCGGGCCGCTGGGCTACCGGAATTTCGTAGCAGGCGCTAAAGAAGTCCAGATACTCCCACACTTTCATATCGTTGTAGACGCCGAAGAAGTCGGGCACGTAGCCCAACATCCGGCGCACGCCCCGCACATCTTTCCAAACGCTGTGCCCGCCGATGCGGACCTGGCCCCCGGTGGGTTTGAGCAGCGTGGTCAGAATGCGAATGGTGGTCGTCTTACCCGCGCCGTTCGGCCCGATAAAGCCGAAAACCGCTCCGGCGTCGATATTGAAGGAGAGGCCGTCCACTGCGGCTCGACCGTTGTAGGTTTTGGTTAGATCGGTGATTTCGATGATGGCAGTCACGCTCGCTCCAGGCTGGAAATAATTTTTGGCCGCTACGACTTGGTGTAGGGCAAACTCATCATAATTAGCGTCTCGCTTAACGTATCGTGGCTGGTGTCCGGCAGATCCACGCTCAACAGCGGCCGCTCCTGCCAGCCGAAAAGATAGAGCTGATCCGCTTTCAGCCGCAGCTCGGTGTCGCCGTAGTAGTCCGTCGTCACCGCCCGGACCGCCGTATCCCGGCTAATCAAGCGCAGCCGCGCTTCGGACGACAGCTCGGCGGAAAAGTCGTCAATAGTCTGATAGGGCGGCAGGTAGAACGCCAGGCTGTAGTCGTCCATCACTTCGGCGACGCTATCAACCGGGGTTTCCCCCACCGGCAACGTGTCCAGCCGGATGAGCTGCCGGTTCACAATCAACAGCACGTCGGTGAGCGGCTGCTCGGTGCGATTGATCAGGGTCCCGCTCACCCGCTTTTCGGCCCGATCGAGCGTCAGCGCGGCCGAGATGTCCGGCGCGGGCGGCTGGCTGTAAGCCGCCACCGCTGACACTCCCCCAATCTCACCTTTGAGGCCCTCGACGAGCGTAGTCTCCAGGGTGCTGATTTCAAGCTGGCCGGCGGCGCTGTAGCCGCTGTACAGCGAGCTGACCGGCAAGGGTTGGTCGAAGATCAGGCGGTAGTCGGCCCGGCGCGGCGAGTAGAGGCCAACGAAGGTGGCTGCTTCAGCCAGAGGCGCGCCCTGCTCCGCCTCCACCACCGCAAGCTGGCGCAGCAGCGGTTCGCCGCCTCGCAAACGGAAGCTGCTAAAGTAGCTATAGCCGCTAAAAAGAAGAATGAGCACCGGAATGCTAAACCAGGCCCACTCGCGCCGTTTGAACCGGCTCAAAATAAAGTAATTGACCGGCCCGATGACCAGCACGTAGATAATCAGGTAGAGAAAAACCGAGCCCTGAGTCGGCAGGGTTTGGCCGGGAATGAGAGCCAGGCTGTCGACCATCTCCTGGGTATTGATCTGAGTGGTAAGCGCTGCCGGTTTGGGCTGCCACTGGCCAAAGAGTCGGGACAAGAAGCGGGGCTCGAGCAGCAGGCGATCCAGTGGGGCCAGACTCAGAGCCAGGGCCAGATAGTGAACCTGCCCCCGGCCTAGACTCTGCGAGACCAGCAAGGCCTGATCGCCGGCCCGAGCCCGAATTCTGCCCATCGGGTTGACCGGTACCGCTGCCGGATAGGGGCCACGGTCGGCCAGGTCATCGAGGCGGGCCATTTTTTGCAGCTCGGTCAGGGGGTGGGACAGGGTCTGCGGTGAAACCGTCTCGAAGGGAACCAGGTCTCTGAAGGCGGCCAGCGTCTGGCCAGCGCTCGGCCCGCCACCAATCAGCAGTTGGCCCCCCGTCGCCACCCAGCGCTGCAGCAGTTGGCGCTGAATGGGGGTCAGACCGCTGCTATCAACATCGTTGAAAACCAGCAAATCCAGGCTGCCCCAGGCTTGAGCGATGGCCGGCAAGTTATCCAAGGTGAGATGGGCGACCGCCACCCGGCCATCTCCGGGCGTGGTCAAGTTCCCCGCGACATTGAGCAGCGACAGATCGCTGGCAACGACGCCGATCAAAAAATCAACCTGACTCAAAGGAGCGACACTCTGTTTGGCGGTCAGCAGCAGCTCGTTACTGGCTGTATCGACCAGATCTACCTTGAGTTGGGTCTGGCCGTGCAGCGGCAGATAAAGGGTGATCTGCTTACGCGATTGGCCCGGCAGATCGAGGGCGGTCGTGTAGAGCACTTGCGGCGCGCCGTAGCTAGCCTGATCGTCCAGAAAACGAAGCTTCGTGGTTAGATTGGCGCTGCCGGGGTTGGCCACTTCCACTCGCACCGGCGCCCAAGTCTCGCTCTTATAATACGAGTCGAATCCGACCTGAAGTTTCAGCGACAGGTCAGTTTGGGCGTAGCCCGGTCCAGGGGCAAAAAGAAGGGCCAACAGTAAGGCCACGATAGCGCTAAGGCGAAAGTTGAAGACTGGCTGCATAATCATTATACGACGCCGCGCGTCGATCCGTTCCCGATTTTTCGATGCAGTTCAATGATATCAAATAGTTGCAAACAATGCACCCCTCGCCGGGCAGTTTAGCGAGCTTCTGCGGGCAACTTTTGTTGAATAAGCTATGGGTTCCGGCTCAACCAGGTTGAGGAACGGGACAAAGCGACGGCTATTGAACGACGACGGTCAGACCTTCCAGGTCAAAGTCGGTTTTGAGGAGCGTTTCGACGCTGCTGCCATCGGCGGGGAGGCCGAAGAGCTCGCCTTCATCATCGATGCCGACGAGCCGGTCGTTGAGGGCATCCCAGGCCAGACCGCTCGGCTCCAAGGGAGCCATGTCACGGCTCCAGGCGGCCGCGCAGATCGAGCGGCTGATGCAGTCCGAGAAATTATCGAGGCGCGCCACCAGCCGGGCGGCGTCATCGCCGATAAAGGCGACGTCTTCCATCTGGGTAAAGCCCTCCACATCACCGGCCGGGACGGGCATCAAGCCGAAGCTGAGTTCGCTCAGCTTGATTAGGCCGCCTGAAACGGTCGAAGGGACCAGCCGGTAGAGCCTTTGCTCCTTGGCAAAGGCCACCCAGATTTCGCCGGCTGCATAATGAATCTCCGAGGCGCCGCTGTCCAGGTTGAGAATAGGGAAGGCTTCGACCAAGCGGGCCGGACCGCCGACCGGCTGGCTCAACGGTGCTTCGACGACGTACAGGCGCGTGTCTCGCTGGGTCACCAGCAGAAAATATCCGGCCTCGGCCGGTGGGGGGAGAAAATCGTCGTAGCCGTAGCGCTCGAGGTCGGCGGCGGCGATAAAGGCAATCCCCTCCAGACCATCGTCACTCAGCTCAAGCCCCTCCAGATCAAACTCACGCGTCAGCCGCTGGTCCTCGGGCAGGGTGGGATCGACTTCGATGATCCGAGCCGGTTTTTCGCTGAGGAGATAATATCGAGGCACCGGCTGGCTTGAGGCACAAGCGGTGAGGAAGAGGCAAAGTAGCAGGATGATGGAAGGACGGAAGAATGGAAAGATGGAAGGTTGGAAGGTAGGAGGGTTAGAGGATTGGAAGGGTGGCAGGGTGGAAGGCTTGTCCTGAGCGAAGTCGAGGGATGGGAGGGATGGATTTTGGATTTTTAACATTCGGAGCGATCCTTAGGGCAAATGATTTCCAATCTCAGAGTTCAAGAGATTGTAATCTCCAATCTCCCAATCGCCAATCGCTTGCTCATTTGTTATTTCTCTCGATAATTAGCCGCATGACGCGATGGCTTAAACTCCTGGCGCCGGCAGCGATGGTGCTGCTAACGCTGCTCTTCTTCTGGAAAATCCTGCTGACCAATTTGATCCTGACCGGCGTGGATGTCTTCCTCTATTTTTATCCTTACAAGGCCTACGCCGCCGAGGCTCTGCGTCAGGGCCGGCTGCCCTTGTGGAATCCGCATTTATTTATGGGTGCGCCCTTGCTGGCCAACAGCCAGGTCGGCGTGCTCTATCCGTTCAATTGGCTCTTCCTTTGGCTCGAGGCCCCCAAGCAGGTCGCCTGGTCGATTGGGCTGCACATCACCTTAGCCGGCATCTCCATGCTGGCCTTCACCCGTCGAGCCCTGCGACTGGGCTGGCCCTCCGCCTTCGTGGCGGCCCTACTTTTTGCCTTTGGGGGCTATCTCGGCGCCCAGGTCGAACACCTTAACCAGCTTCAAGCGGCGGCCTGGTTGCCGGCCATTTTCCTGGGCTACGAGCTGAGTCTCCGGCCGGGCCGGCGCGGCTTTTGGTTGCTGCTGCTGGCCCTGGTTACCGCTCTCGTGCTCCTGGCGGGTCACGCTCAGACCGCTTTTATCTCCCTGTTTGGCTTGGGGCTGTACGGTCTGTGGCGCGGCACCATCGAGTCATCCCCCTTGTCCACTGACATTTTACGTTTTAGATTTTATGGGCGCGGCCAGCCCCGGACCTGGCGGCCGATAACCGGCCCTTTACGCTCCACGGCTACCTCCACCTTTCGCCACCTCTGGCCGATCGCCGCCGCCTCGCTCCTGGCCGTCATGTTGGCCGCCATCCAACTCCTGCCCACCGCCGAGCTGTCCGGCCTCTCGATCCGCAGCGGCGGTCTGACCTTCCGGGAAGCCGTTTCCTTTAGCTTGCGACCTACCAATCTGCACTACAGCCTGCTCCCGCCCTTCGGCCTCGATCTTAGCCAGCCGCTCGGTCAGGCCTTTGGCGAGTGGGTAGCCTACCTGGGCGTCAGCGGTCTGGCCCTGGCTCTGCTCGGCGGGCTGAGCGCACTGTGGCAACCATCGCCACGACGCTTTCTCTTTGTTGGGGGGGTAGGACTGCTGCTCAGTTTTGGGGTTTTTACCGGCCCACTTTATTGGCTGCTATACCAGGTTGTACCCGGCTTCGATCTCTTCCGCGTGCCGGCTCGTTGGTTGCTGCTCTATGCCTTTAGCGGGGCGGTGTTGGCCGGTTTCGGAGTTGAAGCCGTCCGCCGGCCGCTCACGCCCCCAAATAGTTGGCAAGCCATAGCCGAGTGGCTACGCGCAAAAACCTGGCGACTCCTGCTACCGGCTTTACCCATCCTCGGTTTCCTGGCCCTGATCGTTTGGAAAACCCCGCCGCTTGTCACGCTGGCAGCCTGGCTGGTTATGGCCTTGGCCACCGCCGCGCTGCTCTACTTCCTCTTCCAGCCAGAAATCCGAAATCCTAAATTCGGAATTCGGAATTCACCCTTAATTTTGCTTTTTCTGTTGCTCCTGGCCGAACTTTTCTGGGCGGCCCAAAGCCTCAACTACAACCGGCCGACCGCGCCGCAGGCTTATAGCTCGATGCGCAATGCTACCGCCTTTCTGCTCGCCGCGGACCCGCCCGATCAGGCCAGCCCGCCGGGCCGTTTTCTGAGCCTATCCGGCATCACTTACGATCCCGGTGACGCCGCTGACTTGCAGGCCATTTTCGGGGATCGGCTCTCGCCCGAGGCCCTGTATGACCTGATTATTGCGACCAAAGAGAAAGAAGTGCTCTTTTTCAACCTGCCGCTGGTCTACGGGCTGCACAGCGTGGACGGCTACGATGGCGGCATCTTGCCCTTACGCCAATTTGTTGAACTGCAAAAGCTGTTTCTGCCGGAAGATGACCTCTCGGTTGACGGCCGGCTGCGCGAAAAACTGCGCTTTGTCCCGGACCACCGGCTGCTGTCGATGCTCAACACCCGCTGGGTCATTACGGACAAACAGTTTGATGCCTGGATCGATGGTATCTTTTACGACCTGCAGTTTCCGGCCCGGCTCGATCCCGGCCAAACGATTCGCAGCCGTGACCTGCCTGATTTGCCCGCGACGGCCATCGGCCTGGTCTCGCACCTGGAAGGGGCACCCGACCTGCCGGACGAGACGCCACTCGCTCAAGTAACGGTCACGTTTGGCGAAGGTCAAACCGAGACCTTCTCCCTGACCGCCGGAACCGATAGCGCCGAAGGCAGCTACCAGCCGGAGCGAGTGGCTCACCGCCAGGCCACGGTCGGCTTTCCCTGGCCCTACGAGGCGGAGGGCGTGGATTATATCAGCGTCCACCCCTTAGCGACGCCGAGCCCGATCGCCGAGATTGAAGTCAAAGCCCTGCTGCCGCACGGTCAATTTGTGCTGCGCGGGCTAAGTCTGATCCACCAACCGACCACGACCAGCCGGTCAGTTATCCTCTCAACCGAAGGCGATTACCGCCAGGTTCACTCCGGCGATGTCAAAATCTACGAGAACTTGGCCGTGCTACCCCGCGCTTACCTGGTCCACCAGGCCGAGCGCGTTACGGACGCCAGCCAGGCCATCGAGGCAATGCAAGCCCCGGCCTTCGACCCCGAGCAAACCGTCACGCTTTTGCGCCGGCCAACCGAAGAGAACGGCCTAGTGATCGGCGGGCAGCCCTCGCCACAAGATCAGGCGGTTATCACGCGCTACGAGTCGGAACGGGTCGAGATCCTGGTCACTCTGGCTTCACCCGGCTGGCTCGTCTTGACCGATAGTTACTACCCCGGCTGGCAGGCGACGGTGAACGGCCAACCGGCTGAGATTGAGCCGGCCAACTTACTGTTTCGGGCGGTGGAGTTGCCGGCGGGAGAGCACCGCGTGGTGTTCGAGTTTAGACCGCCATCGGTTTGGGTTGGGGTCGGTGTGAGCGGCTTGAGCCTGCTAGCAGTAGTGATCGGCTTGGCGGCAGGTGGCCTGTTGCATTTACGCGGCGGCCCCCGGATTTCGCGTTTGCCGTAAGCTGTGGTATATTTTCCGTTTGGTCTAAGCAAACAGCCATAAAAGGAGCCGACAAGATGGAAGATTTGCACAGCCGACTTACCGCTCTGGCCAACCGGATCGGTTTAACCATGGTGCGTCTTTGACGTCGCCGGCAAGGCGAAACAAGTTGAGAGATTAGAAAAAGAGTCGCAAGAGCCGAATTTTTGGAGCGATCAACGAGCCGCACAAGAAAAAATGCAGCAGCTCGCCAGCCGGCGCGGAGAAGTAGTGACTTGGCAAACGCTTGAGCGCCGGGTTAAAGACGCGCTCGATCTAATTGAGCTGGCTCAGGCCGAAGATGACGCCTCGATGGGGCCGGAGTTAACCGCCGAAACGGAGGCCTTGGAAAAACAGTACGACAAACTGGAATTTCAGTTGGTCCTTTCCGGCAAGCATGATAAGGAAGACGCCCTGCTCTCCATCCATGCCGGCGCGGGTGGCACCGAGAGCCAGGATTGGGCCGAGATGCTGTTGCGGATGTATCTCCGCTGGGCCGAAGCCGACGGCTACAAGACGACCATTGTCGACCGAACCGATGGTGAAGAAGCCGGGATAAAGAGTGTCACGGTCGAGATTAGCGGTGACTTCGCTTATGGCTATCTCAAAAGTGAACGGGGAGTCCACCGGCTGGTAAGAATCTCGCCCTTTGACGCGTCAAAACGACGCCACACCTCCTTTGCCCTGGTTGAAGCCGTCCCCGACCTTAAATCCGATATTGAGATCGAAATTCGGTCGGAAGACCTCGAGATCGATGTCTACAAATCCGGCGGGGCCGGTGGCCAGCACGTCCAGAAAAACTCCACCGCCATCCGTATTCGCCACTTGCCGACCGGTATGGTCGTCACCTGCCAAAATGAGCGTAGCCAGCTTCAAAACCGGGAAACAGCGATGCGCATCCTGCGGGGCCGCTTATACGATATGGAGTTGAAGAAACAAGAGGAAGAGGAAGCCCGGCTTAAAGGCCAGCATGTCGAAGCGGGTTGGGGCAACCAGATTCGCTCTTATGTTTTGCATCCATACAAACTAGTGAAGGACCACCGTACTAATCACGAAGTGGGCAACGCCGAGGCCGTACTTGATGGACGGCTGGATGATTTTATGGAAGCCTACCTGCGCCAGACGATTGGCGAAACCATAGTGACGGCTTAATGTTTAATTCTTCAGGCAGAGGCAGCCTGCCCGTTGTAGGCAAATAGTACTTTTTTCCTATATGCTGTCATTTTTGTTGACATTTTTGTTAAATACGTTTATAATTCTTGCGTATAAAGTGAGCCGACTCAGGATTAACGACATCTACCAATATATTTCAAACAATCACTGACTGATTGCGCCTTACCCGACAAGGCGCATTTTTTGCTGTATCGATATTCCTTGTGACCGGTCCAAAGCCCAAAACTCGCGGTGTCTAATATCGTTACCATGTTGCTCAAACGGGATGAGCTTATTTTGGCCCAATTTGAAGAGGCGCTGACGCAGGCGGCCCTGGCCTCATCCACGGTTGTCAATTATCTGGCCGACTTGCGCGCCTTTCTACGCTGGGGCCAACAAGAATTCAACTCGGATTTTTCGTTAAGGCAAGTAAACCAAGAGCACGTGCGGCTTTATCGCTACCATCTGACTCAAAAGCTGAAACGGTCCCCTTCAACGGTCAATCGCCACCTGATGGCCCTTCGAAAATTTTTTACTTTTGCCCAAGAGATTGACCTGGTTCTGTTTGATCCTATGGTAGGGGTATCACTGGTTTCCGACAGCAACGATACCGTCAGTGGTCGTCTTTTAACAACCGAAGAAACAGAACGGCTGCTCAAAGCGGCTCAAAAGGGTTCACGGGCCGGGTTGGCCCGGCGAGATGCGGCTATTCTGTGTTTGCTCATTTACACGGGGCTCCGTGTGAGCGAAGTCGTTGATTTACAGACCACTGATTTAGTGTTTGATAACCCCGGCGTGCATTTACAGGTCGGTTCTGGACCGGAAGGTCAGGTGAGACACCTGCCGTTACCAGGGGAAGTGCACAAAGTTATCTATAGTTACTTGCAGGTACGCCCGCGGGTCTCCACATCTCATCTGTTTTTGAGCCAGGAAGGGCGGCCTATTTCTTCCCGCACCGTACAGCGGATTGTGAGTGATTGTGCCCGAGCGGCCGGTTTCGACGGTATCTCGGCCCAGACTCTACGCCGGACTTATGCCGCTAATCTAATGGATAAGACTCAGGATTTAGCTCTGGTTTCAAAACGACTTGGTCATCAAAACCTACATATTACCGAACATTATCTGGCCAGTTGTCAGCGCTAAACATAGTCTAAGCAATGAGAACCGTTTGGTCGGTAAAGGCCGTCAAGCGGCTGTCATCCCAATTTGGAATTATTAATTTACTTTATTAAGCGCCCCTTTCGTAAATTAATCAGTTACTCTTTAGGAGGTTGAAGACTGTGGAAGTAAAAGATTTCCGCGCCCTACGTGTCAGCTTGGCTTCACCCGATGAGATTCGGAGTTGGTCTTACGGGGAAGTAACCAAGCCTGAAACCATTAATTATCGCCGCCTTCGTCCGGAGAAAGATGGCCTGTTCTGTGAAGCCATTTTTGGCCCTACCAAAGATTGGCAATGCGCCTGCGGCAAGTATAAACAGGTGCGTTACAAAGGCATCGTCTGCGAGAAGTGTGGCGTGTTAGTAACGCGTTCTTCGGTGCGACGCGAGCGGATGGGTCACATCGAGTTGGCCGCCCCGGTGGCTCACATCTGGTACACCCGCCGGGTCCCTTCTTACCTGGGGCTCCTGCTGGACATTTCGCGCCGCAACTTAGATCGGGTTCTCTACTTTGCGCAGTACATCATCATCCGGATCGATGAGCAAGCTCGGGCCAGAGCTTTGAAGCGCCTCGATGACGAGATCGGCAAAGCTGAAAAGCGGGTCGAAGATACTCGTCAGGAAAAGGTAGATGCAATTCGCGGCCTGTCGGATGAAGAGATTGCCGTGCTGCGCGCCGAAGAGGAAAAGCTGGTTAAAGAAATAGAAGAACAGCAAAACGAGCAGATCGAAGCCGTTATGCGCGAAGCGCAGTCGATCCACAGCATGATCGAGGGTCAGCTTGGCAAAACCGTCACTCAGCCCATCATCTTCCAGGCGGCCAGCGAAACGGTGGCCTCAAAGGGCGAAAGCTTGAGCCAGAACCATCTGCAGATGCTCAACAACTTCGTTGAAAGCCGCCTGAATGAAATTAAGGCCGAGAGCGAAGATGAACTGACCCGCAAGCGCAGCCAAATTGAAGGCCGCGTTCAGGCGCTTCGCTACCAAGCCGACCAAGAGATTGAAACCCAAACCGTGGGCGATACCCAGGATCTAACCGATACGGTTAGCCGGATTCAAGAGCAACGCCAGGAATTGCTTGGGCTCCAGTCTATGCAGTTTCTCAATGAAGCTCAGTTCCGTGAGCTTGAAGATCGCTGGGGGCCCGTTTTTGAGGCCGGGATGGGGGCCGAAGCGCTGTACGAAATCTGCAAGGATTTGGAAATGGACAAGATGGCCAAGGAGCTGCGCACTCAAATTCGCAGTACGCGCTCCAAGCAGCTTAAGAAAAAGGCCATCAAGCGCCTGCGTGTGGTGGAGAGTTTGCGCAAAAGCGGCAACCGGCCTGAGTGGATGATTCTGACCGTACTGCCGGTTATCCCGCCCGACCTGCGCCCGATGGTCCAGTTGGACGGCGGTCGCTTTGCCACCTCGGACTTAAACGACCTGTATCGCCGGGTCATCAATCGCAACAACCGGCTCAAACGGCTGCTCGATCTGGGGGCGCCGGACGTGATCGTGCGCAACGAAAAGCGGATGCTCCAAGAAGCGGTTGACTCCCTCATCGACAACAGCCGCCGGGGTAAGGCTGTTTCGTCGCGAGGCCGGCGGCAGCTTAAGAGCCTAAGCGATATGTTGAAGGGGAAACAAGGTCGCTTCCGCCGCAACTTGCTCGGTAAGCGGGTGGACTACTCCGGTCGCTCGGTGATCGTCACCGGACCTGAGCTGGAACTCCATCAGTGCGGTCTACCGAAAACCATGGCCCTGGAGTTGTTCCGA
Source organism: uncultured Chloroflexota bacterium (assembly GCA_937864185.1). Classification (GTDB taxonomy): domain Bacteria; phylum Chloroflexota; class Anaerolineae; order 4572-78; family J111; genus JAGRBY01. The sequence continues at coordinate 23,512 of CALMIS010000110.1, forward strand.
CCTTTCGTCATTCAGAAGCTGGTGGAGTATAACTACGCCAACAACGTCAAGGGGGCAAAGCGCATTGTCGAGCAACGCCGGCCCGAAGTGTGGGAGGTGCTGGAGGAAGTCATCCAGACTCGCCCCATTCTGCTGAACCGAGCCCCGACGCTGCACCGCTTGGGTATCCAGGCCTTTGAACCAATGCTGGTTGAAGGCAGCGCGCTGCAGTTGCACCCGTTAGTCTGTGCCGCCTTCAACGCCGACTTCGACGGAGACCAGATGGCCGTGCACGTACCGCTGTCGCAAAAAGCGGTTAAGGAAGCGCGGGATTTGATGCTTTCGTCCCGCAACCTGCTGCTGCCGTCCAACGGGGAGCCGGTTGTCTCACCGACCAAAGATATGGTGCTGGGTGTTTACTACTTGACCATGGAAAAGGAAGGTTCGCACAAAGGTGACGGTAAAATTTTTACCGATCTGGATGAAGTGGCGCTGGCCTACAGCTTGGGCAAAGTGGATCTGCATGCCAAGATTAAACTGTTACACTACACCACCAAGTCTACCAACACCAGCCCGATGGAGACCACCGTGGGCCGCGCCATTTTCAACCAGATTTTACCGGAAGAACTCCGTTATGTAAATGAAGTGTTGGATAAAGGTTCGCTTAAAGATCTGGTGGGACTCTGCTTTGACGTCTTGGGGATGGATGACACCGCCTGGATGGCCAACGAACTAAAGACTATCGGCTTTAAGTTTGCCACGCGCTCAGGGATCACTATCTCCGTGTCCGACATCACGGTGCCGGCCGCTAAAAAGGAGATTTTGGATCGCGTCACCGAGCAAGTGGCCAAAACGGAGCAACAGTATCGGCGTGGGCTTATTACCGATGATGAGCGCTACGTCAAGACCGTGCAACTGTGGACGGATGCCACCGATGAAGTGACGGATGCCGTACGCCAGTCCATCGATCCGCAAAGCCCGATTAAGACGATGGCTGACTCGGGCGCCACCAAAGGTGGCTTCCAACCCATTCGCCAGTTGGCCGGGATGCGCGGTTTGATGGCTGACCCCAGTGGCCGGATTATTGCCTTGCCTATTCGCTCTAACTTCCGAGAAGGGCTGACCGCCCTCGAATACTTCATCTCCACCCACGGGGCGCGCAAGGGTCTGGCCGATACCGCTCTACGGACGGCAGATGCCGGTTACCTGACTCGCCGCTTGGTGGACGTGTCCCAGGATGTGATCATCAACGACATTGACTGTGGCACCAATCAAGGGCTTACCGTCAGCCGCACTCGCAGCAGCCAAATCGGCGAGAACTTCCGCGATCGGGTCGTGGGCCGGACTCTGCTCCACGATGCGATTGACCCGCATACCGGCGAAGTATTGATTGAGAAGAACGTGCTGGTTGATAAGAACCTGTTTGAGAGGATTGAAGGGAGTGACATAGAGGAGGTTACGGTTCGCTCGCCGCTGCACTGCCAAATGCAGCAGGGCATTTGCGCGCTTTGCTACGGCAGTGATATGGGTCAAGGCGGACTGGTTGAAATTGGGGCTGCAGTCGGAATTGTAGCCGCCCAGTCAATTGGCGAGCCTGGCACGCAGCTAACCCTACGGACCTTCCACACCGGTGGGGTCGCCGGCGTGTCAGATATCACCCACGGTCTGCCCCGGATCCAAGAGCTTTTCGAGGCGCGTAACCCCAAAGGTGAAGCCATTATCTCCGACCTGGACGGGCGGATCGAAATTATCAACCGCGATGACGGCAGCCGGGTCCTGAAAGTGGTCGCTTCCGAGATGCGCGAAGAGCGCTACGATATTCCTGAGAGCTGGGCTATCCTGGTTGAGGATGGCGACGAAGTGGGCGCCAAAGCACGGCTGGCTAAAAGGGATGACCAGGAAATCATTGCCGAGAACGGTGGCAAAGTACAGGTCGATAAAGGCCAGGTCACCATCCGGTGGGAGCATCGGGAAGAGGAGGAGTACGACATCGAATCGGCGGCCCGGCTGCGGGTGAACGATGGCGACTACGCCATTGTCGGCCAGCAGCTAACCGAAGGCTCACTCAATCCGAACCGCATCCTGCAAGTCCTCGGTCGAGAAGCCGCCCAGATTTATCTGTTGGAAGAAGTGCAAAAAGTTTATCGCTCGCAAGGGGTGCCCATCCACGATAAACACATTGAGATTATCGTGCGCCAGATGACCAATAAGGTCCGCCTGGTGACTAACGGCGATAGTGAGTACTTACCTGGCGAACTGCTGGATTATCAGAAATTCCAGGCGATGAACCACGATCTCATCGAACATGGCCGGCGCCCCGCTTCCGGGCGGCCAATCTTACTGGGGATCACCAAGGCGGCCCTCAATACCGAGAGCTTCCTATCGGCTTCATCCTTCCAGCATACGATCAATGTTCTGGCTCAGGCAGCCATCGAAGGCAAGCGAGACGAACTTTATGGTCTCAAGGAAAACGTCATTCTGGGTAAACTGATCCCGGCCGGCACGGGTTACCATCACTACCGCGGTCAAGATGACGGGATGGAAGATAGCCAGGAGGATGGCCGGATGTCGGATGACCTGGAAGCCTTGGTGGCAGAGGAGATGCAGAGCGTTCTTTCTTCCAGTGACCTCGAAGATCTGGAGGTAGAGTCAATGCCCACGAATGGAGCCGGAGAGAATGGCCTCAGCGGCATCAATGATAACGAGGATGAAGATAGTCTCTTTGATGACGCTGAAGATGCCGAAGATGAATCGGACATTGATACTGAAATTAGCGCCGAAATTGACGACGAGTGGGCCTCCGCTTAACCGGCCCAATCGCCCGTGAAAGATCTTACCGGTCGTCTGGATCGCACAACTTTCCGGAGTCTGATCTCAACTTTACCACGGAAAGGGGGTGAGAGCTATGAGTGTGCAATTGAAGCACGGTGAGAGCCAAGAGTCTCTGCTAAAGCGCTTTAGGAAAGAGATCATCAAAGCTCGCATTTTGAGCACCTATCGCAAAAAGCGCTGGTTTGTATCCAAAGGCGAGCAGCGCCGTATTGCTAAGCAGCGCGCAATCCGCAAGGCGCGCCGCAAAATGATGCGTCGCAACACCTATTAATGTAGTAAAGCCCCGGTAGGCTTTAAAGTCTACCGGGGCTTTTCATTTTGTTTCAGCAACCAGTTTATCCAACAAAGCCAAAGCCTGCTGGACATCAGCGGTATCACGGCCTTCGGTGAACTGGCCGGTTACGGCAGCGAGCTGGTCACGGGCCGCGGCCAACCGGCCTTGTTGACCCTGCAAGCGAGCCAGACTCAGCGCGGCCTTGAGTTCAAAAGCCCGGAGTTGTTGGCCGGCAGCGATAACGATAGCCCGGTTAAAGCAAGCCTCGGCTTGATGGAGGAGAGCAGCGTCAGCGGGCGGCTCGCCTAGACACAGCAGGAGTTCACCTTTGAGGCGGTGAAGCTCGGCCTCATAGAAGCGCTCGCCTTTCTCAGGCAGCTTAGCCAGTGCCTGCTCGACGACAGCCAGGCCGGCGTCAATCTGACCAGCACGCAGATAGGTATCGGCCAGCAGCACCCAAAAGTGCAAGTGACCGAGCTGCGCGCCGGTTTGATCAAAGTCGTTCAGTTTCTGTCTGAGTTGGCTGAGGCCGGTCTCGATCCGGCCTTGGGCTGCGGTAGCCCAGCCAGCCACAATCGAGGCGATCAACTCCAGCAGCTTGAAATCGTGATCGAAACATAGCGTTCGCGAAGCCTCAGCCATAGCTAAAGATGGCTCAGTCTCTTGCCTTAATTGGCGCAGCCAGGCGGCCCAACACCAGGCGAAGGCCAGGCTGTAAGGATGGGCTAATTGGCCGGCCAGTTCAACGGCTCGCTCACTCTGCACCAGCGCCTGGTCGGGATAACCCAGCAGCCACAAAACCAAAGCCAGGTGGGACAGGCAGGCCACCCCCCGGTCGGTGCCGGTATCGGCCAGAACCCGTGCCCCGTGCTGGTCGGGTTCATAGATTGCCAACGCTTTTTCCAAATGCATTTTAGCCAGATCGAGTTGGCCCAGGTTGAAGAAGTTAAAGCCCTGCACCCGATGGGCCTCCAGCCAGACCGTGGGATTGTCCGTCTGCTCAGCAATCCGAGCCAATTCGTGGCCCAACTCCAGGGCGGTTTTATACTCGCCCCGCACCAAGTAAAAGACCCACAACCCGCATAAAACCGAAGCCCACTGCGACGTCTGGTCTAACCGTTGGCCCAACTGGCGGGCCCGGGCATAGTTGGCTTCCACTTCCGGTGAAGTATAACCCTTGCTCATCAACAGCGGCGAGCCAAGGGCCACGCGCACCGCCAACTCCTGTTGATCGCGCTGCGGGGACGGCGCCAGTAGGTCTAACGCCTCCAGCGCTTTCTTGAAGTGAATAACTGCCTCCAGGCTGGCGGACTGTCTGACCGCCCGTTCGCCAGCTTGCTGCCAAGCGCGAGCCGCTTCGGCGTGCAGGTCGGCGGCGCTAAAGTGCCGAGCTAAAAGTTCCGGCTCTTGGTGAGCGGTGTCCGGAAACTGCTCTGCCAGAATGTGGGCCACCCGCTGATGGTAGTACTGCCGCTGCCGGCGGAGCAACGAGCGATAGGCCGCTTCTTGGATCAAGGCGTGCTTAAATTGATAACGCGCGTCAGGCAGCGAACCGGACTGGTAGAGTAGCTCTTCTTGAACCAGTTCAGCCAGGGCCCGCTGCAGAGCGATCTCGGTGATTGGGGCGACGGCGCGCAAGAGCTTATAGTCAAATTCTCGCCCCAGGACGGCGCTAAGCTGCGTCACCTCGCGAACGGTGCCCAGCCGATCGATCCGGGCCATCAATGAGTCGTTCAAGCTGGAAGGCACGGCAAATTCGGGCAGCGGCCCCGACAATTCGTAGCTCACCTCGCCCTCTACCAGCAGCCCCAGGCCCAGCACCATTTTGGTTAACTCTTCAATAAAAATAGGCACGCCGTCAGCCTTATCGATAATCTGTTTAAGCAACTCCGGCGGCAGTTGCTTGCCTTTGGCCACCCCAATGGCCAGCAGTTCAGACTGGCGGGGCGACAGCCGCTGCAATGGAATCTCGGTTAGGTGAGAAGCCGGTGGCCACGGCGGGCTGAACATTGGCCTGAAGGTAAAAATCACCAGGACCTGGGTTCGCTGGGCCTGCTCAACCAGGGTCTTGAGCATCTCTACCGTGGACGGATCGACCCAGTGTAGATCTTCGACCAGGATGACAACCGGCCGGCGAGTGGTAAGTTTTAGAAAGATAGTGAGAAACGTCTCGACCATTTTTCGTTTGTGCTGAGAGGGGGTTAAAGTAAGGGGCGTATACGATTCCGGCAAGGGCAGCGAGAGCAGATCGGTCAAGAGCGGCACGGTGTCAGTAACAGGCAGGTCGTAAAGCTTGAGGGTGTTGGCCAGCTTACTTAATTTCTGCTCACCGCGGTCGTTGGGTTTAAAGCGAAACACGCGTTGGAGCAACTCAACAATCGGGTAAAAGGCAGTGGTCTGGTGGAAGGGTGAACAGTGACAGACAAACCATAAGTGGGCCTGCCCGGTCAGATGTTCCTTAAAGACGCGGGCCAACCGCGACTTGCCGATGCCGGCCTCACCGGTGAGAAGTACGACCTGGCCTCGACCTTCTTGAGCTTGCTGCCAGCAATTGAGGAGTTTTCGCATCTCCGATTCCCGGCCCACCAACGGCGTTAGGCCGGTCATCGCTTTTTCAGCCGCATCCAACCGATCGCGGGCCCGGCTCTGGCGTAAGACCCGATAGACTTCCAGCGGACGAGAGATGCCTCTCAGTCTTTGAAAGCCGAGCGGCCGGCAGGCAAAAAAGCCATCCACCAGACGATGGGTGACGGCACTAATCACCAACGTGTTCGGGCCGGCCAAATCCTGCAGACGCGCGGCAATGTTGGTCGTTTCACCCAGGGCTAGCTGTTCGCGCCGTTCGCCCGTCCCGACCTCGCCGACCACCACCAAACCGGTGTGGACGCCAATCCGGACCGCCAGCGCCAACTTCGAACGTTTCAGCGCTTGTAGCGGCTGCTGCTTAATGTTCAGGTTTTTCATCTCTTCGATGATGCCCAGTCCGGTTAGCACCGCCCGTTGGGGATCATTCTCTTGGGCGGTCGGGTAACCAAAGTAGACCAAGATCCCATCACCCAGATATTGGGCAATGTAGCCGTCATAACGTTCGACCACTTCAGCGGCGGCCTCTTGGTAGGCCCGAACCACATCGCGCAAATCTTCGGGGTCCAACTGCTCGGATAGAGCGGTTGAGCCAACCAGGTCGCAAAAGAGAACGGTCAACTGGCGGCGCTCAGGTTTTTCCTTTTCAATTCTTAATTTAGCCCCGCAGTGACCGCAGAAGTTGAAATTACTTGGGTTTTCAAAGCCACACGCGGAGCAGACTTGGGGGAGTGGGGAACCACAGTGGCCGCAGAATTTCAGGTCTACCGGATTGTCGGAGTTACAGGTGGGACAATGCATGTTACCGCCTTACGGCACTTCAATTTCAGTTTCGATGGACTGAGTCGCCCCATCGACGGCATAGACGACAGCTTGCAGCAGATACGGACCGGAGCCAATTTGGTTAAGCGGGAGACGCCCACACTGAGGCTCACCACCGCCAAAAGCACAGTAAGCCGCGTTCTGCTCGATCTTTTGATAGACGATATCGCCCCGAGAATTGCGGATCAGCATGGTCACATAGTCGATCCCGTCACCGTCGTTGGAGCCGTAGGCGGAGTGGTAAGCCCTAACCTGAAAAACCAAATCCGTCGTGACGACTGGATCGAGACTCTGCCAGCCAATTTGCACAATCTCGACCACGATTTCATCGTGCGTAGGTTGCGGCGAGACCGGAAGGTCGCGGAGGGCAAAGTCCCAGTTCCAAGTGGCCGATTCGCCCTGATCCGGAATAATTTCGATGATAGCCCGATAGTTAGCATTCTCCAGCGGCGGCCCCTCCGGCCAGCGAAAATCATTTTGGCTAAAGACAAACACGTTACAGTCCGGCTCACCACCCCCGAAGGCGCAGAAGGCGACAGTTTGCTCGGTACGGGTATAGACGGTTTCTCCGCCCTGATCCTCGTTGACAATAGTAAAATTAACCTGACGGATGCCCTCACCGGCCCGGTTACCCACCGCCGGATCAAACGGCTCGACCAGGAAAGCTAACCATTCGCGGAACTCCGGCAGGCTCGAGCTGATGCTGCCCGACGGGACGTTAGGGATAATGACGTAACGCCCCTCATTGATATCTTGCTGTCCCCGTAGACTGGCATTGCCGGAGTCGCCGTCAACCGGCAGTACATCAAAGAGCGGCGGGGTCGGGGTTGGGGTTGGTGGTGCAGCCGTGGGGGTGGGAGGCGGTGGCTCGGTTGCGGCCGGAACGTCAGAACTCGAGGCCGCCACCGTGGCGTCAAACGGTTCGGTTGGGAACGCGTCCGGAATTGGGGTAGACGGAGCGGACGACGCTTCGGCAGTTAGAGTAGAAACCACGGCGAAGGCAATCGCCGTCTCTGTGGCTACCGCATCGGGCGTGGCCGCGGGTGAGGTGTCGAAACACGCAGGCAGGACCAGGGTTAAGATCAGCGATAAAAACGATAAAACGGGCCTAAACTTCACCATCAGCCTTCTCCTCTAAGCTCGGTCAGAGCCTGATCTGCGGACTGCTTTTGTTTCTCACAGCCGTTCTTGATGATATCTCTGGCCAATGTCTCATCAAAGGGGGCGCGCGGTCTTTGCTGGATACAGCGGTTAAAAGCCTGGCTGGCCTGCTCGTAGAGACTGATACTGGTTCTCACCTCATCCTGCACGCGAAAGTTGTAAGCCTGCAAAAGGTAGGCCAGCCCTAAAGACTGGTAGGCCTGGGCCAAATACCGGTATTGACGCGCTGTTTCCAGCGGGTCGAGCGTAAATTCAAGTTCTTGGATAGCCAACTCAAGCCAGCGATTAGCCTCGTCAAAGGCCCCGGTTTGGACCAAAGCTTGGGCTTTGAGGCCGTAAGTCTGCCCCAACGCCAGGCGGGCAGCGGTCTGGTTGAGCGGCGATAGGCTGGGGGCGTTAAGGGCGGCTTGATAATTTTCGATGGCCTGTTGCAAGTCAGGGCTGGCCAGCCGGACGGTGCCGGTCAGGGCTTTGGCTTGAGTGAAGTAGATGCCGCCCAAACCAAGGTAGGCCCGCGGATAGTCCTGATCGGGCCCCAGCGCCGCTTCAAAATAGCTCTGGGCCGCCTGCACATCTTGATTAAAGAGGGCAGAGCGACCGGCAAAGTACTCAAAAACTGCCCGACTACCGATTTCCTCAAGATCCAGGCTGGTTAAAGCCTCCTCAAAAACCTCCAGGGCTTCATCATGATCACCGGTCAAATCGTACATCAACCCCAGGGTGAAGCGCGAGAGGGCTTTAGTCCGGTCACCGACTCTCGCTTGGAGCGCGCGAGCCGCGGCTTGATCCTCAAGGGTCGCCGCCGGCAAATCAATGGCCGAGCCAAACTGCTCACTACCGACGATTTCATCGGCTTCGCCGCGGAGTGAAGCCGCATAGACCTGTGGAATGTATGTTACGGTCTCGCCGGCCGGAACCAGGTAGCCAAAGATGACAATGTCGGCTTTAGTCGCTTGGGCCACGGTTGCGGCCGTAGTTTCATCGGCAATCAAGCCGATCTGCTGGCCATTGGGCAAAGGCCGGAGCCGGTCGTGCCAGACTTCGGGCAAAAAGTCCTGGCGCAATTCAAGCGGCAGATTTTCAAACTCAAGCTTCAGCCCTTCAAAGAGCCGTTCGCTGATACGCCGGCCGGTGGCCGAGGGACGCAACTGTGCTTCGCTGTCGATTTCGCCCACATCGGCCACAAGTACGTTGAACAGACTGGTCTGGAGCGACGTCGGCGTGGGCGGAACAGTAGGGGTAAGGGTCCGGTAAAAAGTGAAGCCGAGTAAAGCCAGGAGGACAACTACCCCTAGCAGCAAGGGGAGCATCGGCACCGACAGGGTACCGATCTGAAGGGTGTGGGGGTGGCCAACCGCTGCCATGGCTGCGTACATCGCGCCTAAATCGACCGGCTGGCCGGCGACCACTCTAGCCACGGCATCCGCCACGATCGCCAGCTTCTCATCTGCCTGGCTGTTAGTCCCGCGCCAGATAGGCATTACTTGCTTGGGATCACCCACCAAGCGGGCCAGCCAGTCGACTTGCGGCCAGGGGCAGGCTTTGGCGATAAGCGGCAGGATGACCAGGCCTTCCCGCTCGCGGCGCTGAAGGAGAGCCGGGACTTGATCGTTAAGAATGAAATCAGAGTTCAGAAAGTTGGCCGAGATCAGCAAGATAGCCACCTTGGCCTCCCCGATGGCGCGAGTGATTTCCAACTGCCAATCCGCGCCCGCGTCAATTTGGTCGGTGCTCCAAACGTCAAGTAGGCCGGCCCGATCAAGCACCCCAAGTTGGGCCACCAACTGATCTTTGAGATCTTCATCTTCAGGGCTATAGCTGAGGAAAACGAGCGGTTCGGTCACCAATGACTCCTGAGGCTGTCTGCGCGCTAGCCGGGTCTACTTTAATTTAACACGTCTAGGGTGTTATGACAAGGGGCAATTTGCTGGGTAATTTACAAGAGGTTTACGCCGGATGATGAGCGAGCAAACTTGGCTTGATCGGCAAAACCCAATAGAATCAAAAGTACAGCCTGATTGCTTATTCGTTAACAGTGAAGCCTCACCCGGCAACCACCGTACTATATAAATAAGATAAATTTCATTTGAAATTTTACAGCGGCTGAATACAATATTTATATGGTAGTCAGTACCAACTTAACAAAATATTCTACACTTCTCCTCAACTCTCCCAAGCTTGGCTCTGTGTGGTCGGGTAGACCGGCGCGACGTGGCGGTCTGGTGTGTCCCCTGAGCCTGATCCACACTGCGAGCTTTCTCCTCGGGATATCGTGCCACGGCGCATCCAGACGGATCGGTGGTAACGGCCTCACCCTCGTTAAAGTGACCCAGTTGCACCTAGACAGTGGGGCATTACACCTTCAGGGGCTTAGCAATAAATCTAGGATTCCCACGCTAAGTTTTAGGATGATGTAATGGTATGGATTATGCTCGTTTGAGCAGGAGGAGACACACTCAATGACACATAATGGCGCCTCTCTAGTTAGTTTGGTCGGTGAACTGCAAGACCAGAAGCAATTTCGAGAATTGAACTGGAGCGGCACGTTCCAGGACTATCTGGACATCGTCGCTCAGAATCCTCGCATTACCCGCAATGCCTTCGAACGCATCTACGATATGATTATGGAGTATGGCACCGATGACTTCATTGATGCCAAGAAGCGGTTGATCCAGTACAAATTCTTTTTCGACACCGGCTTTGATCCGGATGATGCCGTTTTTGGCGCTGAAATTACGTTGATGCGGTTGGTCAACTTTTTCAAAGCCGCGGCCAAGGGGTACGGCACCGAGAAACGGGTGCTGCTGTTGCATGGCCCGGTCGGTTCGGCCAAGAGCACGATTGTTCGCCGCCTCAAGAAGGGCTTAGAGCGCTACAGCCGCACTGAGGCCGGCGCGCTCTATACCTTTGATTGGTATCTGGGTGAATTAAACAAAGATGGCACCTTCCCGGCCTTAACCCCAAATCTCAAAGAGCCAAAAGATGGGTTAGAGAGTGACTGGTTGCCGTCACCCATGAACGAAGAACCGCTGCTGCTCATCCCCCTTGAAGCCCGCGAGAGGTTTATAGAAGAATTTAATGCCCGCAGATCGCCGGCCGAGCAAATTCGGATCAGAGGCGATCTCTGTCCGCCGTCGCGCTTTTACTACAAAGAATTGATGCAGCGTTATGATGGCGATTGGACCAAAATGATCCGTCACGTGCGGGTCAAGCGTTTGATCTTTAGCGAGCAGGACCGGGTCGGGATTGGAACGTTTCAACCGAAAGATGAAAAGAATCAGGACTCGACGGAATTGACCGGCGACATCAACTATCGCAAAATTGCCATCTACGGGAGCGATAGTGATCCCCGCGCCTTTAATTTTGACGGCGAATTCAATATCGCCAACCGGGGGTTAATCGAGTTTATTGAAATGCTCAAGCTGGATGTCGCCTTCCTCTACGATCTCCTGGGCGCCAGCCAGGAGCACCGGATTAAATCCAAGAAGTTTGCCCAAACCGATATCGATGAAGTGATCATTGGCCATACCAATGAGCCCGAATATCGCCGGCTGGAAGGCAACGAGTTTATGGAGGCGCTCAAGGACCGGACCGTCCGGATCGACGTGCCTTACATTACCCGGCTGCGCGACGAGATCAAAATCTACGAGCGCGACTTCAACAGCAAAAAAGTGCCGGTCCATATCGCGCCCCACACCCTGGAGATGGCGGCGATGTGGGCGGTGCTGACCCGGCTAGAAGAGCCCAAGAAAGCCAATTTGACCCTACTGCAAAAACTCAAGCTCTACAATGGCCAGAGTTTACCCGGGTTCACCGAAGACAACATCAAGGAACTACGCAAGGAAGCGCGTCGCGAAGGGCTGGAAGGGATTAGCCCCCGTTACGTGCAGGACAAAATCAGCAATGCCTTGGTAAACTACCAGGAAGATGGCTACATCAATCCCTTTATGGTCATGAACGAGTTGGACTCGGGTCTCAAGAACCACCCGCTCATCACCAATGAGGATGATCGGAAGCGATACCGGGAGTTGCTGGCCGTCGTTAAGAACGAGTATACCGAGATCGTGAAGAACGAAGTGCAGCGAGCCATTAGCGCCGATGAAGAAGCGATCAAGCGGCTGTGCAGCAACTACATTGACAACGTTAAAGCCTATACTCAGCGCGAACGAGTGGTCAATAAGTTCACCGGGCAAGCCGAAGAGCCAGATGAGCGCCTGATGCGCAGCATCGAGAAGAAGATCGATATTCCTGAAAGCCGCAAAGATGATTTCCGCCGCGAAATCATGAACTACATTGGCGCCCTGGCGATTGAGGGCAAAATCTTTGACTATAAGACCAATGCCCGGCTGCAGAAAGCGCTGGAGTTGAAACTGTTTGAAGATCAAAAAGACAGTATCAAACTGACCTCGCTGGTTAGCCAGGTGGTTGATCAGGATACGCAGGAAAAAATTGATGTTGTCAAATCTCGCCTCATCAAGAATTTTGGCTACAATGAACAGAGCGCTACGGACGTATTGAACTACGTGGCCAGCATTTTCGCTCGTGGAGATACAACCGAGGCGTAACCGCACTTATCCGAACTGGGTCAAAGGCTTTGGCCCTAGAAGAAAGTAGAGTCAATGCGCTAGGTGCAGCCCACAGGTCTGCACCTAGCCCTATAACAAACCATTATGCAGCGAATTGAGCGAGACCTAAACCGTTTTCGACGAATAGTTCGAGGGCAAATCAAGAAAAATCTCCGCAAGTATGTATCTCAGGGGGAGATGATCGGACGGCAAGGCAAGCGGGCGGTCAGCATTCCGCTGCCCCAAATCGATCTGCCACGCTTTCGTTACGGCTCCAAGCAATCAGGCGGAGTCGGCCAGGGCGAGGGGAATGTTGGCGATCCGATCGGCCGGGGTGATGGCCAGGATGGCTCAGGCCAGGCCGGCAAAGATCCCGGGCAGCACATCATCGAAGTTGATGTGACGCTGGAAGAGTTGGCCGAAATCTTGGGCGAGGAGTTAGAACTGCCCAACATTGAGCCTAAGGGCAAAGAAAATATTGTCAGCGATAAAGCCAAATATAGCCGCATCCGGCGGGTGGGTCCAGATAGCCTGCGCCACTTCAAGCGAACCTACAAAGAGGCGCTACGCCGGCAGGTCTCCAGCGGCTTGTATGATTACAAAAATCCGGTGATTATCCCCATCCGCGATGATGTCCGCTATCGATCCTGGACCGATGTCCCTGCCCCGCAAAGCAATGCCATCATCATCTATATGATGGACGTCTCCGGCTCGATGGGGCGAGAGCAGAAAGAGTTGGTCCGGCACACGGCCTTCTGGATTGAAACCTGGCTACAAAGCCAGTACAAACAGATTGAAATTTGTTACATTGTGCATGATGCCGCCGCCAAAGAGGTGGACCAAGAGACCTTTTACCATATCCGTGAGGGTGGTGGCACCCGGATTAGCAGCGCTTACAATTTGTGTAACCGCATCATCACCGAGCGCTACCCGCCCGATGAGTGGAATATTTACCCCTTCCACTTCAGTGACGGGGACAACTGGGGCAACGGTGACACCCAGATTTGTATGAAACTCTTGGAAACGGAGTTACTCCCCAAAGCGAACCTGTTTTGCTACGGGCAGGTCCGCAGTTTGTACGGTTCCGGCAACTTTCTGCATGATCTTAATCACCACTTTGGCGATGAAGACTCTATCTCCAGCTATGAAATCAGCCGCCGGGATGATATCCTGGATGCCATCAAAGCTTTTTTAGGAAAGGGGAGATAGATGAAGAAGACGTTGCTCTCCCCTGAACTGCATGCCGCCTGGGAAGAGATTGAAGGCTATGCCAGAGGCTTCGGCCTTGATTTCTACCCGATCATCTACAAAGTCCTTGACTACAAAACCCTTTACGAGATCGCGGCCCAAGGGGGCTTCCCTATTCGGTACCCGCACTGGCGCTTTGGCATGGAGTACGATCAACTGTCTAAAGGCTACACCTACGGCTTGAGCGTCATCTATGAGATGGTCATCAATACCGACCCGTCCTATGGCTACCTCCTGGAAGGGAATGAGATGGTCACTCAGAAGATGGTGATGGCCCACGTGGCCGGGCACGTTGATTTTTTCAAGCACAACATGTGGTTTGCCCATACCAATCGCAAAATGCTCGATGAGATGGCCAACCACGCCACCCGGATCGAGCGACTGATTAACCGCTACGGCTACGAACAAATTGAGGACTTCATCGATGTTTGTCTGTCGCTTGATAATCTGATTGACTACCACGCGCCGTACATCAAACGGCCCGAAGCCCAGACCGAGCGACCGATGACCGCGGCCGACGACAAGCCTCAAACGGTGGAAGGACTGAAAGTCGAGCGGGATTATATGCGCCACTATATTAATCCGCCCGAATATTTGGAGGAACAGCGTCAGAAACTGGTCGAAGAGCAGCAGAAAAAACGGCGCTTTCCGGAAAATCCCCAAAAAGACGTGCTCCTCTTCTTGCTTAACTATGCTCCGCTGGAGCCATGGCAGCACACCATCCTGGAAATCGTTCGAGACGAAGCTTACTATTATGCGCCGCAGGGCATGACCAAGATCATGAACGAAGGCTGGGCCTCTTACTGGCATAGCCGCATCATGACCGAGAAAGCTTTGACCGATGCCGAAGTCATCAGCTTTGCCGACCACCACGCCGGCGTCGTAGCCACCAGTCCGGGCCGGCTCAATCCTTACAAAATGGGCCTGGAGCTACTGCGTGATATCGAGGATCGTTGGAACAAGGGCAAATTTGGTAAAGAGTATGACGAGTGTAAGGACATTCAAGTCAAAAACAATTGGAACCTGCAATTAGGGCTGGGGCAGCAGAAAATCTTTGAGGTGCGCAAGCTCTATAATGATGTCACCTTTATCGACGAATTTCTTACGCCCGACTTTGTCATAGAGCAAAAGCTGTTTGCCTTTGAATATAATGATCGGACCGACCTGTACGAGATTGTCTCGCGAAATTTCAGTACCATCAAAGAAAAGCTATTATTCCAGTTGACCAATTTCGGACAGCCCTACATCACCGTCGAGGACGGCAACTACGGCAATCGCGCCGAGTTGTACTTAAAGCATCGGCACGAAGGCGTCGATCTGAAGTTTGACTACGCTCACGATACCATGCGCAATTTGCACCGGATCTGGACTCGTCCGGTTCATTTAGAAACCGTGATCGATGAGACGCCTTTTCTGCTGACCTATGATGGTCAGGAACTCAAGAAAACCAAGCTGTAGCCAGCAGTTTGGCGTCTTGAAAAAAAATGTGCATAATTGCTTGGTAACACCCGTTTTTAAGCCCACACTATGACGTGCGGGCAAATTTAATTCTAGGGGTATGGGGGTGATTCCATGACACTCAAACAACGCATTATCGAACGATTAGAGCAGCTTACCGCTAAAGGACCAACTTATGTGGACGCTATCGTCCAAGACTCTGCCCGGTCGGGCTACCTGGTGGGTGTTCCAGCCAGCGAAAGTGATCGCGCGGGTGCGTCGCTTAGTTTAGAAAACTACGATCGCTACAGCGTCACGCTGCTGCATATGGACATTTTTCTGAGCAATGAAACGGTTGACGCTGATCAGGTCGAGGTTTTTCTCCGTCTCAGCACGGCCGAGATCAACCGGAGATTAACCTATTTAGAAGAAACCCTGGAATTGGTTGAGTTGGATCTGACAGAAGGGGTAGCCCAATTACGGAGCAACCCCCCTTATACGAACGGCGGGGGTGCCATGGCCACCTATTGGGAAATTATGGTTCAGGCCACGCCCCAGCCGCATGCCCGGATCGGTCGTTACCGCTGGCAAGCTTCCAATGAAGGCCGGGAGATTCTGGCTTATCCGGCTACGTTTGCGACGCTCGGCCGGATGGCCGAAGATCTCGTGGCAAGTTTAAATTTCAAATCCTAGTTTCAAATCCTAAGGAGAAGGATCGATGGCGCTTTACGAGTATTACTGTCCCGACTGCAACACCAAGTTTGAAGCTATCCGCTCGATGAAGCAAGCCGATGAGGCCATCGTTTGTAAGCACTGCGAAAGCCGGCGCCCTACCCGGGTCCTCTCGCTGTTTGCTGCCCATACCGGCCGGGCTGAAATGAGTACCGGTTCCGGCCCGTCGACGAGTGGCGCCGGCGGCTGCTGCGGCGGCGCTTGCGGCTGCAGGCACTAAAAAGACTCCTCGGCTATTTTGGCGACGGCCGCCGCCCGGCTGTTGACGTTGAGCTTGGTAAAGATGCTTTGCACGTGCTTTTTGACCGTATTTACGCTTACCGTCAGCGTCCGGGCAATTTCAACATTAGTGTGACCCCGGCTCAATAGAGTCAGGACCTCCCGCTCGCGGTCACTCAGCGAGCTAAGACCCGTATCCGGCAAGGCTTTGCCGCGGACGACGGCCTTGAACTTGGCTCGATCAAACTCATCTTTTCTAAAGAAATAATCGGCCTCCAGGTCGGCCAGCGTCTCAATAACCAATTCGAGCGTCCCATGGCCGGTGACCACGATGGTCGGCAAGCGGCGGTGGAGCCGGTTAATGATCTTCAAAGCTTCTACCCCGCCGCGATCGCGGTGATCTGCCAGGGATAAGGAAATATCAACCACGGCCAGGGCATAGATCCGGGTAGCCAGGGCGCTTTCCACCTCGCTCAGACTGGAAACGATCCAGGCCCGGTAGTTGAGATCCTCAACCAACTCTCTCAGAATTTTCTGCCAGGCCGGATCATCTTCCAAAATCAAAACGGCTTGCTTATACACTTCAAGAAATTTCCTGAGCAGGCAGCCACACGGTAAAGGTGCTGCCGCGGCCTGGCTTACTGTCCAATACCACCCGTCCACCAAAACGCTCAACAAATGTTTTTACCCACCACAAGCCAAAACCTAACCGCTGGCTTGATCCGGTGAGCGAAGCTCCGGTGGCAGCAAATTCAAAGATTCGCTCACACATCTCCGGTGGCACACCCGGCCCGGTATCGGTCACGCTGAGACCGATTTGCCCTTCCCGGCGGTGGGTCTCGAGGCGAATCTGGCCCATCCCCCCCATCGCTTTCACCGCATTGTCGATCAGATTATAGAAGACCATTTCCAGTTGAGTTTCGCCGGCCAAGACTTTGGGCAGCGGCTCCCCGTTCAACACCGTAATTTCGATCTCCCGACCAGGGTCGGCCCGCTGGATGGCCCGATTCAGACAGGCGAGCAAATCAACCGGTTGAGGGTGGGCCAACCTCAAGTGCGCCATCGAGTCCCGGACATAGTGCATCGCCTCCCGGCTGCTCCGGGCAATTTCCTGAAGGCTCTCAGCCAGATAGGGCCACTGCTCCAGCGCCACCGCGCACTTCTCCTCGATACCCTGGACCTGAACCGAAATAGCGCCAAACTTGTTGTTGAGCTGGTGAACCAGGTTTGAGCCCACATCGCCGATAGCGGCAAAAGTTTCGGCCAGGACTTGCCGCTCCTGAGCCTGCTTCAGTTGAACCCGCTGCTCCGCGTCGCGAATGGCCAGGGCCGCGTGGTTGGCTAAACAGGTCAGCAGCTTTTTATCCCAGTCTGAAAAGTCACGCAAATAATCGGCATATAGGCTGAAGCTGCCAACGGCGGTATGGTGATAGGGATAAAACATGGGCACCACAATGGCGGACACCCATCCTTTTTTTAAGCCCAGCTCTTTGATCCGAGGATTGGGATGAGTTCGCATCTCATCCACGATAATCGGCTGGCGGACCTGGATAGCCTGGCCCGCCAAACTGCCGTGCAGCGGTACCTGCTCGCCAGGCTGGCGGCCGTCATTAGAACGCCTCAGCACCAGTTGCTCATCGTCAGTCAAGATCCAGATTGCTCCGGCACAGGCATCGACCAGAGCACAGGCCCGCTCAATGACCAGATCGAACAGATCATCGGCTCGAGACGTAAGCAAGACCGAAACAATCTCTTGGAGGGCATCCAGCAGGCGAACCTCCTCGATAGCGATGACGGCCTGCGCCGCCAGATTCTCCAAGAGGTGTTGGTCACTCTCGGTAAAAGTCCGGGGCACAGGGCTCTCCACGTTGATGACTCCCTCTAAACCGCCGTCGGCCCGCAGAATCGGCACGGCCAATTCTGAACGCATCGTTTTGTCCACCAGCAAAGGCCGGTAGATGTTAGTCCAAACCTCTTCCTGCAAATCCGCAATCCGCACCGACCCCCGGGTAATGGCGACCAGCCCTACCACACTCTCCCGGTTGATCGGGAGCGGGGGCATGTCCGAGAGAGAAACTTCGCTGCCGGCCAGAGCCTTAGTGACGAGCAGGTTGCGCTGCTTGTCAAACAGTTCCAAGCTGCCGTACTGAGCCGCGGTCATATCCAGGGCAATGTAAAGAATTTCTTGCAGGGTTTCGTCCAGCTTGGTCCGGCTGTTAATCACCTGGGAGGCCCACTTGATCTTTTCCATCTCCCGCACTTTGCGCTCCAGGGCTTGGGTCATCACGTTTAATTGGCGCCCGTGGAAAATGGTCAGGGCGGCAAGCTGGGCAAAATTGTCCAGCAAGAGCAGTTCAATATCACTGAAGGCCACAGCCTGGCAGCGGTAAACGTACATCGCTCCCGCCGCTTCGCCGCCGGCAATCAGCGGAAAGCAAACCAGCAGGCGGACACCTCGCTGCTTAATGGCCGAGTGAATACGCGGGGCGTCCGTCGCGGTGGAGAGAATCCGGCGCCGTTGCCGGACAGCGCGAATACCAAAACCGTCCGGACGAGGGCCATAATCTGGCGCAAACCCGGCCAAGGCCCCCGCTGAGATCCGGGAACCAAGATCAAAGTTTTGGCTGACCGGATCATAAATCCAAATATCAACGCCAGTGGCTGACTCTGTCCGCCCACCGATAATAGCCTGCACCGTACCCTGCGCGATGCGCTGCAGCATTGTCGTCAGATCAAGCTTGTGGTCAAGTTGGTTGAGATCCGCCCCAATGTCACGCAGTAGGGCCAGGGCCTGCGCCAGATCTATGCCTATGTTGTTTAGTGAAAGTCCGTTCTTATCCAATTTGTTTTCATTTAAAAGCTAAAATAAAGCTAAAAACCGGGTCAAGTCAGCGCTCTCAACCGGCATTATATCACTCCAGGGCTACTCTAAAAATACCAGACCGGGGATCTTTACTCGACACGGATCAGTTTGAGGGGCACCTTGGCCCTTAGTTCATACAGGTCCAGACGACGATCATACAGGGGACGGGTACTGCCAATATCGCGGTGTTGGGCCAGGCTGGTCAGATCAAGATCAGTGATCACGATCGTTTCGACATTCGGATCGGCTTCGGCGGCGGTAGCCTGGGCCGGAAACTCGAAATCGCTGGGGGTGAAAATGGCACTTTGAGCATAGTTGAGCAAGTAAGTGCGATTAAGCAAGTTACCCGCATTGCCGGAAATGACGACGTAAACCGAGTTCTCAACGGCGCGCGCCTGAGCGGTGAAGCGGACCCGGTTATAGGCCTTCTTCTCGTCGGTGCTAAATGGAACGAAAATGACCTCCACCCCGGCCAGGGTCAGCAGCCGAGGCAGTTCCGGAAACTCGATGTCATAACAAACCTGAATAGCGATCCGGCCCAGCGGCGTCTCGAAAATCTTCACCTCCTCGCCAGGGCGAATGTTCCAGACCTGGCGCTCACTGGGCGTAATGTGCAGCTTATCCTGAGTGTAGACATTGCCGCTCGGAGTAAAAAGATGCGCCACATTATAGAAATACTGGCCCCGCTGCACCGGATGCGAGCCACCGATGATGTAGAGCCGGTGCTTCATCGCCATCGATTTGAACATCTCGATGTACCGATCTGTCATATCGGCCAGATTCTTGATGGCAAGATGGGGGTCACAGTCGATCGGCATCAGGCTGAACAGTTGAACGGTGAAGAGCTCCGGTAGCAGCAGGAAATGGCAGTGGTAGGTATCGGCGCTGTTAACGAAAAATTCGACCGCACGCTCAAACTCATCCCATGATTTGATCGGGCGAAACAGGTACTGAGCGGCCCCCACCCGCATCTTCCGCACGGGCCGGCGGAGAGGCGCTGCCGCGATCTTGCGCTTTTCCGGCTTGAAGTCAGAGTTAGGCATCTCCAAAAGGGTGCTGTAGTGACCGCTCAGCGCGTCCCAAAAAAAGTCAAGCATCACATCGCGTACCTGGTAGCCGGCCCGCAGGTGAGCGGTTAAGGCCGGATCGTAAACCGCGCCTTGTTTGACCAAGTCAATGTACTCGAGCGCCGTGATCCTGCCGGCATAATCGCTATAACCGGGAATGCGACCGTAAGCGAGCATTCGGCGAAGATTGTACCGTTTGAGGATTCTTTTGCGCTCCCGGTACAACAAGCTGGCCACGCCCTGGCCCCGAAACTCGGGATGGACGGCAATGTCCGCTCCGTACAGGGTATCGCCGCTGGGAGTATGGGGACTAAAAGTTCCGGAGCCGGTAATCTCGCTGTAAGTATAGCGTTGATGCTCATCATCCAACTGCACAATCAGCGACGTAGCGTAACCGGCGACCTGGCCATCCACTTCGGCCAGCAGTTGGCCTTCCGCAAAGGCTGAAAGCTGGAGAGCATAGTTGCGCTCGGTGTAGTAGGGGGACTCCAGATCGGAGCCAGCGTACTCGGGATAAGCCGCCTGGTGAACTTCAATGAGAGCGGGAATATCCTCCGGGGTCCAGCGCCGGACTTTCATTTTAGCCTTTCTTTGAGTAGTCATGTTGTTCTCCGATCCTAAGGACGTAAAGCAGCGGCCCCAAAGTGCTTAAACTGTCCACTTAACCTTGACTTTAGCGCCGGCTCGCAGCCGAGGGTAAACATAGTGATTAGCGGCCCGCCAGAGAATGGCATGGCGCCAGTTTTGCGAGCGAGGGGATACTACACGAAAATATTGGGGTAATTGCAGTTATTGTACTAATCTTATCAATTAGGGCAAGCCTAAACCGGTGCCAACCCGGCCCTGTTCTTCCTTCTTTTGGCCGGTAACGCAGCATTCAGTACTAAAATATCAATTGTCGTCACCTCTTTCGTATGTTAAAATACTCTTATCTTGCTTCATCCTCGACCGTAGCCACTGCCAATCTCCCTATTGTTATTTGACCACTAGACGGCTGAGGACTTCCCCAGCCAGTAGCTTCACCTCGACTCAACGATGTGTCCAGGGACATTAGATCCGTATGAAATCAGTGGAGTGCATGCATGGCAAAAGATGCCCTCATCGGCCAACAATTCGACGAGTACCGGCTGGACAAATTGCTGGGGCATGGCGGCATGGCGCGCGTCTATCGCGGCTTCGATGTCCGCCTAAAGCGCTGGGTCGCCATTAAGGTGATCGATACCCCTTTTCAGGCCCATTCAGAGTACATCAAGCGGTTTGAACGCGAAGCCCAAGCCATCGCCCAACTGGAACATCCCAACATCGTTAGCATTTACCGTTATGGCGAAGTAGACACAGTCCTCTACATCGCTATGCGCTTCATCGAAGGGTCGCCCTTAGATGCGCTATTGAGAGTCTATCGCGCCGATCAGGACTTTATCCCTTTTGCCGAAGCCGAACAGCTTATTCAGCAAATCTGCCGGGCCCTAGATTATGCTCACAGTCGCGGGGTCATTCATCGCGATATCAAACCGGCCAATATTTTGATCGACAGAGAGGGCAACGCCGTCTTATCGGACTTTGGCCTGGCTCTCCTGACCAGCGAAGGCACTCGCGGCGAAATTTTTGGCACCCCCCACTATATTGCCCCGGAACAGGCCATGTCGTCGGCAGACGTAGTCCCCCAGAGCGACCTATACGCCGTCGGCGTGATCATGTACGAGATGTTCACCGGCCAGGTGCCGTTCACCGCTCAAGATCCATTGGATGTGGCCCTGCTGCATATGACCGAACCACCGCCACCGCCGCGCGCGATCCGGCCCGAGCTCAGCCCGGCCCTGGAAGCCGTGATCTTAAAAGCTCTGGCCAAAAAACCGGCGGAGCGTTATCCCAACGGGCGGACTTTGGGGCAAGCCTTGCGCCAAGCCCTGCGCCTTCAGCGCGACGCCACCACGCAACTGGCGGCTCCACGCTTATCGATGCTGGAACGGGTGGCACTTGATCTGGCCAACCGACCCTTACCCCCCCCGCCGGCCGAAGCGTCGAGTCCCAAGCTGGCTAACGGTTCGGCCGGCCAGCAGCATGATGATCAGCGCACTTCAGTCTCACCCATGCGCGTCCCGGCTGACCTGCCGGCCAAAAAGGTTAGCCCTCTGATTTTGGCCGGCATCGGGGCCGGCCTGGTGCTGGTTCTCGTGGCGGTTTTGGCTCTGGTCGGGTTCTTGACCTTTAGGGCTAACGCCAGCGATGATCGTTCTCTTCAAACTGGTGAGGTCACCAGCTCGCCGGCGGGAACCTCTCTCCCCAGTACGGCGTCCTTAGACGCGGGGAGCACTCCAACCGCGGACCCCGTCCAACCGGTTGAGGCTACGGCCAGTCTGGCCGCGCAGCCGGGAACGACGGAGCCAACCGGCAGTGTAGAGGGCCCGGTCGTTGTGATTCTCACCCCCGAGGCGGTCCCGGCTACGTCGACGCCGGCCCCATCCAGCACCCCGACCCTCCCCCCACCCTCACCCTCACCCACCCCGCTCCCCCAACCGGTGCCCGAACTGGTGGCCGACACGTGGGCTGCCCAGGAAGATTGGGAGTATCTAACTTCACCGTTGTGGCGGGCGGACTGGAACCGGATGCAGTTTCGCAATGGACAGTTCGGCGCTTGCTGGTATGGCCAAGAAGAGTATATTAGAATCTGCTCGGACAAAGCTCATCCTGGCCAGAACGCGGATATCGCCTGGCTGTGGACCAGCCAGATCAGCGGACCGCTGGAGGTGAAGGTTTCCGCGGCCAAAGAGGCAGCCGGAGGCGATGGTCTGTTGCTCTATGCTTACCTTAACGATGTGGGCCGGCGCGAGGCCCGAGTCTTTGAAAAATATTTGGGGGAGGGCAATACCGGCGGTTTCACCGACTCTTTTCGGATCGAACAGATCGAGCCCGGTGATTATCTCCTCTTTTCACTGCACATGAATGAAACACCCATCAGTGATGCGGCCAAGATTCGCCTGCAGATTTGTCGCTACAGTTGTCCCGACTCGTAAGCTCAGTTTGTCAAAGGATTAAGATGACCCAGGATCCACTCATTGGACGGCAGTTAGCCAACTTTGTGGTTGAACGCCACTTAAGCCGCGGCGGGATGGCCCAAGTTTACTACGGCCGAGATGTGAAGCTGAATCGCCCGGTGGCGATCAAGGTCATCGATGCCCGGTTTCGCGATAAACCGGCTTTTGCCCAACGCTTTGTCCGCGAAGCGCAGACCATTGCCGGTTGGCGACACGAGAATATTATCCAAATCCACTACGCCGATGATGAGGCCGGTTTTTACTATTTTGTAATGGAGTACATCGCTGACGATTTGGGAAATATCCTGGCCCAGTACAAAGCGAATAACCAACTGATGCCGCCCGCCGAGGTGCTGCGGATCGGACGGGCTGTGGCCAAAGCGCTGGATTACGCCCATACCAAAGGTATTATTCACCGGGATGTTAAACCCTCAAATGTGCTCATTGCCGACGACGGCCGAGTAGTGCTGGCCGATTTTGGCCTGGCCATGGACGCCGAAATGGGGTCCATCGGGGAAGTCTTTGGCAGCCCCCTCTATATTTCGCCCGAGCAGGCCCGCAATTCCGGAGCGGCGGTCCCCCAGTCTGATCTCTACTCGCTGGGGGTGATGCTGTATCAGATGTTAGCCGGACGGGTTCCCTTCAGCGATCCCTCGTCAACCAGCGTTGCCCTTCAACATTTGCAGATGGCTGTACCGTCACCCCGTCAGTTTAACCCTGATCTCAACCCCCAAACGGAAGCGGTTCTGTTTAAAGCGTTGAGCAAGTTTCCGCGGGATCGCTATCAAAGTGGAGCGGACCTGATGCAGGCGCTAGAAGCAGCGCTGACCGCGGAGGAGGCGACAATTGCTTCTAGCCTGATGTCTAATCGCAGCTCGAAAGCTCCCACTCGCCCACTTCTCTACGTAGGCTTGGGCGCGATCATCATTTCGCTGGCCCTGGTCCTGCTCGTCGGGACCCTGACCGTCTTTTGGTTGGCCGGCGGTAACGATGAAGCCGTAGCCAACGGAGCAACGAGCTCATCAGAAATGTCGCCAAACGGTGAGGGAGAAAGCGGTTTGGCGGCCTCGTTTCCCGGCGAGGCTGTCGGCACCGAAGAACTGACTTCAACTCTCGCGCTAACATCAACGGTTCCGGTAGTGCCGTCCACCCCTACGCCGATTCCCACCCCGGTTGTACTGGCCGATACCGGCAGCGACTTTACCGAAAGCGAAGCCGGCCCCTGGCAGTACCTCTGGTCACCACCGGGGCAAGACGACTGGCAGCCAATGACCTACCAGCAGCGTCGCTATGGGGCCTGTTGGTACGCCGAAGACTACATCCGTATCTGTGCCGACAGCGCCCATCCGGGCAACGGGGCAGACATCGCCTGGTCTTGGACCAGTTCCATCACCGGACCGGTTGAGCTGCGGCTGAACGCCCACAAGATAGATAGAGGCGGTGATGGCGTGATTGTGGCGGTCTATCATAACACTCTGTCCACTCAGACTGCCACGCCTGTTTTCCGACAACCGCTCAGCGGCAATGACCAGGCCGGCTTTTCGGACTCGATCGAGTTTGAGCAAGTTAACCCGGGTGACTCGCTTCTTATTGTGATCCAGCACAATGACAATGCCATCAGCGATCATACCCACTTACGGGCCCGGGTTTGCCATATTTACTGTCCTTAATCAAAACTATGATTCGGAGGGAAAAATGTTGGTGACTTGTGTGACCGTTTATGTTAAACCTGAGCACGTCGACGACTTCATCGAGGCGTCCATCGCCAATCACGAAGGGTCGATTCAGGAGCCGGGGAATATGCGCTTTGACGTGCTGCAATGTACCAATGAGCCGACCAGATTTCTGCTCTACGAAGCCTATGCATCGGAGGAGGCTGCGGCCGCCCACAAGCAAACCGAGCATTACTTAAAGTGGCGGGATACCGTTGCCGCTTGGATGGCCAAGCCGCGAGAGGGTGTACCGCACCGGGTGGTCCAGCCCTTAGACAGAAGTGCGTGGTAAGGTAAGAATGGCTAACTTAGAAAAATATGACGCGATTATCATCGGCGCCGGCCAGGCCGGCGGTCCATTCTCCACCACGTTGGCTCAGGCCGGCTGGAAAACCGCCCTCATCGAAAAAGAACACGTCGGCGGCACCTGCGTGAATGAAGGCTGTACCCCCACCAAGACTATGGTGGCCAGCGGCCGGGTGGCTTACCTGGCCCGCCGGGCGAGCGACTATGGGGTCCATACCGGCCCGGTAAGTGTGGATATGGCTCAGGTCCGCCGACGCAAACAGGCCGTGGTGGATCAGTTTCGTAACAGCAGCCAGGGTTACATCGAACAGACCGACGGCGTGGATCTACTGTTTGGCGAAGCGCGCTTCACCGGCCCCAAAACCGTGGAAGTGCAACTGAATGACGGCAATGCTCGTCGCCTGACCGCCGACAAGATCTTCATCAACACCGGCGGCCGGCCGGTCAACCCGCCCATTGAAGGTTTGGAAGAGATCCCCACTCTGAACTCAACCTCAATCATGGAATTGGAGGTGGTCCCGGAACACCTCATCATCGTGGGCGGCGGCTACATTGGCCTTGAATTTGGCCAGATGTTCCGTCGCTTTGGCAGCCGGGTGACCGTGGTTCAGCGCGGCGAGCGACTCCTGGCCCGTGAGGACGCCGATGTGGCCGACGAAGTGGCCAAAATTCTATGCGAAGATGGAATCGAGGTTTTGTTAAACGCCAATCCGGTCAAGGCTGCGTCGGTCAACGGCCACATCCAGTTGACGGTCCGGGAAGCTGAAAAGGAGCAGACCCTGGCCGGCTCGCACCTGTTGGTGGCAGCCGGACGCGCCCCCAACACCGACCAGCTCAATCTCGACGCCGCCGGGGTGCAAACCACGAAACAGGGCTATATCCAGGTTAACGAACGCTTGGAAACCAGCGTGCCGGGTATCTACGCCCTGGGCGATGTCAAAGGCGGGCCGATGTTCACCCACATCTCCTATGACGACTTCCGGATTCTGCGGACCAATCTTCTCCGCGGCGGCCAGGCGACCACCACTGACCGGCTCGTGCCCTATACGGTCTTCATCGACCCCCAACTCGGCCGGGTAGGCTTGACCGAAGCAGAAGCGCGGGAGCAGGGCCGAGCCTTCTGTGTCGCCAAAATGCCCATGAGCCACGTCGCTCGCGCCATCGAGGTCACCGAGACGCGCGGCTTTATGAAAGTCATCGTTGACGCCGAGACTGACCAGATTTTAGGGGCAGCTGTCCTGGGTTTGGAAGGCGGCGAAATCGCGAGTCTGCTTCAAGTGGCGATGATGGGCCGGCTCCCGTTCACCGCTCTCCGCGACGCCGTCTTTGCCCATCCCACCCTGGCCGAGTCATTGAATAATCTGTTTTCGGCCCTGGATGACCAGGAACGAAAGAGCTGTCATTATCCTAATCGTTAAACCCAAATATGAAGGACTAAACCATGCAAGGCCTTAAAGGAAAAAACGTTTTGGGGACCGGAGGTTCGTCCGGCATGGGTCGTTACACCGCCCATCGGCAAGCCTGTCGAAGTTAAGGCGTTGTGGTACAATACCCTCCCGGTGAGGGTTAATTTTGTGCTTTATTTGACATTAGCAATTCTAAGTTCAGCGGGAATAGCCATATTGATCAAAATCTACCGCCAACAAGGACGGCGGGCGGAAGTGCTTATCGCCAGCAACTACATTTTGGCCATGGTGTTGGGGTGGATATTTTTGTGGACTACGGCTGAACCGTGGTCGGTGAGCGCCGCTACCTTCTGGCTTGGTCTGGGTGGAGGCTTGTTGTGGCCCAGCGCCTTCTATCTTTACACCTGGGGGATAGCCATTTATGGTCTCTCCCTGACCGGGGCGATTTCCCGGTTGGCACTGGTGATACCGATCTTGTTTGGCATTTTTTTTCTAAGTGAACACCTCACCCTGCGAACCGGTGTCGGCATTTTGACGGTTGGGAGTGCGTTTATTCTGCTCAATCCGGTCAAAGTGAGGATGTGGCACTCGTCGAACTGGAAAGCGGTATGGTATTTTCCGGTGCTGGTCTTGATTTTTGGGTTTGTCGATTTGTGGGTCAATTTGTTCAACCATCTCGGTCCCAGACAAGAACAATTTGTCTTTCTAACCCTACTTTTTTCCTTTTCAATGCTCTTTTCTTGGCTCGCAGTGGCGGTTCAGCGCCTCAAAGTGACGACCGGTGATTTCTGGACAGGCTTAACCATTGGTGTTCCCAATTTCTTTACCAGTTACTTTTTGCTAGAAAGTTTAAAGAGTCCATTTTTCGCCGAACACTCAGCCATTGCCTATACCCTCTATTCAGCGGTAGGGGTCTTGCTGGTGTTTTGTTTGGGAGCCATCATCTGGCGTGAAAAGATCACTCGTGGCCATCTCATCGGGATCGCCCTGGCCGTGACAGCAATCGTATTGTTGAGCGACGTGGGGTAGTTTTTGGGGTCCGTTAGTTGCCAGGAGGAACAAAAGTGACATCAAAGGAAGTTGTAATTTCGTTTTAGGCAGCGATGCTTTCGTTTGTGAAACGAGAAAGTGATAACAGACGTTTCTATCACCACTGGTGTTCAGACAGCAACGGTGGTCACGAGGCTGCTCCTTCTCTCCCAGCGGTAAGGACGCCACCATGACCACCGTCCGGTCTGAATTGAGTTGTTGTTGACCGACCTGGTTATACCTAAAATAGGCCAGGATATAAAGATGGCGTTATTGCGCCACTGTTAGGCTATGTGTAGACTCCGTACGATTTACCCGTGTCAATCAAAGCATGCAGGTTTTCCGGGTTGGAGTCGTCTAACACCGCGCCGTTGGCAAGGATATACCCCCCGTCCTGCGCCACCTCGTCAATCAGCCCTTTTACGTAGGCTTCGATGGCCTGCGGCGTGCCGGCTTTCATCAGCGAGCCGGGGACATTGCCTCCAAAACAGGCCCAGCCACCCAGTTTCTTTTTGACCTCTTTCATGTCAGTGTGGTCAAATAGCCAGATGGTAGAGCCAGCGGGAATGTCCGGATCGGTGATGATGTCCAGGCGCTGGTTGTAGCCGCCTTCCACAAACAGATAAGGCACACAACCGGCCTCAATCAGACCCCGCAATACCGCCTTAAGGGTCGGCCAGTAAAATCTCTCAAAATCCTTGTTCGACATAAAACCGTCGGCGCCTTTGTGCAAAGGGATGAAGACCATCGGCGTATCGCTGGCGGTGGCGTAGCGTACACCCATTTCAATGGCCAGCGGCACAATCCGCTCCATCGCCTCGATCAGTTTGGCCGGGCGGCGGTACATATCCAACATAATGGCCCGTGTGCCGCGCATCGTGTCGCCAATGATATCGAACGGGGCTTTGGAGAAGCTACCGATGATGCTGGGCAGTCCCAGCGTGGCAATCGATTCGCCGTCGATGGGACCGACCGCGGAAATCCACTCCATCACCGCCTGACCGGCTTCGATAAAAGTTTTGAGCGACTCCTGCACCGGCGGAATACCGACGGGAATCAGCCCCAACCCCACAAACGGCAGTTCGATGATGTCGGTAAAGGGATTAAGCATGGTCCAGGGAGCCAGCGCGCCGAAAGAGCGCGGCAGGAAGGTACGCATAAAATAGCCGCTGGGATCGTTGATCAACAGGTCGTACTCGTCGGCCAGCATGTACTCGCCTTCAACGCACTGGTAACTGGTGTCCTCCGGGGTGCCGTGGCCAGGCCAGTTATAGATTTTGTAGTCCAGCAAATCGAACACTTTGCCCGGCCCCATCAGAGCGGCACTGGCCAGCCCATCAGGCATAAAGTCTTGGTTGAATTTTTTAAAGGCCATACCCAGCTTATCATAATCGTACATCGCCTCACGGGGGGTGATACCGGCATAAGTAGCCGGGTATATGCCAAACCAGGGAATTACCGGCACCCGCTCCGGTTTTTTTAAATCGGTGACAGCCTTAATGATCTGGATTCGCTGTTTAAAGGCCTCGGCTGCTTCCGGCGTAGCAAACTCCATCTCCGGTGACATCCAACTGGCAAAACGAGCATCCCGTTTTTCTGCGGATGTTAACTTGTTCCAATTTTCAGGGGCGGTAAACATATTTACCTCCTTTACTTGTTAATGTATTTTCCTCAACCATTTTATGCGGCGCCTACCCACTGCTTGGCCAGCGACACGGCGGTCATCGCGTCCCGGCCATAAGCATCGGCTCCGGTGTAAACCTTTATTTGGTCATCAATTTGACCGCCGCCAATCATCACTTTTACGTCGGTCAACCCGGCAGCCCTAAGCGCTTCAACCGTAGCTTTCATCGGATCATACGCCAGCGTCAGAAAGCCGCTCAAGCCCACCATTGTTGCCCCCGTCTGTTGCACCGTTTCCACAAACTTTGCAGGCGGTACGTCCACCCCCAAATCGTGGACTTCAAAGCCGTTGATATCCAGCATAAAGGCGACAATATCCTTGGCAATGTCGTGGATATCACCTTCTACCGTGCCAAAGACAATCTTGCCCAATTTCTGGCTGGTGCTGGCTTCTTCCTGCATTAGCGGCTTCACTTTTGCAGAGATTTCTTTGAGCACTTCGCCGGCCAAAATCAACTCCGGCACAAAGCAATCCCCTTCCTCAAAACGCTGACCGATGATTTCCATCGCCCGGCGGCAATTGTCTAGTATGCTCATCGGGTCTGCCCCGCTGGCCAACAGGTCGTCGGTGATTTGCAGGGCGTCATCCTCACGCATATCGGTGATAGCCTCAATTAGCTGCTGCGACATAAGTCTCTCCTTTTTTATTTGTGGCTTGAACCAAACACACCGGCCCGATAGGCGCGGGTGTAGTTTAAACAGTGGCGATCCCGACCCAGGACCAATGCTGTAGACAAGATCGCGGCTTGCAGGTCTCGATCCAGGGGATCCAGAATGGCGCTGTCCAGCCCGGCGGCCATGGCTAGAGTTAAAAACGTCCGGTTGATGTATGAGCGTGCCGGCAGACCAAAGGAGATGTTGCTCAACCCGATAGTAAAGTGTACATCCGGATAGGTCCGGTGCACGGCGCGAATAGTATCGCAAGCAATCATCCCACTCTGGATGTTGGTGCTGATGGTCATTGCCAGCGGATCAACGTAAATATACTCATCGGGAACGCCAGCCGCGCGGGTTGCTTCTATGACTTTGTGGATAATGTCTACCCGCGCTTCCATACTATCCGGCATTTTCTTGCCACCCATCGCCAGAGCGATAACCTGACAACCATGTTCGGCCACCAGCGGCAAAATACCCTCTAACCGCTCCGGCTCACCACTGATCGAGTTAATCATCGGCGTTTTATTGACCGCCTTAATCGCCTTAGCCAACGCCTTGGGGTTGGCACTATCCAGACAAAGAGACGTATCCACAACGGCCTGAACGGTTTCAATCAGCCAAATTAGATCCTCTGCTTCCTGGTTGGGGTGCGTGCCGGCGTTAATATCCAGCCAGGTGGCTCCGGCTTCCGCCTGTTTTTGGGCCAGGGTTTTGATAAAATCCGCATCGCGCTCGGTAATGGCTTTGGCTACTTGTTTTCGGGTCCCATTGATTTTTTCGCCAATGATCTTCATGCACTCCTCTCCAGGTTGTTACGGTTATTTTCTTTGACGACGGACCTTTAATTCTTGGGTTGCCGCCGGAACTGGGTCAGCGGGAAACAACATACTTAGGGCAAAAAGGCGATTAAATTTGGGGAAGGTCGTTAGCTCGATATAGTTTGTGTTAGCCGCAATCTGTTGAGCCCGCATCCGGACGGCCCCGGACAGCAGAGCAGACTTTGCCCCAACGCCGGCGGCGTTACCCACTTGCCTGTAACGCGCCTTTGGGAACGGGGGAAACAGACCGATGTCAACGGCACTCTTGACATTCAAAAACGAGCCAAACGCTCCGGCGATAATAACCTCTTCTACCGCCTCCAAGGGGGTATCCGTCGCCTGTAACAGCGCCTCCAACCCGGCTCGAATGGCCCCTTTGGCCAGTTGGATTTCGTTGACATCCTTTTGAGAAATAACCACATCCCGACTGCCGCCACTCTGATTAGCAGGGATCAATAACAATTCTGAACCATGGCGTCCCTGACGTACCCGGCCGTTTTCCCGATCGAAGCGGCCTCGCGCATCGATCACTCCCCAGCGGCGAAGTTCAGCCACGGCATCCACAATGCCCGACCCGCACAGACCAATGGCGGGCACGTTACCAACGGTTTTAAGGTTAAGACCGGTTTCGGTCAGTTCAACGGCTTCAATTGCTCCGGCTGCCGCCCGCATTCCGTCACTGATGTGCGCCCCTTCAAAAGCAGGACCTGAGGCGCATGAAGCCGAGGCCAGAAAAGCCTGACCGGGCTTGGCCAGAGCAATCTCCGAGTTGGTGCCAATATCAATACCCAAAACAACGTGCTCGGTCCGGTCAAGGCCGCTAGCCAGAATCATGGCCACATGATCAGCCCCAACAAAACCACCGATACAGGGCAAGACGTGAACATACGCCCCAGGCGCGATGGTCAACCCCAGTTCCCGGGCTTTTACGTCCACCGCTGCGCCGGTAGCGGCTACGTAAGGCGCTACCGCTAACTGGTGGACCGGCAGTTCCAGCAGCAAATGGGTCATGGCGGTGTTGCCCACAATGCAGACATCGGCCACCTGAGTGCGAGAAACGCCGGCCTGTTGAGTCAACTCATCCAGCAACTCATCAAGCTTTTGACGAATCAGGGTGGTCAGGGTTTGTTCTCCAGCCGGGTGGCGGTGGGCATAGGTCAAGCGGCTGATCACATCTTCGCCATAGCCAATTTGCGGGTTCAGGCCTCCGCTAAGGGCTAACTCCTCACCGCTCGATAGATCGACCAGGTAGGCGGCTATTTTGGTTGTCCCCAGGTCAACGGCCAGCCCCACCGGTCGAGTCCCGACAGGAGCCAGCCCGATAATCTCGGCCTCACGCACAAAGGCAGTCATCTGCCAACCATATTGCCGCGCCAAGGCCGACATCTGGCGTACCACGGCTGGCTCGGCGGCAATGTCCGGTTGGGGGTGAACCTGAGCCAGCCTGTCGGCAATGCGTTCCAAGTCTGAACGGGGATCGTGCAAGGTAGGCGGGGGTACGTCAATGTCGTAGACATAGATAACCGGATCAAGGGTCAGTTCTCCGCTTTCACCTTCAACCTGTAATCGTGGGGTGGTGATCAGGGAACTTTTGGGGACATACACTTTGACCCGGCTCTGGATATAAGTACTGCAAGCCAGCCGCTGCCCGCTATGCAGTTCCACCTCTGACAGGATGTATTCTTCATCCTCGGTGGGAGGGGATACCTCCCCTTCAAGGAGCGTCACCCGACACTGACCACAATTACCGATGCCCCCGCAGGCTGCAGTCAGGTTGATACCGGCCTCTTGCGCGGCATCGAGCAAGCTTGCCTCGGCTACAACTTCTACCCGTTTGCCGATGGGTTCAAAATCAACCTCAAAAGTGTAACCGGTAGACATAAACGCTACCTTGCCTCTAGCGTTGGGCCGGCACCACGCCTGGTAGATTGCACATCGTCGTGGCGGTAGTTTTGAAATCGGCGTAACTGATGGTTTGGCCTGGTTGGATCACCACAAAATCGTCATCCCAGGGGCCAAAGAGAAGTTTCCTGACCAACGCATCTGAGCCGTCAATCTCCTCATAGCGCAAACCAAACTGTTCGGCCGCGCGTTGGGCATAGTCTCGATAACGCTCCTGGTCTTGCTGACCGGTGTCAATGTAGGCCAACCGGGTGTAATGCTTGAGCATCAACTTGATCATCCGCTCGGCGCGGGCTTGACCGTATCGCTCGATCAGCCGTTTATACGTTTCAAAAGGGGTGTCGCTCACCTCAATCCAGCCCTTGGTCAAATAATAGGTGCCCGGCTCTTGATTGGATTGTTCTCTGTAAGCGGCCCGTGAACCAAGGAAAATAGCAATACAGTCGTCAACCCGGGGCACCACCAAAGTGCAGTTCGTGGCGGTTAAGCCGACCACCGCCATGGAGCACAGGCCATAACCGAGCAGAATAAGGTTGGCCTGGGCGCTGGCGACGTCTATGGTTTTTTGGAGGGTGTCGCGCAAGTGGCCGGGGTTGAGGTGGAGGCCAAAATCAAGGACTTCATAGGTCACTGTGGCTGGGAGCAGGGGCAGCATTTCCTCAATGACGGTGGCGCAGGCAATAACTTTAGTCCGGGAAATGTTGCTTAGAGCTTCCAAAGCTTGCTATCCTCTTTGACCTAAACAAAGTTAGAGCATCGACGTTGACATTTTAAGGCTGATAAGGTAGTCTATTATATAGTTATATAGGGAAGTTGTCAATCG
Source organism: uncultured Chloroflexota bacterium (assembly GCA_937864185.1). Lineage (GTDB taxonomy): Bacteria > Chloroflexota > Anaerolineae > 4572-78 > J111 > JAGRBY01. The sequence goes on from CALMIS010000110.1 coordinate 56,665, forward strand.
TTAGTGATCCATTTCACTATTCGCAAGGACACCCATGAAAATTAATCAGGAGCATCCGCCTACCAGAATTATCGATGTTATAGATCGCAGTGCGTATGAGCCGGCCTATGTCCAACTAGCCAACATTCTCAGACGCCAAATCTCCAAAGGCTTGTTCCGGCCAGGTGATCAGCTTCCGTCCGAGGCCAAGTTGTGTCGCCAGTATGAGGTTAGCCCCATGACGGTGCGACGCTCTATCAATTTGCTGGTTGATCAGGACGTGGTGAGCACCGCGCAAGGACGAGGCACCTTTGTAAAAGCGTTGGAATTGAGCACAGCCTCTTTTAATTTGCAGGAGCTACACGAGCTGTTCAAGCCAGGCGCCGACTTGCAGATCAAGCTGCTTGAGGTGGGTGTTGTGCCGGCGGATGCGGTCACCGCCCTCAAACTTAAGGTTAAGGTGGGTGAAAATATCATCTCTATCCGCCGTCTGCTTAGTAAAGGTAGGGAACCCATATTCTATCATCGTGAGTATCTGATTTACGATTCAAAACTGCCTATGGTTGAAGCGGAAATGGACGTGGCCGCCTGGCAGGGTTTGTTTGCTAACGTTGATAACGCCTTGCTTAAATGGGGTGAATTGACGGTTAAAGCAACATTGATGACAGAAGAAGAGACCGAGATTCTACAAACACCTTTCCCTAGCGCCGCTTTTTGTTTGGAGCATGTATGTTATGATTTTGATGACTGCCCTATTAGCTCAGGCTGGTTTGTCTTTAGAGCCGATCGTTTGCACTTTACCACGAGAGTAGGGCTTGATCGATGAGGCTGCGCATAAGGGCATCTAGCGCACTTCTATAACCTCATACACGGGTTCGGAGTGGCTTTGGCCTTTAAGCAAAAGGTGACCAAGGGGCCTGGCTTTAACCCAAGCCTGAACGACGTCATAAGTCTCCTGGCCGATGAGAATTTGGCCGCCTTTGGCATTTTCTTGCAGGCGCTTGACTTTATTGACCGCATCGCCGATGGCAGTGTAATTCATCAGCTTAGCTGTTCCAACGTTGCCGACGACGGCCTCCCCCACCCCGACTCCGATGCCGAAGTGAAGACGGTAGGGGCTTGGCAAGCACTGATGAAGGTGTTTCACTGCCTGGTGCAGAGCCCACGCCGCCCGCAGGGCGCGCAGGGGGTGATTATCTTGCGGGATTGGGGCATTAAAGAAGGCCATGATGGCATCACCCATAAATTTATCAATGGTTCCCTGTTGGGCCAGCACCGCGTCGGCGGCGATCTGCAAATACTGATTGAGCAGTTCAACCAGAATTTCCGGCGAGAGTTGCGAGCCGACACTACTAAATCCCCGCACGTCGGCAAACAAGATCGAGATAGTTTTGCGTGACCCGCCCAACCGGATTTCGCCGGTCCGGCTAAGCATCTGCTCTACCACCAGCGGCGAGACGTAACGCTCAAATAAGTTCCGAATTTTTTGCTTCTCTTCTTCCTTAGATCGTTGCAGTTGGTGCAATAGCTGCATATTGTGAATGGCAATCGATGAGTAATCGGCCAAGATGTGGAGCATGCGGACATCTCGCTCGGTAAAGTCGCCTCGAAGCCGCTTCTTAATCGCCAGTTGACCAAGCACCATCTCCCCTACTTTTAGCGGCACTGAAAGCGATTTCTCAGCCAAGCGTTCGGGCTCGAGTTTGTCTACCAGACCAATCTTAAACTCGGCACCACCGGCCGTAGCGGGCAGATCCCTTTGATTTGATAATTCCGAACGAGTCTTGCGTAGCTGCCCTTTAACCTGACCGGTTTTGGCATCCACCAAAACCAGGCGACACTCCTGACCATGCGTCACCACCAGCACGGCATTAACAATTCGATCCAGCAGTTTGTCAGGCTGCACCAGCGCGGCGATTGATTTGCCAATCTCGTACAAGGCACTTAGATCCTGAATGTGCTGGCGTAACTGCTCATTGACTTGCATTACCTGCTGGGTTAGAGCCTCCTTATCGCGTTGGAGGCGGGCAATGGTCAGTGCCCGAGTGATAGCCTCTTGCATCTCTTGAGCTTCAAAGGGCTTAGTTAAATAATCGTGGACTCCCAGCCGAAAGACCTCTACCGCCACCTGCTCGGAGCCGTGCGAGGTCATGAGGATAACGGGAACCTGGCTGTTGTGCCGGCGAAGCTCGCGCAAGAATTCCAGGCCGCTCATAGTCGGCATTTCAAAATCGGTCAAGATCAAATCGGGTAAGTACTTGAGCGCTTTTTGAAGTCCTTCCAACCCGTTGGCCGCCTGTTCCACCTCAAAACCTTGGGGTTTAAGGATATAGTTGGTTACAAACTCGCGCATTTGAGCACTATCATCGATCACTAGGGTTCTCAGCTTGCTCATAATCTTTGGTATTCTCGAGAGGAAATGGATTTCCCAATCACAAATTAGCGTGAAAACGACAAAACCCATAGAGGTGGGGCTACTGGGCGTCCCAACATTTTTTAGGGTAAAAGTCCAGACAGTCTGGGCTTAAATTGACATAGGTTTAGCTCATATTCTTCTACTAAATATTGGCAAAAAATTAACAGAAGTTCTAACACAATTCTAACAGTGGCCGTGTACAATCTGCGATTGTACTAAGCACATTAGCAAACACGGCTTTCAACTGTAGAGGCAAAGCTCGTCATGCAATTGTAGGCCATCTTCGTTGCTGATACGCTTTGCCCTCTCAGAGCTAAAGCTGCCTCAAGCTCATCGATTTAAACCAAAACTCATTACCATTATCATAGGAGGTAAAGTATGTCTTTAAAATTGCGCCCGTTGGGTGACCGTGTTTGGGTTGAGCCGATTGAACAGGAAGAGATGACCGCTTCCGGCATCGTGCTACCCGAAACCGCCAAGGAAAAGCCTCAAGAAGGCAAAGTGTTGGCGGTTGGAGCAGGCTTGCGCAAGGATAACGGCGAACGCCAGCCTTTGGATGTTAAGGTAGGTGACCGGGTTCTCTTCGCCAAGTATGCCGGCACGGAAGTGAAGAATAATGGCTCTAAGCATCTCATTTTGCGCGAGAGCGATATCCTCGCCGTCGTAGAATAATATCACAAGCAGATAAATAGGAGAAACAATCATGGCAAAACAACTTGTCTTTCAGGATGAGGCTCGCAAACAGTTAAAAAAAGGGATCGATACTTTGGCCGAGGCAGTGATGACGACTCTCGGCCCGAAAGGCCGCAATGTGGCTTTGGATAAGAAGTGGGGCGCGCCAACCGTGACCCACGATGGCGTCACCGTAGCCAAAGAGATTGAGTTGCAAGAGCCTTACCAAAACATGGGGGCTCAACTCTTGAAAGAGGCCGCCACCAAGACCAACGACATCGCCGGTGACGGCACTACCACCGCCACGGTCTTGGCCTACACCATTGTCAACGAAGGGCTACGAAACGTGGCCGCTGGCTCCAACCCGATGCTGCTCAAGCGCGGTATCGAGAAGGCGACCCAAGCCCTCAGCCAGGCGATTAAAGACATGGCGATCGCCATCAATACCAAAGAAGAAATCGCCAGCGTCGCCTCAATCTCAGCTCAAAACCGGGAAATCGGCGAACTCATCGCTGAGGTCATGGACAAAGTTGGCAAAGACGGCGTCATCACCGTGGAAGAAAGCAAAGGCCTCCAGTTTGAAACTGAATATGTCGAGGGGATGCAGTTTGACCGGGGTTACATCAGCCCCTACTTCATTACCGACCAAGAAGGCATGCAAGCCGTCCTCGATGATCCGTTTGTCCTCATTTATGACAAGAAAATTTCCGCGGCCGGTGATTTAATTCCGGTACTGGAAAAAGTGTTGCAGGTCGGCAGGCGCAATCTGCTGATCATTGCCGAAGATGTCGATGGTGAAGCCTTAGCGACGTTGGTGCTCAATAAGCTGCGCGGCACCTTTAACGTCCTGGCCGTAAAAGCGCCAGGTTTCGGTGATCGCCGCAAAGCGATGCTGCAAGACATTGCCGTGCTAACCGGTGGAACCGTTATCACCGAGGAAATGGGCCGCAAACTCGATAGCGTTACTCTCGCCGATTTGGGTAAGTGCGATAAGGTGGCCTCCACAAAAGATGACACGACTATTATCGGTGGCGCCGGTTCCGAAGAGGCGATCAAAGGTCGGGTCAATCAAATCAAAGCTGAAATTGAAAACACCACCTCCGATTATGACCGGGAAAAGCTGCAAGAGCGACTGGCTAAATTGGCCGGTGGCGTGGCCGTGATTGGGGTTGGGGCGGCCACGGAAGTCGAGATGAAAGAAAAGAAGCACCGGGTAGAGGATGCCCTGAGCGCCACTCGTGCCGCAGTGGAAGAGGGCATTGTGCCAGGCGGTGGGGTAGCCTTGATCACGGTTGCCTCTGCCTTGGATAAAGTGGAGGCTGTCTCGGTCGAAGAGGAGACCGGCGTCAACATCGTTCGCCGCGCCCTGGAAGCACCGATGCGCGGAATTGTAGAAAATGCCGGCTTTGATGGCTCGGTAGTGGTTCAAGAAGTACGCCGCCGCCAAGAATCGGAAAAGAGCACCCGCATTGGCTTTGACGTTATGGCCGAACAATATGTTGATATGGTCAAGAACGGGATCATTGACCCGGCCAAAGTAACGCGCGGCGCCCTCAGCAACGCTGCCTCTATCGCGGCTATGATTTTAACCACCGAGGCCCTCATTACCGATGCCCCGGAAAAGGAAAAACCGGCCGCTCCGCCGATGCCTGAGTACTAAAGAGAGACTTAAAAAACCAAAAAAGGGACGCCACCGTGGTGTCCCTTTTTTATTTGGACAAATGAGGGCTTGAAAATGAACATAATTGTTGTAAAATAGGTGGCAAGAAATTCCGATTACTAACTCCACTTAAAAACATAGGTTAAACCAAGTTCTATGGAGGTGTTATGCCTGGTATAGGGGATCTAAACGCCACGCGTGAAGCGCTGCGCGATCTATCCAAAGTGGTCACATCGACCCGGCAAACCCTCGCCAAAATGGTTCGCGGGGAAGATCAAGGGGGCGGCCGGGCCCGTTTGGATGATCACGCTGAGTCATTTACCAGCGCTTTGGAGCATATGGGTGAAGTGCGGGAGGGCTTCATCTTGAGCCAACGCACGACGCCCCACACCAGTCTGGCTGATCTAAGAGATTTAGTCAAGCATATTTTGTTGGACTGGCAATGGGTAGAAGAGATGAACTGGCTTCTAACCCCTTCGAGGCAACCCGAAAGTTTAGGCCCGCAGTTGGTGTTTTACCATCATGCCTTGGTTGCTTTAGCCGCGGTGCCACGCTTGCCAGCCGAAGCTGTCACTTTTCCTCAACGCAAACCTTCATATGAGGATGTTTCGGTGCCCACTTTGCCCACTGAGCTTCTAACTCGGATTGAGGAGATTGAGCACGTGATCTACCAGTCTGCCGTCAAATCGGTGCGGCAGTTAGATCCTGAGCCCTTGCGCCGAACCTACGCTTTCTTTGAAGCGAGCAGTTGGCTGGTAAAAAACCATCTCCAGACTATGCTTTAAGCTAAGTTACGTGGTGGCTAAGGCAAAGGTCTAGAACTTCTTCTACGTCTTTAGATTTTACTAGGCTTGGTGACTCTGGGTTACAAAATCTGTAAGCAGGGGCAGTAACTGAAGGCTTTTTTGTTGGGCGGCAAGCTGTCTTTCCATAGCCCTCCGTAGTTCAAAGAGCCGAAATGGCTTACTCAGGTACTCGTCGGCGCCGGCAGCCAAGCACTTCTCTCGATCCTCAGGCATAGCCAGGGCAGTCACAACGATGATGGGAATTGCACTCAGATGAGGCATAGATCGTAAACAGCGAATAGCTTCCAGTCCATTCAAGTGCGGCATTCTGATGTCCATCAAAATCAGGTCTGGGATTGCAGCTTGGGCCATTTCCAGGACTTCAAGCCCGTCTCTGGCCACAGCGACACTGTACCCGATGGCTGTTAGAAACCGGCTAACCACCTCACTATTGTATTCATCATCTTCAGCTAATAAAATATTGATTCTATTGGGTTGAGTTTGGGAATTGGCTAGCTGGGCCAATTTTTTTATCTCGACTTTCGTGGCAACTCCTCCTCTCACGTTTTCAATGAGGCCAGTTGTTGCCTTACTAATGAAGGGTGAACCTGATAACCATTGCCATTAGATTTGTGACCGTTTTGCCGCCGGGCGTGGTTATCGTTTTCAGCGGCAAGGAGTTGGCTGGCAAAATCAGCCAAGGACGTAGCTCGGATGGATAGGACAGTCCGGCGTTCATCATGGGTAAGTTGAAAGGTTTCGCCGCTATAGCCGACTTCCAGGGCCTGGGCCGGATCATTTAAAAGCAACTGGCAAAATGTTTGATTAACCACCGCGGCCATCACCAGACGACTTAATCCCTGGGTAGCCGAATTTGTTTCAGTTGGATAAGCAGGTCTCTGAGTCATTGTTGTGCCTCGCAATAATTTCTTTCTCTACACTTGTATTCTCTTGAGATAGCTTCAAACTATTACTGGAGGCCCATAGTAACCAGAATGCTCCCAAGGCAAGAAAAACATCACCAAGGCTATAGGCCACACGATAAGGAAATGGATAGTCAAAAGCCAGATAGAAACGATCAGATAACCACCAGAATAGGGTTTGGTCGACGGGGAGAATAATGTCCTTGCTTGTGCCGAATCGTTCGCCGACTTGAATCGCATCGGCTGAACTGGGTATCAGTTGCGCTGCCATCTCGGGGCTGATGGGCATTAATCCGCCATTAAGCAGAATGACCAACAGGTTTAAGGTCAACCCCAGGAGAAGGGCCCAAAAGCCTGGCAGGCGCCGATTTAGCCAGGCAAAGACCAGCAACAATAATTGGGACGTAACCAGACATGCGGCTACCGCATCATCACTCAATGAAGCACGTGTCAGAGGCCAGTAGAAGGCTAGGCCTTGAGGGATGAAGGCGATAAAGAGCAGCCAAATATAAAAAAGGTTGGGGGGGGTCAATCGACGCCCTCCCAACCAGACTCGAATTAGGGAGGTTACGAGTCCTAAAAATATTGATAATAAAAGTAATACCATCTAGGGACCGCCATTAGAAGGGGCTCCAGCACTTAATACAAACAGAACCAAGGAGATCGCCACTAGACCCAGCCGAATATGATGCGGCCTTACCGCAGCCAAGCTCACCTTCAATTCAGTAATTGTGCGTTTCACGATGTACCTCTCCTCAAATTCAATATTTACGTTGATAAGTGAATTATGCCGGAGAGGAGGCTGCAAAGTAGGCTGCAAAACAGGCTAAAAGCCGGGGATTTTTAGCGCAAAAGAAAATTTTTAAGGTTCAGGGGAGCCTGCCAGTTGCTTATAAAGGCTTATGGTTTGGGGGGAAGGGACGGTGTTGACTTCAGCCATCAAATTGAGCCGGCACTGTTCAAACTGGCGTACGACAGCGGCTCGATTTCCTAACGCGGCATAGGCGCGCATTGAGAGCCGACAGGCCTCCTCCAGGCAAGGGTCGATTGTCAGAGCTATGCGACAGTGGTCGATGACAGGCTCGTAATTCTTAGCCTGAAAGTGCAACTCGGCCAGTTTTAGCAACGCCTCAAAATATAATGCTTGGAGTCTTTCTCGATCGGCCAATGGCCATAGATCATCAACGTCAGGCAAATAATCACCGCCGTAAACGGAGATTGCCTCCTCATAGGCCGCAATCTGTCTGAGGTTATCCGTTTCCATTTGAGCGCTGGTTAACTTTTTCGCAAAAGTTTCAACATCGTATTCATAGTCCAGGTTACGGTTAAATTTATAGCGCTCTGTCTGTTCATCAAGGATGATCACATCGCTAAATAAGGCCCGCCGCAACCGATAGATCGTGTTTTTGAATTGAAGTTTCACTTGCGCCGGAGAGTGATCGGGCCAAAAGATTTCTCCCAGAGTTTCTTTAGTCTTCCCATCCGGATGAGCCAACAAATAGAAAAACAAATCCCGGGCTTTCTTAACTTGCCAATCAGAACCACTTAGAATCTTACTGTTTAAGACGACTTTGCTCTCACCTAAAGTGTGGATAGCCAGTTCCGGCGGAAATACGGCCAGGTTTTCGAATTCCTGGCGGAGATGCCGCCGCAAACTTGGAATGCGTTTCTCAAAATCGGCAATGCTGGCGAGTAATTGGTTCAGTAACTGGGCGGTTACCGCATCAACTGGCATATCCTGCCAAAACTGCTTCTCTTTTCGAGCAATCTTGGCCAGCAAATGCCAGTTCTCTAGACTTGAGATCTGGGCGAGAGATTTTTCTAAATTTTCTTGCGCTAGATCTTTATCACCACTTAAATGGTGGCTAAGAGCCAAATAAAAACGAGTTTGGCCGATCTCAACATGTTGATCACCCTTTATGAAGATACTTAAAGCTTGGTTATAGTTACCAATCGCCTCGGGAAACCGCTTTTCAGCCTGCGCTAGCTGGCCGGCCTCAAGCCAATATTCGCCTGGCAGGCTGCTCGCATCACTTTGGTGGGCAACTTGCTTAGCCAAAGCCAAAAGCATTCTGGCGCCGGCTCGGTCACCGGCAAGCCTGGCTAACCGAGTTCTGGCCAGATTAAGGTAAAACAGGAGAAAACGAAAGGTAATTTGCTCGGAAATAGCAAAGGCCTGAACATAAAGATTGAGGGCCGCCTCGGTTAAATCAAGGTCGGCATAAAGATCACCCAGACTGGCTAACGCAAGCGCTCTGGTTCGATCGTCCCCGCTTTGTTCTGCCTGCCGCAGCGACTCTCCCAAGGTAGAAATTGCCTGCTCATAACTCCCCATCAAGTGATACAGGACACCCAAGTTATTAAGTAGCAACGGTTCGAAAACGGCATTTTCGCGACCGCGGATATAGGTCAGCGCTTGTTCATACCATCCCAAAGCGTTAGTGTATTTTCCTAAACCTTCGTAGATCATGCCTAATCCCAGGCACAAGAGCCCTTGTTTTTGCTCCGGGCAATCCTTGAGTTTATGGCAAAGCTCCAGGGACTGCTGGAGAGATCCAAGCGCTTCTTCTGGTTCTCCCAGTCCATAAAGACTAAGTCCTTTTGCTCTTAATGCTTCTACTTTAGCAGTATCTAACCCGCTATCAGCCTCGTTCAACGCTAAAGCCTCACTCGCCGCTTTAATCGAAGCATGATAGTGGGTGGCTGTGTTCAGCGCCATGGCGCGCCAGGCCAGAGCCCAAGCCAGGTTCTGGGGCTCCTGCCGCTCTTTTGCGGCTGCCTCAGCTTGGCCTAACAACGTTAGTCCACGGTCCAATTGGCCCAATCGATAGGCCACATAGCCCTGCAGCGCCAAGAGAAATAAACGCGCCGGCAGCATCTCCGCCGGCAGCGCAGCCAGCCATTTGGCCAACAGCTTGAGTCGCCCCTCGTGCAACAATGATAAGGCGGCCCGCTCTAAGGTAGCAGCGATGGCAGCGAAATCTTTCAGCCGGCAGTAAAAATCTAGCCCTCGCTCCCATTCTTCGCGTTCACAGTATACCTCCGCCAGACGGCGAAGAAGGCGTTGGTGCTCCTGAGGGTTTTTCATCATCAGCCGGCTTTGGAGAAAATCGCGGAAAAGGTGATGATAACGCAGCCAGGTGCCGTGGTGATCAACCGGCTGAACAAAAAGGTTGTGGCGCTGGATAAAGTCTATCAACTCCGGCCATCCCCAACCATCCTCATAACTGGCAGGGCCAAGCACAACCTCGCATAGATTAGCGTCAAATTCTTCGAGGAGAGAGGTCCGTAGGAGGAAATCGCGCACCGAGGGTCGCTGCTGGTCTAGGACCTGCTGAGCCAGATACTCATACACCCCTACCCCTGAGACACGGGCCACGCGCGATTTGACGTGGTCGAGTGGCAGCGCCTGAGCCGACAGCAGCAGCCCTGTAATCCAACCCTCGGTGACCCGGACCATCGCTTCAGCCTCGGACTTAGAAATGGTCTGGTGCTGATTTTGCAAGACCAAGGCCTGGATCTCTTCCGGCCGAAAGGCCAACTCCTCAAAACTAAGCCCGCCCACTTGAGAGCGGCCAATCATTAAGGGCAAATCGGGCAGGCTGAGCAGCGTGCGCGAGGTTATGATCACGTGGCAGTTCTCGCTAACCTGTTGAATAAACTGGCTAACGAAGTGGACAATTTCGGGACTGTTATCAACGAGATGATAATCGTCGAGGACGAGAAAAAAATATTCTCGAATCTGATCATAAATCTCGTTGATGATGACGGTGAGGAGACGCTGAGGGCTTAGATCCGGGTTGCTTTGTAAAGCAGCCGTTGAGCGCCCGCCGAACGCGGGGAAACGCTGTTGGATTGAGGCAATGATATGAGCAATAAACCGCTGCAGGTCGCGATCGAGCGGGTCGATGGCAAACCAACAGACTGGCAGCTCCAACCGGTGGGCAGCATCGACCAGCAACGATGTCTTCCCGTAACCGGCCGGGGCAGCGATAATCACAAGTTTATGGTCAAGGAGATCGTAAAGTAGGTCAAGCAGACGTTGACGGGATAGAAGTTCGGGGCGACGGCGGGGGAGGAGGATTTTTGTGCGCGTGACTTGATCGGCTAAATCCACAACTCATTCCCTTTAAACAGGGCGCCACCATTGAGACGATTGTAACCAACCTTGTGGTTTTTGCAAAGAAAACAGGGTAGTCTTGATGGCGTCGGTAAACTCGTAGCCATTTTCGCCATAGCGCTTGATCATCAGCCGCACCAGGGCATCCAGGGCCCGGTCAATCCGCTCATAATCCCGCCCGAGGCCGACCACGTTACCCACTGCCCACTTTTGTGGGCTGGCGTGGGGATCAATCACAATCATCTCCGACCGGCTTGCTCGCCGGGCGATGATGTGCTGCAAGAGCGCAGTGGCCAGGACTGCATCCGCAATGTGCGGGGCCGGGGCTATAAGTTGGTGGCGGGCCGAAGGAGCGAAGCGGTGGCTGAGTCCGGCCTACGTTAAGCCTTTGCTTTGAGCGTAGGACGTAGGACGTGGGACGTGGAAAAAATAGGTCTCACGCTCCACGTTCCACCTCGTCTAGCCGCTCCGCCTCACGTAAAGTCTTGGCCACACCGCCGTTAGCACTGACCACCACGATTATCACGGTGGAAGAGCAGGTGCGCGGCCGTCTGGGACCAGGTCCGTCAGGCCAAATCGGTGGGTTGATTTCCCCTTTCCTCGGCCATTTCCGTCTTCCCACATAAGCAAGGTTCGAGGAAAAAGGAGCTTGAAACGGCCGCTCGCTCTAACACTTCGAACGAAACTGCAATACTTCGAACGAAATCGCAATACTTCGAACGAAATTGTAATACTTCGCAACACTGCTTTGCCCCAAAATCTGGTAGACTGGAAGCAAGCCGCTTTAGTTTGAAAGAAAGGGAAATGCCAATGTCAACCTTACTCTTGATCGACAGCCAGCCCAAGGCTGCCCAGGCGTTCAAGGAAAAGCTGGGCCGGGGCGACGAGGAGGTGCTGGTCGCCCCTGATTTTGAGACCGCCCTCCGGCTGCTGCACCGGCACCCGGTCAGCCTCATCCTGGCCGACAGCGGCGACCCACCCGGCGCCGCCTACGAGTTCTATCGCCTGCTCAAGAAGGACCCCCGCCTGGACCTGATCCCCTTCAGCTTGCTCAGCGACTATGTCTCGGACGGCGACCTGCGCTACGCCCGCTCGGTGGGCATCCGGGACCATCTGGCCAAGTCCATCCTGGCTACGGCCTAACCGCGGAGGAGACCAACGAAGCCGGGCGGCTGGTGCGGCCGGTGGTCGGCTCGCTGCGGCGCAAGCTGGCGGCGGTCATCGGGGAGCA
>CALMIS010000111.1 GCA_937864185.1 uncultured Chloroflexota bacterium
TCGGGGGGGGGGGGCCAAACGGTGGGGTCGCTCTCGCCGGCAGGCGCGGGGGTCGGGCTCGGTGGGGGCGGGGTGAGCGTGGCGGTCGGGGCGGCGGGCGGCGGGCCGGCGGCCCTCTCGGCGGCCGGCGACGAGGCGGGCAGCGGCTCTGGCTCGTGCCTGGTCAGCGCCAAGAAGCCGAAGAAGAGCCCGCCCCACACGCCGCCGACCAGCGTGGCTATGACCAGTTGGGTCAGGATATTGAGCGGGGCAGGCCAGCGGAGTCGCCGCTCAGGCAGTGACGCGGCTTTGGTTCGCCAGAATGAGTCCATCGTGCGCCTCCTAGAAGCCGTACAGGATTACGCCGCCCAAGAAACCAAGGACGGAGGCCAGGGCAAAGCTGGCGGCGAAGCCCAGCAGATACAGGATCATGGTCGACGGTTTCCAGAGCAGCTCCGGCTGCCGCCAGCGGCTCAAGGCCAGCCCGCCGGTCAAGACCAACAAGGAGATGGCCATAAAGATCTTGGCGTTGATAAAGGGCGCGTCGCCCTCGTACCGGACCACGAAGTCCCGATAGCCGGTGACGCCGGCCAGGATAGTGCTCAGCGCGGCCAGGCTGATGTTGTAAAAGGCGGCGCGCTCCAGCAACTCATTCCGCCGCCAGAGGGCCAGGAGCAGAAACAGCAGCGCCGCCGCGGTCAGGGCAATCGGAAAGTGAACCGTCGGCACGTGCCAGGGATGAGTCTCGGTTACCGCTGTGATCAGTTGGTTTAAAAAGTCCATATCACCTTACAAAAAACAGGGAGCGTCAAGCGGGCGCTCCCTCTTTGATTGGTTGGTTTACATCCGTCAGTCTGGACAACGTTTGGGTGGAAAGACCGGTGAGATTTACCAACCTCACCGGTCTTAGCCTGATCAGAGTAACTACCGCGCTGTCGAGCGGGTCACAAACCGGCGCAAGACAAAGCCGCCGGCCGCGATAACTCCGCCGGCGAAGACAAGCCAGGCCGGCCAGATGGGCGCGGACTCGCTGCCGGAGGTCGGCAGGGTGGCCGGGGCTGCGTGTTGGGCAAATTGTTCAACCAGGAAGTTGGCAATCAGCGTGGCATCGGCATCACTGACCTGGGCTTCGCTATAGGCCGGCATCCGATTTTTCGGCGTGCGCAGTTGGGCAATGACCCCCTGAACGGTGGGTTGTTCGCCCCGCTCAACATAGCCGTTCATCGGGCCGGTATCGGGGTCATGGCAGGCCACGCAGCGCTTTTGCCAGAAGACATTTTGGCCGGGATTGTCGGAGGTGCCCGGATCCCTGGGGGCAAAGTCGGCGGCTGGGGCCGGTAGGGTCAGGATGTGAGCGCGAATATCGAGAATCTGCTCGTCGGAGATCTGCGAGGCGGAGAAGGCCGGCATATTGCGGCGCGGGTTGCGAACCTGGTCAATCCACTCTTGTTCGGTCAGGGTACTGTTGGACAGCGGTCGAGACCAGGCCCCTTCGGCCTGCTCCCCGTGACAGCGACTGCACTGCCAAACCGTCTCTTCATAGATCACTTTACCGTTAGCCGGGTCTTGAGCCAGGGCCAAAGAGGTTGTAAAGTTGGCCACGGCCAGGACGGCCACAACTACCACTAGCATCCGACGAAGATGTATCAAATTCTGCTCCTAAGCTTCCCGTGTATTGGGTTTAATATTGAGCCAGCTTTTTAATATATACGCAGCCTGGCCGGGTTTGGATGTATCAGGCGCGTAAATTGGGAAGACAAAGCGGGGATCTTAGGGCTGAGTGCCGCCCAGCACTTTCGGTCCGGTCGGGGCGGGACTGCCCCCGCTGGGTTCGAGGCTGATGCCAAACTCCGGGTAAGAGAATAGCGAGTCCGGGGCGGTGATCCAGGTTAAGCCGTAACCAGCCTCATCGACCGAAAAGAGAGCGCCGCTGGTGCGCTGGCCGTCCCGGATAAGCCACAACTGATATTCAGAGCCGGCGGGTAGAACCGGCAGATCATCGACGACCAGGGCGCCCCGATCGCCATCGGCGCTAATGAGCAGATAGCCGCTGGCCTGCGGCGCGGCCGTGGTGCTGCTTAAAAGGATAGCGTGCATCTGGTCGGGGGCGGCAGGGCCGGTCAGACTGGTGACCCGCTGCCAGAGCAAGAGATTGCTGAGGCTCAAACCAAGCACCAGCAGCAAGCTAACGACACTCCAGAACAGCCCGGCCCGCTGCCAAAAGCTCAGGAGCGGGGCGCGCGGGGGAGCCGGGCGGAGGGGAACCGGGCCGGTCGTCTCGCGCCGGTCCAGGCGGGCCAGCAATCGGGACTGCAACTCCGGTGAGGGGGCTGCCTCCGGGACGGTTAGAGCCAGTTCATCGAGCACAGTCTGATAGGCCTGCGCCTCAAGCCGGCAGCGCTCACAGCCGGTCAGGTGATCGACCACCCAGATAACTTCTGCTTCATCCAAACTTCCCAAGACAAAGGCCGGCAATAACTCCAAAACTTGATCGTGCTCAGTCATCCGAACGTCCTATTACTTCCTCTATACAAATCATACGCACGCCCAAGGCTTTTAGATCTATTACTCCAGCCCTTCATCGTGCAAGATCTGGCGCAGCTTCTGGAGGGCCAGCCGGAGCCGCGTTTTGACGGTGCCCAGCGGCTGGTCGAGCGCTTCGGCGATTTGGCGGTGGCTGTAACCGCTAAAGTAGGCCAACGCCAGCGTCTTTTGTTGATCGGGGGGGAGCTGCCGGACGGCGGCCCGAACCCGCTCCCGGCGGAGCGAGCGTTCGGTTTCATCTTCAGGCTGGAGGTGACTGTCGCCGGGCAGCGAGGCTAACTGCTCCCAACCGAGCGAGTGTCCGTCCAGGCGAATGCGGCGGCGGCGCAGCATGTCAATGGCTTGATTCCGGGCAATGGTGGTCAACCAAGATTTGACCTTAGCCCGGTCGGCGCGATAGGTTTCACCTCTGTCCCAGACCTTGGTAAAGACATCGAGCGTAATCTCTTCGGCCAGGGCCCGGTCCCCGACCAGCCCCAAAGCCAGACTGAAGACCAGGCGGTTGTAGCGCTCATACAACTCTTGGAGGGCCTGGGGCTGAGCCCGGGCTATGAGGAAAAGGAGGGCTTCGTCACTTAAATGCGTGTAATTCACGAGCCGTGCTGACCTTGGGGAAAAGTTACGCCGGGCATTTTACCACAAAGGCGGCCGTCTCGGAATAACAACCCCGCTGCCTGAACTCGTCGAAGGCGGGGGGTGACTGCCGGCTGCTACTCCTCCGCGAAAGGCTTGGGTACCGGTTCACGCTTAGCCGTGAGGCGGTGAAACTGCTCCACGCCGTGATCCCACGGCTCGACGTGGGTGATGGCTTCAGTCAGCAGCGGCATTTCATCAAACAACCGGTGGCGCACCTGTTCGGCCAGGTGATGGCTCTGGGCCGTGGTGAGCTGCGGATCGACGGCCAGCACTAAATCGGCATTGAGCCGGTGGCCCAGCCAGCGCAGCCGCAGCCGGCGAATCTCTTTGATATCCTCAAATTCTTTGATCTGGCGCTGAAGGGCTTGCTCGGCCTGGTCATACAGCTCCGGCTCGATGGCGTCCATCAGCCGGTACCAGACCGAGACGATGGCATCGCGGGTGATCAACACAATCGCCAAGCCGATCAGCAGGCCGATGATCGGATCGACCAGGGGAAAGCCGAGCCAGGCTCCCCCGGCGGCAATCAAGACCGCCAGCGAGGTCAGCCCGTCGGTGCGCGCGTGCAGCCCGTCGGTCACCAGCGCCGCCGAACCGATTTTGCGGCCGGTGCGAATTTGGAGGGTGGCCACCGCTTCGTTGCCCAGAAAGCCAATGAGGGCGGCGGCCGCCACCGCCCCAAGGTTGCGGATCGGCTCGGGGTCGATGAACTTTTGAAACGACTCCCAAAAGACGTAGCCGGCGCTAAAGGCGATCGATAAAACGATGATCACGCCGGCCACGTCCTCGGCCCGGTGATAACCGTAGGTGTAGCGTCGATTGGGGGGCCGGCCGGAGAGTCGAAAAGCCAGCAGTAGGGGCAAGGTGTTGAGCGCATCGCCCAGGTTATGGACTGTATCGGCTAGCAAGGCGACGCTGCCGGCGAAGAGATAGATGATCACTTGAAAAAGGGTGGTCGCCCCCATCAGGCCGAGGGCAATCCAGATGGTGCGGATGCCTTCCTGACTGCTGGCAAAGGCATCGTCGGCGACGAGGCTCTCGGCCCCGTGGTGGTGCTCGTGCCCGCCCAGGTGAAAGAGCGAAAGCAGCCACCCCCAAACGCCGGACGGTCCGTGCTCGTGATGGTGGCCGGACTGCTCATGATCATGCTGATGATCATCGTGTGAATGGGTAGACATATATTTCTATTCCTTATACCGGCTCTAGCAACGATCCGTCCGGCGTGTCAACGACTTTCCAACCCAAGGTCTGAATTTTCGCTCGCATGGCATCCGAGGCCGCCCAGTCTTTGCGGGCCCGCACCGCCTCCCGTTGTTCGACCAGCTTCAGCACTTCCGGCGGGGGCGTGGCGCCGTCGCCGGTTTGATCCTGGTCCTGGGGTTGGGCCTGGACCACTTGCTGCCAAACGTCGAGCGGTAGGCCGGCAGACGGCTCGGGCATGCGAAAATCGCCCAGTTCGTGGATCGAGAAGGTGGAGCCGTTGGGAAATAACTTCTCCTGGCCATCGCGGATGACGCAGATATGGCTGACTCCCATCACCCGGCAACACTCTGCCACCGGGTCAATCACCAGCGCCGTGTGCTCGTCCAGGCCCACCAGGGTCGGTTGGTCAGGCAGCAGGGCGACCAGTTGGTCGTAGCGCTGGGTACCCATATAGCAGTGGCTGGTATCGAGGTCATCGCCGCCGTCGTTGTTGTTCCAGTGCGGGATGAAGACCAGGGACAAACCAAAGGCCGCGAAAAAATCAAGGCCGGGTTGCCAGTGTAGGTCCTCACCGACTTTATAAATCTCGTACACGGGCAGCGCCTGGTAACCCGAGGCAATGGTAGCCGCGCTGGCAAAGATCATATGCGCCCCCAGCCGGTGACGGGCGATCATAGTTTGCCAGGTGAGGCTATCGCGGAGTTGGCGGGCGGTATACGTGGGGCTGCCGGGCCCGATCAGGATAACATTGCGGTCGTGTAGTTGGGCGGCGATGGCCGGATCGTCAGGGCTGAAGTTGGTCCCACGCTTGCGGGCGGGGATAATATCGATTTCGGGCTTAAAATTTTGCAAACGGTGACTCATGAAGTCGGCAATGTTTTGGGCGACCTTGGCCGAGTTGGGTTCAAAGCCGGCCGGTGTCTCCAAGATACCCAGTTTGACCGGCTCGGTCATCCGTTCAAATAACCCGTGATAGACTTTGCGGATGCTGGGGGCGGTCTCTCCGGAACCGAGTAGGGTAATCAACCCCGGTTGAACGGCCATAGCCTTTTCTCCTTAATCTTAATAGCTTCTCCTGAAAACTTTTGCAAGAGATATTCACTTGCGAAACCAGTTGCAAAAATTTTTTGGCCCAACGGCCAAACAGGGTTCCAAGCCAATCTCTGCGATTAGCTCCAATGAGACTTATCCTACAAAGAATAGCTGCCCAAGCTCATTTTTTCAAATTAATCGCGCCAAAAGCCGTCCGCCAGAGTAGCCAAAAAAAGGTGGGCCAGGGCTTGCGGTTTTTGAACGTGGATATCGTGATCGGTGTCGAGAAACCAGTGAACTTTAACCCGGGGCAGCAGACGTTCGGCCACATCGACCTGATGGCACTTCACCGCAGTCCAATCCGGATTCTTGGAGTCGCCGGCGGCACAGATTAAAACCGGGACCGTTACTCGGGGAAAGATAGCCTGAACATCTTGCTCCCAAATCGCCCGCAAGATCCGCATGTGGCGCTCCAGTGTTAACCAGGGCCGAACCGTGCCGTCGGAGAGGGTCTTGAAGTTGGCCAGGGTGCTCTCCAGGCCCTCTTCAGTCCAATCCGGATGGTAAGTGCGCAGGCGCTGTTTGATTAACTCGCGGGGAGTGCCGGTCAAATTGGGCGGCCGGAGCTTCTCGGAGATCTGCTCCCAGGTGCCATCCGGCCGGCGGCCCAGATCAAGAAAGCCGCCATCGACAAAGATCAAGCCGCGAGCTAGTTGAGGATAGTGCCGGCCGAACTCGAGCAACACGTTGCCGCCCCAGGATTGGCCGACCAGGATCGGCTGCTCCAGCGACAAGGCAAGCAGCAAGCGCTGCAAATCTCCGGCAATCGTGGCAAAGTCATAGCCAGCCTCCGGCTTATCGCTGAGACCGTGACCGCGCTGATCGACGGTCACCACCCGATGGCCGGCGGCGGCCAAATGGTGGGCCACACCGTCCCAAGTCCGGCAGTTGCTGGCCAGACCGTGCAGCAAAATGAAGGCTGTTTTTTCACCGGGCCAATCGCGCAGATGAAGCTTGAGGCCAACGTCGATGAATTTGTCTATGGCTGTCGTCATGAAGGCTTGTTAGTCCGTCAATAACAGGCTTTTGAGCCCCGGCATTGTGCAAATGATTGACAAATGGTTAGTTTGTGCTATTATCACGTGTAAGTGTAACGCAGTTGCAAATAAGTTCAAAAAAACAGGAAGAGATATGGCTGGACAAAGCATCCTCGTCGGTGACCTCAAGGAGCGAGGCCTGCGGGTTACGCCTCAACGAGCAATTATCCTAGAAGCTATTGAAGGCTTATCCGGACACATCACCGCCGAGGACATTTTCGGCGTGGTCAAAGATGTCAACCCTTACATTAGTCTAGCGACCGTCTATCGGACCCTCGATCTGCTGAAGGAATTGGGCATGGTGACCGAGTCGCATATGGGCACCTCGACCACGCACTATGCCTTACGAGCGCATGGCACGCACCACCATGCGGTCTGCCGAATATGCGGCAAGACTATTGATTTGCCCAGCAGTCTATTTGAGCCGATGGTTGAAAAGCTCAAGACTGACTATAACTTTCTGGCCGATGCTCACCACATGGTGGTGATGGGTTGGTGTCCGGGTTGCTTGCCCGTGCCCAACGATGACCAGGATTCATCGAGCGGCAGTCATAGCCAGAAACTACCCCTTTATTCCGCTAAACGTAATCCCCTCAATAAATAACCGTTGCGCCAAAAAGAAAACGATCACCACCGGCAGCATCGTTACCAACGAGGCGGCCATCAAATAAGCCCAGTTGATGTCGTAGGTGGAGCGAAAGAAGTTTAGCCCCAATGATACGGTGTATAGCCGTTGATCGTGCAGGTAGATAAGCGGGGGAAGGAAATCGTTCCAGGCGGTTTGAAAAGTAAAAATCGAGACCGTGGCCAGGGCAGGTAGTGACAGTGGCAAAATCACATGCCATAGAATCTGCGGGAGATTAGCCCCGTCAATGTGGGCGGCGTCTTCTAACTCGCGGGGCAAAGTGAGAAAGAATTGTCGCAACAAAAAGATGTAAAAAGGGCTGCCGAAGAAAGCCGGGACGGTAAGGGGGAGAAAAGTGTTGATCCAACCGAGCGCGTTAAATAGCATATAGAGTGGCACCATAGTGACCGGGTAAGGTAGCATCATCGTCGCCAGCACGACCACAAAAAGCGCGTCTCGGCCGGGTGCTCGCAACCGGGCGAAGCCGTAAGCGATCAAAGTACATGAAAACAGGTGGCCGATAATCGTTACTACGGCAATGATCATAGTGTTGAGCGCATAGCGGTCGAACGGCACGTAAGTCAACGCTTCGACATAATTTGACCAGCGCAGCTCGCTGGGCCAGAGGGTGGGCGGTACAGCCATAATCTCGTAATTAGGTTTTAGGGAAGAAGACACCATCCAGACAAAGGGGATTAGAAAAATGATGGCCCCGCCAACCAGCAGCATTGTGGCGGCGATTTGGCTCGCTTTCCGGCGCGTTGCCCAGCCGATCGGTTGGCTAGACATTTAAGTTCGCTCTCCCTCGTAATAGACCCAGCGCCGGGCTGAACGGACAATCAGCAGTGTGAACAAAAGAATGATCAAAAACAAGACCCAGGCCATGGCCGAAGCGTAGCCCATACGAAAGTTGACGAAGGCTCGTTGGTAGAGATAGAGGACATAAAATAGGGTCGAGTCGAGCGGCCCGCCGTCGGTCGCCACAAAGGCGCTGGTGAAGGTTTGAAAGGTGGCGATGAGGCTGAGCACGAGATTAAAGAAGATAGTTGGGGTAATCAAAGGTACGGTGACCTTAAAGAAAGACTGCCAGGCTGTTGCCCCGTCGATGGCGGCCGCTTCGTAGAGTTCCCGGGGCACGTCTTGTAACCCGGCCAGGTAGATGATGCCGGTGCGTCCCAAACCCCAGAGGCTCATCAGCCACAGGGCCCACAAGGCCGTATCCGGGTTGGTTAGCCAGCGCGGTCCGTTTAGACCTATCAGCCGGAGGCCATTGTTAATCAGGCCGGCATCCGGATGAAGCAACCACATCCAGACCACCACAAAAGCCACACCCGACAACACCGACGGCAGATAGTAGATCGTTCGAAAGAGGCTGATGCCCCGCACATTCTGGTTCATCAACAGGGCTAGCAGCAAGCCGCCAATCAGCTCGGTTGGGACGTAGAGCGCCGTGTATAGGGTAGTGACTTTGAGTGCTTGCCAGAAACGGGCGTCATGCCATAACATTCGCTCAAAGTTGTCGAGACCCACAAACTGGGGAGTATCGATCAAGTTCCAGCGGGTAAAACTAATGCCTAGCGAAGCCATCATCGGCCCTAGCACAAAGAGGACAAAGCCAAGCAACCAGGGCGAAATGCAGAGGTAAAAGAGCACGGTCTCGCGCCGGGCCAAGGCACCCTGTTTGGTGGGTCTAATCATGAAGCTTTCCTGGAAAGAAAATCAGGAGTCCAAAAGACTATTTTGAACTCCTGATGATACCAGCGACGGCGTCTACTGCACCAACTCTAGCTCAGATTGAGCGTTCTGAGCTTCCTCGGCCAGCACGGTCTCGAGGTCAGCTTCGGGGTCGAGGAGCGCGGTTTCCAGGACGCGGCGCAAGGCCGGATCGGCAACCTCACCCCAAAAGGGGGTGTAAGTATAAGCCCGAGGCGCCAGATAATTCAATTCATTTAGCCAGACGCCTTCAATGGGGTCATCGGTTAGACCTGACTCGTCGGCCACCGCAGCCACTGCTGGCAAGGCCCAGTCTTTCCAAATCTCGGCCCCCTGCTCACCCACATAAAAGCGTAGGAAACGCCAGGCTGCCTCGGGGTTTTCCGTCCCACTGTAAATCCCAAAACCACCCCAAAAGAGGACATTGGCCCGGGCCTCTTGCTGCGGCATCCCAACCAGGCCGAGATCGATATTTGGGTTTTCTTTTATACCGCTTTGCGGCCACCGGCCGAAGATGCGCATGGCGGCTTGCCCGTTATCGAACTCGCTGTTGCCACCGCCAAAGACGTTCATATCGGCCGGTGGGGGGGCAACCTGGTAAGTATTGTACAAATCAGCGTAAAACTGGACCGCTGCCAGCGTTTCCGGCGAGTCGAGAAAACCAACGAACTGGCTACCGTCTTCGCTAATCAGACTGCCGCCGGTGGCTGCGACCCAATATTCAAAGCCGGTGGTCCAGGGGCCGGGTAACTGGACGCCCCAGACATCGGTCTGGCCATCGCCATCGGTGTCTTGAGTGAGGGCTTGGGCTGTCTCCAGAAACTCGTCCCAGGTCCAGCCATCCTGCGGGTAATCGACGCCAGCTTCATCAAAGACTTTTTTGTTGTAGTAGACCGCCAGCGGGGAGAAATCTTTAGGCAGGAGATACTGCTGACCATTGTACTGACCGGGGGTCAAGACTCCGGGCAAATAGATGCTTAAGTCCAGGGGATACTCGCCGTTGATGAAGTCGTCAAGGGGCAGGAATGCGCCGCTATCGACAAACTGAGGGACAGCGTCGTCGCCGATTTGCATAACGTCGGGCGCGTCATTGGCGGCAATTTGGGTTAGCAAGCGAGCGTAATAATCACGACCGGCTACTGCTTCGAGTTGGACCAGAATATCCGGGTTTTCTTCTTCGAACTTGGCAATAATGTCCTGGTGAGGCGTGAGACCTTCACCGCTGTCACCGGTGCCGACGCGTAGGATGATTTTCGCGTCCTCGGTAGAGTCTGCCTCTGTCTCGACTTCCTGATCGGCTGCTTCCGCGGTTGGCGCCTCCGCTTCGGGGTTCGGTGTGGCCGTAACCACGACCTCGACCTCTTTTTCTACCTCAACAGTTTCAACCACAATTACCGTCTCAACCACGGTCTGTGGCTGAGCTGGAGCGCCACAAGCGGCAGTCAGCGTGGCAAGCGTCCCAGCGATCAACAAAACACCCAAAAAATTTTTCATTTATGGTTCTCCTCCAAGCGTTGATTATATTAATTTGGGTGAGACTTCACAACTTCAGTAGAACAATAACATATTTACGCAGCGTAGAGGTATTAGACAGGGAAGTCTAAGGGCTGTGATGAGGAATAGGATGAGGCCGAAGCGAATGGGGTTTTTCCAGACCGTGGGCTTCCATAAGAACCGCATCAGCCATGACCACTCGAGGATCGCCGTCGGCGATGATCCGGCCTTCATCAAGGAGGAGGACCCGGTCACACACTTCCAGGATAAACTCCAGATCGTGCGAGGAGATAATATAGGCTTGGGAGGAGGTCTTGAGGAAATTGATCAACCGTCGTCGGGAGCGAATATCGAGGTTGGCGCTTGGTTCATCGTAGATGATCAGTTGGGGTTGCATGGCCAGGATGCCGGCAATCGAGACCATGCGCCGCTCGCCACCGGAGAGGTGATGGGGCGGCCGGTCGGCCAGGTCGATGACGCCGGTAGTGGTCAAGGCCTCGGTGACACGGGCCTCCACCGCTGCCGGGGCGAGGCCGAGATTTTGCGGCCCAAAGGCGACGTCGTCACGCACGGTCGGGCTAAATAACTGGTCGGCGGAGTTCTGAAAGACCATGCCGATTTCGGGGTGAAAATCGCGGTGTTTGACCGGTTGGCCAAAGAGCGAGATCTCGCCGGCTTCCGCTTTTTGCACGCCGCAGATCAACATGAAAAAGGTGGTCTTGCCGGCGCCGTTTGGCCCGATCAGGCCGAGGCGCTCGCCAGGCAAAAGGCTGACGTTAAGGCCCTTCAGGACACCGGGTTTGTCGGGGTAGGAGAACTTTAGCCCTTTGACTTCGAGCGCCGGACTACTCGGGGCAAGGCTGGGTGGGACGTGATTACTCTTGCCATTACTGTTCGGAGCGGAGTCCATGGGGAACCCCACCGCCGGAGCGAGCTCAACTGGCCGGCTGGCTGGCCTGGCGCTCGAGGCGGTGGGCTGCAAGCTGTATTTGAAGTCAACGCCCAGGGCGACAAGCAGTAACCCTTCTACAATTTTGGTAAACCAGCCCAGCGTATCGACGTCGCCGGCGTGCATTCCCCAGGGGTGGATCATAAAATAGAGCCCAATCGTCAAAAGGGTGTAGCCGCCGAGAACGCCGTATAGCCAGGACCGGGCGTTCTCGAACCGGCCCAAGGGGAGAAAGTAAAGCGCTGTCAACAGGCCCATATAGCCCAGCCCGTTTAAGATCAATAAATTGTCATTGGCTCCGGAGAGAAAGTGGAGAACAGCGGTGGTCACCACTAAGCCCATCACCAGTAATTGAGCGGAGCGCAATTCACTTTGCAGCTTTGACCAGAGAAGATAGACCGTGCCGCTCGCTGCCGCCAGGGCTAGAATGATTCTGACCGTGTTCGTCAAGATAAAACTTTCCATGCCACCCATCTCCTCAAAGACCGCGCGCGGCCAATTCGGCGATGACGAAACCGGTTGCCACCGCGATCATAAGCGCCATTACTTGTAAATCGTAAGGTCGCGCTTGGAACTCTTCATAAGAAATCTTGGCTCGCCCGTAGCCGCGCAAGATCATGGCTTTATAGATCCGCTCGGAGCGCTCGTAGCTGCGGACGAGCAGACTGCCGGCCAGGATCGCCAGGGCATTGAGTGTCCGCCGGCTGAAGCCGTGCGCGCGAAAGCCGCGCAGCCGCATCGCGGTCTGCATTTTGGTTAGATCGGCCGCCACCTCATAGATGTAGCGATAACTGAGCAGCATCATATCGGCCAAAATCGGCGAAAGACCCAGCGAACGGGTGGCCTTGATCGTTTTGAGAAAGGGTGCGGTCCCAAACAAGACCAAACTGAGGGTCAAGATGCAGATGAACTTTACAAAAATCAGGACAAAGGCCAGCAGCCCCTCTTGGCGGATGGCTAACGGACCCAGGCTGACCAGCACCGTCGAGCCAGAGAAGAGCGGCAGCACCACCGCCAGGGCTCCGACAAAGATACCGGGATAGCGCAGGCGGTGCATTAAAAAATCGAGCGGCAGCCGGGATACGGCGAAGATAACGGCCGTGACGAGCAGCATGGCCGGCAGGATGATCAGGTGCTGAACGAAGGCAAAGGCAAAAATTAAGACGGTCAGACCGATCAACTTTTGCTTGACGCCCCAGCGGTGAAGGGGTGACTCTAAGTTAGCGTAGGTTTCTAAGCCAAGGTCCATTTATGAGACGGGGTGGGGCTGCCGCTGCGAACTGACGGCTTCGAGCAGTTCCGGCTTAACCTTTTGCAGGAAGACGACTAGCATCGCGGTGAAGACACCTTCGATGAGGGCCAATGGCACGTGAGCCATCATCAGGGTAACGATGCTGGCCCGCTCGGCGGCGACGTCGATGTTGGCCGGAATGGTGGTAATCAGAATGTAAAAGGCAATGGTCGCCGCCAACCCTAGCCCCAGCGTGCCGCCCAGAAAACCAAACAGACCGGTTAAAAATTGGCTGTTGGGCCGGCCCAGTTTCCCGCGCAGTTGAAAGAGACCGTAGGCGAGTAGAGCCGGCACGCCCATCATCGTGGCGTTGACGCCCAAGGTAGTCAGGCCGCCGTGTTGAAACATAATCGCCTGGAAGAAGAGACCGATCAGAATGGCCGGGAAGGCATAGTAACCCAGGACCACCCCCAGCAGCCCGTTTAAGATGAGATGAACACTGGTGGGCGGCACCGGAATATGAATCCAGGAGGCGACAAAAAAGGCCGAGGCCAGCAGGGCCGCTTTGGGAATCCCGGCTTGGGGATCTTCTTGCTGGTTGATCTTACGCAGCGAATACCAGGTGGCCGCGCCGGCGGTGGCGTAGCCTGCCGCGCACACGGTTATGGGCAAGATACCGTCCGGAATATGCATGGTTACGCCTTCTTTCTTTGGCTAGAAAAATAGAGCGCGGTCCCGATAAAGCCCCAAACGACGCTGGCGCTCATCAACAAGATTTGGGGCGTGGTAAAGCCGGTGCTGCCGCTGCTGCCGGAGGAGACAACCAGGCGCCGGGCAGGGGCGGTCGGATCAGGCGCTTCACTGGAGGCAGCCGTCTCGGCGATGGCTTGGGGACTGTGGCTGCTGTGATCGGTGCTAGGGCTGGTCACTGCATCGCTGTTTGGCTGGTCGGCCGGTATGTTCTGAGCAACGGTCACGACGTTTTCTTCAGCCGGCTCGTTTTCCGGCGCGGTGGTTTCGGTCGATTGATCCACTGCAACTTCGGTCTCGCTTTGAACCTGGTCAGCCTCAGTTTCTTCGCTGGCGGCGACTTCCGCCCGAAGCTCAACCGGCTCAATCACCTCTTCAATATCCAGGTGAACGATATCGCCGTGACCAGCGATCCGAAACTGAACCGACCAACGCCCGACTTGATCCGGGGTGAAGACATAGTGGCCGTTTTCGTCAGCCTTGGCTGTCAGATAAGGGGTGGCAGGATCGCTGGGGGCGTAAATGGTTACCTGGGCGTTAGCCAGCGGCTCGCCATTATCAAAGGCAGCGTCCATTTCAATCTCGCCTCGCTCATTGGCGGCGTAGGTAATCACAACGCCGTGCGCGTAGGCCGTTGTTGTCGCGATGGACATAAGCAACGCCAGCAGCACGATCAGACCCATGGCTTTGACTTTCATGGCATCCTTCCTTGTGAATTGCAATTCAGGAAACTACCGAAATATTTTTGGTTAGCTGAGGGTTGGTTCAACTGCGACTACACTTGACTGGAAGAAAACGTAGCTGGTAATAGTTTCGAGATTATACCAGTCGAGCGGGGTTCTCCCAAATACGGTTGAATTTTCCACTCCACACGGCTAAAGGAGGCAGGTTCTAAAACCTGCCTCCTCACAGCCCGGTTTTATTCTCCGTAGTAACAGTGTCCTTCGCCGGTGTGGCCTAGCGTCGGCAGAATATCAACAAGCATCTGGTATTCATCTTCCGGTAGTGCTTCGGCCAGAGCCGCCAGATTGGTCTCGATCACGCCGTCTTCGGCTAGGCTGGCAAACGGCTCGAAGCCGGGGGCCATCGTGTTGAGCTCGTCATCCTCGGGCAGTTCGGCGTCGCCAAAGACGTGGTCGAAGTGGAAGGTCATCTCCAAGTCAGCAGTTTGACCCGGTTGGAGGATCCCCTTCCGCTCGTCGCCGACAAACTCACCGCACAGGTTGGGGTAGCTGTTCTCCACGCCGATGGTAAATTCAAGGCTTTCATCCTCTTTCTCAGCCGTACCCTGCATGATCAAGCTATAGCCAGCCATGTCACCCTCTTCCGCCGGCACCATCTGCCAGCCCAAGGCGTTGTACTGGCCCACGGGCACGATCATCTCATCGACCAAAATTGGCGGTGCCGTTTCATCGCCCGCGGCCAGATCGATCATATAGCTGCCAGGGAGGGCCGTGGAGACCAGCGGGCTTAGTTCATTCTGGTCCGGCTCGTAGGGCGGGTCGGTCTGGTAGGCAGTGATCCCAGTCAGGTTGACCCAGACCTGATCGAAGCTAACAGCCCAGCCATCTTTAGAGACAAAACCCTGGCGAATAAAATCTTCACCGTTGGCGGTGATGGCTAGCGTCCCTAACTCGCTGTACTCGCAGTGACCTTCGCCGGTGTGGCCCAGCGTCGGCAAAATATCGACGATCATTTGGTACTCGTCTTCCGGCAGCGCTTCGGCCAGCGTGACTAGATCGGCAGTTACGGCGCCGTCTTCAGCCAGGCCGGCAAAAGGCTCGAAGCCGGGGGCCAGAACGTTGAGATCATCCTCCTCGGGCAGATCGGCGTCACCAAAGAGATGGTCGAAGTGGAAGGTCATTTCCAGATCGGCGGGCTGGCCCGGTTGGAGGATGCCCTTCCGCTCATCGCCGACAAACTCGCCGCACAAGTTAGTGTAACTGTTCTCCACCCCGATGGTGAAGGGCAGCGACTGATCCTCCTTTTCGGCCGTGCCTTCCAGCCAGAGGGAATAGCCGGCCATGTCGCCCGTTTCGGCCGGGACCATCTGCCAGCCGAGGGCGTTGTACTGGCCAACAGGGGCGTAGGTTTCGCCAACCGGGATAGGTTCGGCGCTTTCATCCCCTTCCGCCAGATCGACCACGAAGGTGCCGGTTAAGCTGGCGGTAGTCTCGGCCTGGAAACCGAACTCGCCGCCCGGCTCGTAGGGCGGGTCGGTTTGGTAGGCGGTGATGCCGGTCAGGTTGACCAAGGCGCGATCAAAGGTGATGGCCCACCCGTCCTTGGAGGTAAAGCCCTGGCGGATAAAATCTTCGCCGTTGGCGGTGAATTGGAGAGAGCTGAGGTCAGTGTACTCGCAGTGACCCTCGCCGGTGTGGCCTAGCGAAGGCAGAATCTCCACAACCATCTGATACTCTTCTTCAGACAGGCTCTCTTGCAAGGCCGTTAGATCTGTGTTGACGGTGCCGTCTTCAGCCACCGAAGCAAAGGGTTCGAAGCCTGGCGCCATGGTGTTGAGCTCGTCATCTTCGGGCAGGTCGGCGTCGCCAAAAATATGGTCAAAGTGGAAGGTCATCTCCAACTGGGCGGTTTCGCCGGGCTGGAGGATGCCTTGGCGCGCCTCGCCAACAAACTCGCCGCACAAATTACTGTAGCCCCGCTCCACCCCAATGGTAAAAGGCAGCGACTGATCATCCTTCTCGGCTGTGCCGGCCAGCCACAGCGAGTAACCGGCCATTTCCCCCTCGGCGGCGGGAATCATATTCCAGGACAGGGCATTGTACTGCCCGGCAGGGGCCTCAACCTGCGCCACAAAAATGGGCTCGGCGCCTTCATCCCCCTCAGCCAGATCGATGACGTAACTGCCCGTTAAGGCCACGGTGCTTTGAGGCAAAAATTCGGTTTCACCCGGCTCGAAGGGCGGGTCGGTTTGGTAGGCGGTGATGTCAGTTAAGTTGACCAAGACCTGGTCGAAGTTGATCACCCAGCCATCTTTTGAGGTGAAACCCTGACGCACAAAATCTTCGCCGTTGGCGGTAAACTCAAGCGTGCCGGTGTCAGGCGGTGTTTGGGCGTAGGCGATGAACTTAGGGCTAAAGGCTAGACTAAGACCCAAACTTACAATAAAGAAGAAAACCGGGCGAAGAACTCGCAATTGAGACATAATTCACTCCTCTCCTTGCAACTAAAAAATAGAGTTGGAAATAAGACTAACTGTGACAAAAAATTGCTGGGGAAAATAGTTGTCGCAATCAATTGCAACTACGGGTATTATAAACTGTGGCGTATTGCTGTCAATTATTCAAATTTGTTGCCGGGAGAGCGCAAGTTTGCTACTTTGGCTTAAGCCAGCCTCCAGACTCGCAGACTGATTGAGCACCTATCATGAATTACAGTATAATCATGAACATGCGTGTGCAAGACTTCGGACCGAGGTTGATCAGATCGTTGCGGATGGGCCAATTTGTGGGCCTCAACTTTGGATTGGTGCTGCTTCTGGCTATCCTTATCGGTTTGGCCGGCCGGGCCGCCTATCAGATTAGCCTGCAGCAGAACGAGGTGATCCAGACCCGCAATCGGGTCGAGCGCTTGACCCTGCGCATGCAAATTCTCACTCTGGAGCGGACAGACTTGCTGCGCCGCTACCTGGAGTCGGGCAACCGGCGCCAGCGGCTGCTCTATCAAAGCAAACACGGTGAGTACGAGACCGTCTATAACGAGTTGGCCTTCCTCTTGCGCAACACCAATGAGGCCAGGGCCTTACAGGTGGTCTTGGAGACAGAAGATGCCTTTGATGGAGCCGTCCAGGAAGCATTTGACCTGTATGACAGCGGCAGTCCGGCCGAAGCTCAGCAATTTTGGGAGACCGAAGGGTGGGTGCTCCAACGCAACATCATCGAGGCCACGAATCGGTGGATCGAGGTTCAAGATCAGCAGAACGAAGCGATCATCACTCAAGCCCGGCGCACGGAGAGTTGGGCTATCTGGAGCGTTTCGCTGTTTTCCGGGCTGATCTTGTTGGGTGGCCTGCTCTCGAGCATCGTGGTGACCCGGAGTGTCACCAAACCCATCTCCAACCTTGTCAACAAAATCAAGACCGTGGACTTCGATTTAACAACCCGGGTAAATGCCTCCGGCCCGGCCGAAATCGCCTTCTTGGGGCAAAGTTTTAATGCCATGGCGGAGCGCTTACTTCAGTCCAAGCATGAGCTCGAAGCCGAACGGGATCGGTTTGAACGAGAATTGACCGCCGCCAGCCAAACCCAAATTAGCTTCTTCCCGCAGTTTGATCCTCAGATTCCTTATCTGGATGTGGCCTGCTACTGGCAGCCGGCCCGAGAGTTGGCCGGGGATTTTTATACCTATATGCAGTTGGACCAGAATAGATTTGGCGTGGTTTTGGGCGATGTCGTCGGTAAGGGCGCGGCTGCGGCGATGACCGGCTCATTGACGCTGGGACTGACCGAAGCTCATTTACCGGATTATCACCATCCGGTGGAGCTGCTGACCAAACTCAATAACATCCTGTGTCACCGCTTTCGGACCGACCAGGCAGCCGTGGCCTGCTGCTATGCCATCTTTGAGGCCTCGACCCGTTTGATGATCGTCGCAAACGCCGGCTCGATGTTTCCCTATTTAAGGCGAAGATATACAATAAACGAGATCGAAATTGGCGGGTTGCCGGTCGGTCTGTGGCCCGAGGCTGAGTATGGGGCAAAATGTGTGCCCCTTCAGCCGGGTGATCTGATAGTCTTTAGCAGTGATGGCCTGGTCGAAGCCAAGAACTTAAGCGGTGAGTTTTTTGGCCTGGATCGGTTCGCGGCCGAACTGCGTCAGGTTCCGGACCAGGCTTCAGCCCGGCAGGTCATCGAGCACCTAACCTCGGCGCTAAATGCCTTTGCCGGCCCGGCGCATTTATCTGATGATGTTACCCTCATCGCCATCCGCGTTAGCAGTTAGAAAACTTCCCCTTCCTGTCAAAGGAAAGAGGTTCTGCCATGGACCGGCTTAAACGCAACATCTCCAAAGCTGTTGGCCTATTTCTTACTCTCTTGTTCATTTTGCCCGGGTGTGGCGTCGTTGCCCCGGAGCCGCCTCCGACTCAATCTAAGACGGTAACGCAAAGTAGTAGCGGCGAACAGATTACCCTGCGGGTGGCCACCGGCGACAGCGGGGCCGGCTTGATTCCCCACCAGCGGATTATTGACCAGTTTGAAGCCGAAAATCCAGATATCGTTATTGAGTTGGAGTCGATCGGTGGGGGTGATTACTATGGTCGCTTGTTGACCGCTATTCGAGCCGATGAAGGGTTTGACATCTTGCATATTGGGGATGACGCTTTACCCCGCTTTGTTGAGCAAAACGCCTTGCTCCCACTTGATGAGTTTATGGACGGTCTTTACCCGCTAGATCGCCAAATCTACTTGCCGGGCTTGTTAGAACCGGGCCAGTGGCAAGGCCAACAATATCTTCTGCCGAAAGATTACTCGCTGCTGGCTATCTACTACAACAAAAAAATCTTTGATGAACAACAAGTGCCATATCCACAAGCAGGGTGGACCTGGGCCGAATTTCTAGCCACCGCCCAGGCGCTGACTCAAGACACCGACGGCGATGGTCAAACTGATCGGTGGGGTGTCCAACTGCCCGCCTCGTGGACAACCGGCTTTGAGTATTGGGTCGCCACCGCTGGCGGCCAATTGATTAGCCCGGATGGCCAAGCCTTTGAGGGCTACTTTGACTCACCTGAAGCAGTGAACGCCTTTCAATTTTACGCCGATTTGTACAATCGCTATCAAGTGGCCCCGCTGCCGGTTGATCTGACTGCCTTTGGTGGCGGCAACAGTGAGTTTCAAGATGGCCGGGCGGCCATGCTGTTTTTTGGTCGTTGGCCTCAGACCAGCCTTTTGGAGAATCCAAATGTCGAACTGGCCGTCGTGTCGCCACCGCAAAGCGAGCGACAGGCTAACCTTCTAATTTGGAGCGGCTTCGGGATCGCCCGCAACAGCCCTCATCAGGAAGCGGCTTGGCGTTTTTTGCGCTTCTACACCGGCCAGCAGGGGGCCGAGGTTTGGAAAGATTGGGCCTTGCCCGCCGTCCAGCCGGTTGCGGAGGCCGCCGGTTTAACCGCTGATCCGATCGATGGGGTGTGGCTGGCCGAACTGGACCATGTGGTGCCGCGGGGATATACCTATACCGCTCATTGGGAGAGTACGGCGGAACCCGCCTTGCGGCGTCTGCTGGAACAGATCATTATTGATCCTCAAACTGACATTCCTAAGGCAGTGAGCGCTGCCGCTCGCCTGGCCGAGGCTCAACTTAACGACGGACGTTAGTCGTAATTAACAAGAATTGCAGTTTTAGCGTCTTTAAATATAATTTCACCTGTGTCTGAAGCGAGAGAGGAAAAAATTCCAGTCGTGGTAGCAAAGTGCTGTTAGCGGTGGACATGGCTTGGGCAAGTTAGGAATAAATAAGTTGGTTAATTCCCAAGTTGTGAACTTCTAAGCTGACATCATCACTGGATAACCTCTCAAAAAGCAATCCCCAACCCTAGAAAAATCCATATCTCCTATCCGATTTGGCTTAATTTGTTGATTGTCCCGCCGCAAGTTGTGAACAATTGTTTAACAAAGGCGCGCTGGCGGATGTCTTTATAAAAAGTCAAAAGGAGACAAGAGAATGAAGAAATACAGCAAGCCAGCTTTGAAAAAGCATGCTGAATTGAAGTCAGTTACTTTCAGCGCTCACTAGACTTTGCTGACGTTAGTCCTTAACCGCCGGTAAAGCCCAGACTCTCCGGTCAACCTAAGCCAAGGCTTTTATCGGAGCAGGGCTTGGTTTGCACGCGGGAGATGGTCATTTCACTGGTCTGAGTCATCCGAAGCTAACTTTACTGTCGGTTGGGTTAGCTAGGGATTACTCTTTTAGCGGTGCTCCAAAACTAATTCGAACAGAAGACAGTTCAGCGCGCCTTTATTAATGAATTGTTGTTCACTTGTGTGATTATAATTGTAGTTGATAAGGTTTGCAAAAGTCTATAATGAGCTCGATTGAGGTTGTAACTGACCTGATCGCCTTACCAGCCATGCGGCCCGGGTCAAACCAGGTAGATTGGGATGATGTTACCGTTACCGCTATTGCCTTAGGCTTAGCTCCCTTGCTGTACTGGCGACTCGAGCAACGCCGGGTAGAACTACCGCCCTTAGCACTGGCTAAGTTGTCGGTTACCCACCAAGCTCACGCTAAGCGAAACAGCGATATTGCTCGCCAACTGGCCGAGCTATTGGCGGCGTTCGAGCGCCAACAAATTGAGGTGCTGGTCCTCAAAGGGGCGTTGTTGGCAGCCACTGTTTATCCTGATCCGGCCCTACGCCCGATGAATGATATTGACTTACTGTTTCGACCTGAGGATTTGCCTCGGGTTAGACCGGTGCTGGAAGGTCTGGGTTATTGGGGTAAACATAAAAGCGCCGACCAGGGGCCTGGTATCAGCAAGCATCTCAGCACCTATCGGCGTCAAGGCCAGCGAGGCAGTACGCCTAATCCCTATTTGAGTCCCGCAGCAGATCGGATGGTTGAGCCGCATGGTTCGCTGGCGGAGTCTTGGTTTGGGCTTAACGTTGACATTACCCCAGGGGTGTGGGAGCGGGCCGTACCGATAAGGTTATATGATCAGCCCGCCTTTCGGCTGGGCACCACCGATATGCTTTTGCACTTGGCGGTTCACGCCGCTTTCCACGTTATTATGGGTGCGCCGGTTTTTGTGCAGTTGTACGACATTGGCCGGGTGATTGAAGCCTGGATTGAAGAAGTGGATTGGGCCCAACTCGTCCAGTTAGCTCGACAAGCTAAGGCCCAGCCGTTTGTTTATGCCGGACTTTACTGGGCTCAAAGCCTGTACAGGATCAGAATGCCGGAGCCGCCGCTGGCTCAACTACGGGCCAATTGCCAGCCGAATTTGACCGACTACATCCAAAACTTTGATGCCCGGAGGCTGATTGCGCGGACTCAGCAGCCGCCGCTAAATACGCTCCAACAACGCCTGCAGCGCGGCTTAAGTGATCGCCGGGAAGCCGCGCGTTGGGCCGGCTCATTGGGCGCTAAGTGGCAAATTTGGCAAACGGCGCTGGCGTTTTACAAAACGGATACGATGGCGCTGGTTAAGCAGAAGTTCGTATCGCATTAATAGTAGGAGCACTTCAGTTAATGCAACTTAAAGGAGAGTATGAACGAGGAGCCGTTTTTTTCAGTCGTTATCCCCGTCTATAACGGCGGGCTGTACTTTCAACAGTGCCTCCATAGCCTTAAGCAGTCAACCTTTAATGATTGGGAACTCATTGTTGTTGACGATGGCTCGACGGATAGATCCAATGTCGTCGCCCGGGAGCATGGCGCCCGGCTTTTTTGCACAGGCAAGCGGCTTGGACCGGCCGCCGCTCGCAACGCGGGTGCCAAAATCGCTAAGGGACGTTACCTTTTTTTCATCGATGCCGATTGTGCCGTGCATCTTGACACACTGGCTAAAGCAGCCAACGTTTTTCGAACTGATCCCAGTCTCGAGGCTCTGTTCGGCTCTTATGATGATGCGCCTGTCGCCCCAAATTCTGTAGCTCAGTACAAAAATTTATTCCATCACTACGTTCACCAACAGGGCCGCGTTGAGGCCTCAACCTTTTGGACGGGTTGTGGCGCGATCAGGCGGCAAATCTTTATGAAACTGGGTGGCTTTGATACTCACCTCTATGAGCGCCCTTCCATTGAAGATATTGAGCTCGGCTACCGGCTCAAGCAAGCCGGCGGTCGCATTCAATTGGCTAAAGAAGTGCAGGTCAAACATCTCAAAGCTTGGACGCTCCCTAGCCTGCTCAAATCAGACATCTTTGATCGCGGGATCCCGTGGACCCGCCTTATTTTGCGCGATAAAGCTTTTATCAGCGACCTCAACCTCCAAATTTATAACCGGGTTAGTATCATCGCGGTCTATCTGCTGTTGCTATCGTTACCGGTAAGTTTTTACAACAGTTGGATCTTGTTGCTGACCGCCGGGTTGGCCGGGTTGCTTCTTTGGCTTAATTTCGATCTATACCACTTTTTTGCTCGCAAGCGAGGGATAATCTTTGCCTTGAGCATTATCCCACTGCATTGGCTTTACTACATCTACAATGCCATTGCTTTTGGCTGTGGTTTGATGCTGCACTGGCACGCCCGGTATAAGGCCGAATTTAGCCAGCCGCCCCGGCCTTTGATCGAGGCCGGACGCCTAGATGCTCGCCGCCGGGACGCTGAGGGAGAAGTTCGACGAAAGCGGATCAGACTCTGAACTGATTTCGGAGGGAGCTTGTTGGTTCCCGTTTCTCGATCATAGTCTCCATTTGCAAGCCGATCCGCTTGCCTGGCAGTAATCGAATGAAACTTGAAGCCGCTAAAACGACGCCAGCCGTTGAGGTTACACCGCAACCCAGGGTTAAGCTTGAGGCCTTGAGTTTGTCCTGGCCTGTCCTCGTGGGTTTGCTGACCCTGACAATTTACCTCCTTTGTCTGCCGTATGTTGAGCGTAGTTGGCGCACCACGGGGGACGAGCCTCATTATCTCCTGGCCGCTCATTCGCTGGTCCAAGATGGCGACCTGGATTTGACCAACAACTACGATCAGCTCGATTACCTGGCTTTTTACCTCAGCCCTGATATCATCCGCCAGGTCCGGCTGACCCCCGATGGCCGGCAGGTGCTCAATCATCACCTCGGCCTGCCGTTTTTGCTTGCGCCGGCTTACGCGCTCGGTGGTCGCTACGGGGTACTTATTTTTCAGGCGATTTTGGCGGCGATGCTAGCCGGAGTGACCTTCAAGCTGGCTTACTTCATCAGCGGCGATGAGACGGCCTCGCTGCTGGCCACTTTGGCCGTCGGGTTTAGTCCTCCTCTTTTCTTCTACCCGTACCTGATCTATCCGGAACTGATAGGCGCGCTGTTGACCACGGCGCTGCTGTACATTCTTGTCACTCGCCAGCCGGCGACGGCCGGTGTTGTCACGCTGACGTTGGTGGCGCTGACCACTTTGCCCTGGCTTAACCGGCGGTTTATCGTCCTGGCCATCGTCCTGGCCTGGCTCGTCGCCCGGCTGTGGCGTGTCTCGGCGGAGCCAGACCGAACCGGGCAGGTGACCACGAAGCTAAATCCCGGACAGCGCCGCTGGTCCCGACCGGCCTTGGCCGCTCTGCTCCTGCCGGCCGTTTCGATCATGGCGCTGGGATGGTTCAATGCCACGCTTCTGCCGCCTACTCGGGCCGATTTCACCCTACCTGAGATGCACTTACTCTGGGTCCGGTTGGCTCGAGGCATCGGCTGGCTGTTCGATCAACAGCGAGGGTTGTTTATTTATGGACCGGTCTATTTGCTGGCCATCTGGGGTGGGCCGCTGCTCTTTTCCAAACGGGACGATCACCGGCCCGCGGTGAAGACGGCCAGACTCACGCTGCTTCCTTTTGTCGTGGCTCTCGGGACAACCGCTATCGCCGGGGGATTTTGGGTGGCCTGGGAGTTGGGGCCGCGCTATTTGGTGGTGGCCTTACCCGGTTTAGCGCCGGTGTTGGCGCTGGCCTGGAGCCGCTATCGCCGGGTCAAGATGTTCGTTGCCCTGGCTGCTCTGTTGCTGATACTGAGTCTGCTCAACACGGTTGTTATCCTGCAGCAGCCCGAACTGCCTTATCAGTCGTCCCTGCCGCTCTACTATGGCCAAAAACTTGGCTTGCCGCTGGTTGACTTATGGCCCAATCTGGCCGACTATGCCCTCATTACGCCTGACCCTACCGCGCCGGATGCCCAAACCGTGGAGCAAGATGGTCAGTTGCTCTGGCATGCCCCCGTAGGTATGCGCCGGCCGTTGCTCCAGGCCGCTCCCTTGACCGATCTGCCTTCCGGCCGCTATCAAGTCCGGTGGCCCATGCGGCTTGATCCCGCTTCCGCTCCCGCTGAGCTGGCAGCCGATACCGAGTTGGCCCGCATTGCCGCTAAATATTTGGGAGGCGGTCCGGTCTTAAACAAGATTATTACGGCCGCCGATTTACCGGCTGATGGCAGCTTTGGGGTTGTTGCTTTCGAACTGATCAACGCTCAAGTTGATCGCTGGAGCGCCCCGATAGTCTTCAACGTCACCGGGAGTGGCCAGGCTGCGCTATACGCTCAGGCAGTCGAATTTCGGCCCGATCCGCTGTACGCCTGGTTATTGCCTTATCTTTACCTGGCCTGGCTCATTGTCGCGGCCTGGCTGACCTGGCGCTGGGGGGGACGGACTCTGCCGCTGTCTCCGGCTCCCCAGCGCTCTGGTCCGTTTTCGACGGGGCCGGCTTGGAGCCTGGCCGTCATGGCGCCGTTGCTGCTGGCCGGTTATCTTTTCATCCAGCAAGCTCAGGACAGGCAGACCTATGACGCTCTCAACCTTCAGCACCATATTGGCCGGCCCATCACCGATCTCGCTGCTGCTGAAGGGCAGGCCTGGCAGGTGGACCCGACCTTGGACCCGCCGCAGAAAGCGATCTACGGTCCGTTTGACTTCTATGACGCGGGCCGCTACCGGGTTACCTTCCGGCTCAAACTGCCGGAACTCGTTCAGCCCGATCTGGAAATCGCACAGCTACACGTTCGGGCCACGGCCAATTCTATCGACCTGGCTGCCTTACCCGTTTTTTCGACTGAATTTATCGAACCCCAGCGCTACCAAGATTTCAACCTCATCGTCGATAACCCACGCCGCCAAGCCTTGAGTGTTGAGGTCCAGTATCACGCCGTCGCACCGCTGATTATTGATGAAGTCACGATCGAGCAGCTCTCTGGGTTCAATAATCAGTAGCAACTTAAATCGATCCAACCGAACTCCGACCCCAGCGCTCTGTTGATCGATCACCGCGAGCGATGGCCACCATTGAGGAAGCACTTTGAATTTACACCGTCTACTGTCATACACCTTTATTACCGCCGGGGCGGTCGCCTCGGTTAGAAGTATCCTGCAACGCTACCAATGGGAGGAGCACAATGTCTTGGCCGGGATTGTGCTCGATTGGGATGATGTCCAGGCGGTGGCGACCCGCGCGTCCGGTCTCGGCGCTGAAGGCGATGACCCGGTTGAAGCGCTTTTGCGTCGCTACCAGGCGGCCGGCGCCACCCACCTGTCGATCCCTGAATTGAGTCTGGCCCGCTTGCTGGCCCGCGGCAATCTTAGTGTCGATCAGGGGGCTGAAGCGGGGACGGTTTATCTGCGGGCCAAAGATGCCGCGCTGGCTGACCTGATTGTGACCGAATTGCAGGCTCGGTTGCCCCATCTTCAAGTCAAATGTAGCCGGGCTAAACACCCCCTCATCTCGTTCAAGGGTGACTTACCGACCGTGGCCGAAATCGGGCTAGGCTTTAACCCGGCTCATGCGGCCCTGGCTCACCGGGTCGATCTGGCGCCGGTCGCCCGGCCCATCGGTTACAGTTGGGTCCAACCTAAGATGATCGAGCGCACTTTGGCCCAGGCCGCCGATCTAAAGGCCAAGATCGTGGCCGTGCAGGGCGGAATGACCCCCGGCTTTGAGTTTAACTTGCATCACACCGTCGAGGCTCTGCGCTGCCACCGCTTGACTTATGCTTACTTTGCCGTCAGCCGCCATCAGCGGGGCGACTGGCATCTAGCCAAAAACCTAGCCGAGGACGGGCTGGTCATGCTGGCTCACGAGTTCCAGCCGGCCGAACTCCTCGACGAGGATTGGGGTACCCTGTCCGACCGGTGGGCTAATCTGGCCACCGAGGCCGGCATCCGACTCTGCTGTGTCCGTTTTTTTCGGGTCATCCACGCCGCCGATCCGTTGGAGTCGATTACCTACGTTGAGAGCCTGGCCCGCGCGCTGCGCCGGGTGGAGCTGGTGATCTCCTCGGCCGCGGCTGTCGATTTGACTCCCTTCCAACCCGAGCGGGATCGCCTGGCCCTGGCCGGAGCCGGGTTGGGCGCCGCCGGCGCCGCCGGCCTGGCCGCCGATCTCCTGCCCGTGCCGGAGCCGTTCAAATTGACCGGTCTGGCGGCAGGCGCGCTGGCCCTTTCGGCGCTGCCGTTCTGGGAAAAATCCAGGCCTGACGGCCATGATCATCACCACCACCACCACCACGACTCCGCTGAGGCTCATACCGAACATCATCATGACCACGCTCATCACCACCCGCCCGATCATCACCAGCATGAGCACCGCCATGATCATTCGCATGACCGCATCTGGGCGACCACATACGGACCAAAAGGCGTGGCTCTCGCGGCGGCAATTACTTACCCGGCGGCAGTGGCCGCCCTGAACGGGGCGGGTCCCGGTACGGCCCTGGCCCAATCGTTGCTGTTGAGTGCGGCCGGGGCCACGAGTCTCGGCGCTACCGCGGCTGAAGCCGACTATGTGCATGGGGTTGAGGCGTATCGTGGCTACAATCTCGATTGGCTGCTGCCGCTCGGTCTGGCCGCGATCACGGCCCTAACCAACCGGCAGCGAGGTCTTTCCCGCTGGCTGCCGTTGGCCAGCCTTAGTCTGGCGGTCTGGCCGGGCTTGCGCCACGGTCTGACCCACGATGCGCTGACCAGGCTGGACCAGGAGCATCGCCATGCCCACACCCATCACCTGTCAACCTTCCAGCGGATGGCCGGAGACACCCGGCTGGCGCTCTCGCTCCGGCCACTGCGCAAATGGTCGCTGCTGGTGCCGGTCGGGGCGGTTGGGGCCGTTTTATTTAAACAAAAGGGACAGCCTGAACTGGCCGGGCTGGCTAGCCTCGCCGCGACGGCCGGGCAGGTGGCAACATTGGCCGGTTTTCGCAACAGCCAGCGCCCGCTCAAAGTTACGGCCTTGGGGCGAGCCAAAGGCTGGGCGGTTGGAACGGTTTTGGCCGGGCTGATTTGGGCCGTGAGCCGATGGTTAGGGACCCACAATTAAGGGTAGACGTTGAGCACACTGACCGACAGACTCCGCCAACATAACGCCGTCCGCAACGTCTCGACCGTGTCCCTGCATAAAGCTGCCCAACTGGTTGGCCAGGTCGCCGCTGTGGCCATCATCCCGCGCTTGTTAGGCGCTGAGGATCACGGCTACTTCGCTTTCTTCCTGTCCTGGGTCTTCCTGGCCCAAATCTTGGGGGATCTGGGCACACCCGAAGTGATGAGCCGCTTTGTCCCGGCTCTCAGTCTGGCCGAAACCAAACAGTTATATGGCCGGACCTTGTTCTTTAAGATTTTGATTGGTCTGGTTTGTGGCTTGATCGGTTTGGGAGGCGCGTTGTTTTTGGCCCCCTGGATGCGGCTCGATTGGGCCCTGTTGATCAGCGTCGGGACCGCGATTCATATCGTCGCCTGGGTCCCGTTCAATTTGCTGTTGGGCCGCAATCAGGTTGGCCTATGGATGGTGGAACAGGCCTGGCGGCAGTGGGTGCTGCTGCTGTTGATCATTCCCTTGTATCCACTGTTGGGCCTGGGCGGCACCATCTGGGCCTGGACTTTGATGGAGATCATTTTCACCGTCTTGGGGTTGTGGTGGGCCCGGGCTTATTGGGAACCGGCGGCCTTCGGCCTGGACTGGGATTATCTATGGCCGTATCTCGAGTTCGGTTTCGGCTTTGCCGTGGCGAACCTTATTTCGGCCCTGCTCTACCGATCCGGCCCGGTCCTGGTCGAAACCTTGACCCGCCAGACGGCGGAAGCCGGCTTTATGAATCTGGCCATTGGCCTGTTCATGATGCCATATTTGCTGTTAACCCAAATCGCGTTTAGCTTTGTGCCAACGGTAAGCGACCTTTATGCTCGCGGTCAGTTCAAGCAAGTGCAGCAGTGGGTACAGACCTTTGTCAGCGTGAGCTGGTTGATCGGCTGGTTAGGAGTCTTGGCCGTCTGGCTACTGGCCGATTGGGGCGTCGTTTTTGTCTTTGGTCCGGATTATGCCCCGGCGGCGGCGCCGCTGAAGTGGATTAGCCTCAGCTTTCCGCCGGCGGGGTTGTTGTGGGGCGCCTATTTGGTCGCGATGGTAACCGGGCAGGGCCAACTGCGGTTGTGGGCCTCGGTGGCCGCGCTGGGCAGCTTTTTAGCGCTGTCCTTATGGCTCGTGTCGACCCTTGGTGCCTCAGGCGTAGCGATCGCCATGACGGTTTCGGTGGTGGTAAACTTTGCGGTGCTGTATCTTTTCATGCGCCGTGACTTGTCGCTGCCCTGGGGAACGTTGGGGATGAGTAGCCTGATTGCCGCAGCCGGACTGTGGGTGATTATCAATTAGTGCAAATTAGTGAGGAGGCTAGTATGAAAAAGTATGGTTTGGTAGCATCCGGCGGCGGGTACCGAAGTTTCTACAGCGCCGGCGTCTTGGTTTGGTTAAAGCAGCAGGGCGTACCGATCGTTCATCTGACCTCGACCAGCTCCGGCAATAACATCGTGCTGGATTATCTGTTGTGGGATTGGGACAAGGAAGAACTGCCGCCGGTTTTGACCAAAACCTTCCGCTTGAACCTCAAGGATATTTTTGAAGTCTTTGCCAATTTCTTGGGCTTGCAGCCGCCGCTACTGCCCAACGGCTCGCACCTGTTCACCGTCAATAAGACCATGTGTCGCAAGTCGCTGCACCTGGATGACCCCGACCGGCGCCAGATCTTGGCCCGGAATCTCCAGGCGGTGAAGTGGGATATTATGACCACCAACCTCAGCCAACGCCGCGGCGAACTCTTCAACATCAACGAGATTCTGGCTCAGATCGATGACGCCTCCTTGAGCCGCTTTATGGACGTTTTTATTGCCGGCATCACCGCAATGCCTTATTTCAAAGCCGTCAAGATGAACGACGATTACTACGTGGAAGGCGGTTACACCGACAACACGCCACTTCGCTCTCTCTTCGCCGACCCCGAGGTGGACGAGATCATCGCCATCGATTTCACCGATTTCGATTATGGCGCCGAACTCGATAAGCTCTACGGGCAGAATATGCTCTTACTGGCCGGCACCAGCATCGATATGAACATCCTGGTCAATGATATCCAGTGGGGCCTGCCCAACCGGGCGATCCTGTCCGAAGCGATCTTGATCAACAAAATGCTGGAAAAGGTGAAGAAGACCTCCCTAGAGATCGACGGCAAGACTTACTATCACAAGCCGCTGCACATTCTCAAACCGAAGAACCTGGAGAGTATGACCATCTCCCTGGAGCATATGACGGCCCAGAAAGATTATTTCAAACTGGGTCAGGAGGAAGCCGGGGCGGCGTTGCAAGCGGTGCTGGCCAGTTAATCTGAAGTAGGAATGAGGATAGGTGATGACCCTACTTACCCCAGATCAACAACGCGAACTCGACGAGCGTGGCTTTGTCGTCTTGCCCGGCCTGCTCGCGCCGCAGCGAGTAGCCCAGGTCCTCGACCGGCTTGAGGAGCTCTGGGCCATCGAAGGCGACCAGGCCAGCCGCGAAAACTACATCGAGCCGGGGGTGCGGCGGTTGGCCAACCTGGCCAATAAAGGCGACATCTTCCGCGGTATCTTCGGCCATCCGTTGGTGCTGGCCGCGGTCAAAGCGGTGATGGGACCACGGGCGCGGCTAAGTATGCTCAACGCCCGCGAGGTGCCGCCGCGCTACGGGGGCCAGCGGCAGGAGTTCCACGCCGATACCGACCGCGGCGGCCGGCCCGACCCCAGCTTTTTTAGCTGCACCGCCATTTGGATGCTCGATCCCTTTACGGCCGACAACGGCGCCACCCGGATCGTGCCGGGCTCGCACAAAACGGGCCAACTGCCGCGCGACGTCATGACCGACGTCCACGCCGCCCATCCGGACGAGGTCGCGCTGACCGGCAACGCCGGTGACGTGGCGATCTTCAACGGTCACTGCTGGCACGCCGGCGGCGTCAACCTGACCGACCAACCGCGCCGGGCGATCCTGGCTCACTACCTGCGGGCCGATATTCCCCGCCCGGCGGACCGCCGCCAGCACCTCTCGCCGGCGGTCCGGGCCGAGATGACGGCCCGGGAGTTGGAGCTGCTCGGCGTGGCTGAGAAGCAGGTCGCGGTCCGGGTCAAGCTGGCCGCTGGCAATCTGCTGCGATCGTTGAAGGGTAAAGTAGGATAATAGCAATCAAGTTCCTGCGGAATGAGAGACAAATTTAAACGCAAAGGCGCAAAGGTTCAAAGACGCAAGGAAAAAATAGAAAACTTTGCGACTTTGCGTTAGAGATCCATTTGATTTGGGTGCGACCAAAATGAGTCGCAAAGCGCCGCAGGCCGGGGGGCTTGGGGGGTAGTTCCCCCAAATTCTCCTCTTTTTTCCAACTCGTTTTGGTCACACCCATTTGATTTTGACTCGACCAGGTTAGGGCTTTAACTACGCACCCCAATATCCGTCTCCAATTATCAGTAGAGAGAAGAGGTTAAAAAGTTTGAAAACAGACGTGGTGATCATCGGGGCCGGGCCGGCAGGCTTGACCGCGGCCTATCAACTGGCTAAGGCCGGGCGGCAGGCCGTTATCCTGGAAAAGTCAGCCTTGGTCGGCGGCATCTCCCGCACCGAGCGCTACAAAGGTTATCACATCGACATTGGCGGTCATCGCTTTTTTAGCAAAATCGGGGCGGTCAATGATTTTTGGCATGAGGTGCTGGGCGATGATTTTCTGGTCCGGCCCCGGCTGTCACGCATCTACTACAACGGCCACTTTTTCCAGTACCCCATTCGCCTGTTCGATGCGCTAAGCAAGCTCGGACCGGTCGAGAGCCTGCGCGTGGCGACCAGTTATCTCCAGGCTCAAGTCTCGCCCTATCCACAGGAAGAGAACTTCGAAGAGTGGGTCTCGAACCGGTTTGGCCGGCGCCTGTACGAAGTCTTTTTTAGGACCTATACCGAAAAAGTGTGGGGCATCCCCTGTCGCGAGATCAAAGCCGAGTGGGCCGCCCAGCGGATTAAGGGCTTGTCTCTGCCGGTGGCGGTCCGGAACGCGCTGTTTGGCAGCCAGGATGTCAAGACCCTGATCGAAGAGTTTCACTACCCGCGCCAGGGACCGGGCATGCTCTGGGAAAGGGTTCATGCCCGCGTTGAGGCCCAAGGCCATCAAGTGCTGCTCAACCACGAGGTCGTCGGGCTGCACTGTAACGGAAGCCGGATCCACTATGTCGAAGCGAGGGGGCCGGAGGGCCGGTCGCTCTGCATCGAGGCCGAGCATGTCCTCAACAGCATGCCGGTGCGGGAGCTGATCCACCGGATCGTACCGATCCCACCGCCGGACCTGGTCGAGGCCGCCGGCCGGCTAACCTACCGCGATTTCCTGACCGTGGCCTTGATCATCGACCAGGCCGACCTTTTTCCCGATAACTGGATTTACGTCCACAGTCCGGAGGTCAAGGTCGGCCGGATTCAGAACTTCAAGAACTGGAGT
Source organism: uncultured Chloroflexota bacterium (assembly GCA_937864185.1). Classification (GTDB taxonomy): domain Bacteria; phylum Chloroflexota; class Anaerolineae; order 4572-78; family J111; genus JAGRBY01. Next base: position 31,658 of record CALMIS010000111.1, read on the forward strand.
CCGGATATGGTGCCGGATGAGCGGACGACCTGCCTGGGCCTGGAATATTTTTGTGACGAGGGCGATGCCCTGTGGCAGTTGGCGGACGCCGCTTTGATCGACCTGGCCAAACAGGAGATGGCTCAATTGAGCCTGGTCAACGCCGCGGAGGTGACCGATGGGGTGGTTTTCAGACAGCCCAAGGCCTACCCGGTCTACACCGGCGAGTATAAAGCTTATCTGGAGGCGATCAAAGCCTACCTGGCAACTATTTCTAATTTGCAAACCACCGGTCGCAACGGCCTGCATATGTACAACAACCAGGACCACTCGATGCTGACCGCTATGCTGGCCGTACAAAATATTCTCGGCGAGCAGCATGATGTCTGGTCGGTCAACACCGAGCGTGCGTACCACGAAGAAGTCCGGATTCCGCATCAAAATGGACACGTCAAGGATATTCTGGCCCAAGAGGCAGCCTTGAGCTATTTAAAAGACTAAAGGAGAGGGCAAAATGACGGACGTAATCTTAGTCAACTTTCGCAGCGACCGGGATATGTACCCGCCCTTCGGCATTATGTACGTGGCCGACGCCTTGATGCAGCAGGGTCTCAAAGTCGAGCTGTGGCACGAAGCTGAGGCTGGGGTCGATCGGTTTGTGCGCCGGGTCGAGCAGATCCGGCCCCGCTGGGTCGGCTTCAGCACGATCACCGGCCCGCAGATCGGCTCAACCATCCGGGCCTCCCGGCGCGTCCACGCGTTGGGTATCCCCACGGTTTGGGGCGGGGTCCACGCCACGATTATGCCGGAAGATGTGCTCAAAGAGGACTACGTCGATTTCGTCATCGTCAACGAGGGCGAGGTCACCGCTCAGGAGTTTGACCACGAACTGCGGAACGGCCAAAACTGGGCCAAGGTCCTGGGCTTAGCCTGGAAGGACGCAAGGGGTAGGGTGCGGGTCAATGCCGAGCGGCCCTTCATTCAAGACCTGGATGACTTCTACCCCCGCTGGGAGCTGCTACCCGATCTCGAAGCCTACCTGCTCCAATCCGGCCCCTACGATCGGGCCATCCCGGTCTACATCAGCCGCGGCTGCCCCTTTCGCTGCGCTTTCTGTTACAACGAAGTGGTGATGAAGCGAACCTGGCGCCAGCACAGCAACGCCTTCATCATCAACCAGATCAAGTGGCTGCGGGACAATCACGGCATCAACGCCGTCGATTACGCCGACGACTATCTCTTTGGCCGGCCCCGCCCGATGAAGCGGTTGGTTGAAGAAGTGAACATGCCCTGGAGCGGTCAGGTCCGGGTCCAACTGCTCAAGCCGGAGTTTGTACAATGGATGGCCGAGACCGGCTGCCAGTGGGTCAACATCGGCGCGGAGAGCGGCAGCCAGAAGGTGCTCGACTCAATTACCAAGGACCAGCAGGCCTGGCAGATCGAGTGGGGCGTGGCCAACCTGGCTGAATACGCCCCGCACATTGAGGCCAACCTCAGTTTCATCTTCGGCCTGCCGGAAGAAAATCGGCGCGAGCGCCAGATCACCATCGATCTGATCGACCGCATTTGCCAGCTCAACCCCAAGGCCCGCTGCTCGATTAGCGTCTACATGCCTTACCCCGGCACGCCGCTCTGGCCCGACGCCCTCCAGCGCGGCTACGTCCCGCCGGACAATCAAGCCGGCTGGGCCGAGTTCGATCTCAACCGCGGCAACACTCCCTGGATCAGCGAAGCCGAAGCTTTCGCGATGAGCGACATCAGCGACATCCTCTACGTCGGGCGCAGCCGGGGCCACTGGCTGCTCAACCCCTACTACGGCCTGCTGCGCTGGCGCTGGCGCCACCAGAAATTCAACTTTTACGTCGAGGGTAAATTCAAGCGCAAAGCCGGCGAGATCGTCGAGCAAGTCGAGGCCTTGCGCCGGTTGCGCGATCGCTACGGTCACAAGCTGGTTCAGTACAACGCTAACACTCACAAGAGCAAGGTCGAGGCGCACATGCCGCCGTTGTGAAGCTAATCAAGACCGGCCAGGTTTTTAAAAACCTGGCCGGTCTTGATTAGCCCTACTCCCACCTTTCGAAGCCAAAAAACAACTGCTTATCTCCATTCCGGGCGAAGGCCGGATAGACCCGGCCCTCGTTTAACTCCGCGCCGCTGTGAAAACCAAGCCGCCGCCAGCCGGCCTGCTCGGCCTCGGCGATGAGTTCGGCGGGGCGGTAGAGGTGATAAGCGATGCGGCCCGGCGTGACCGGGAGGGCAAACTGGGCGACTTGCACCTCGCCGGGCTCTGGGCCGGTGGGCCACACTTGGCGAACCAGATCCACCAGCCCGGGCCAGGTGCGCCAGCGCCAGGTCCGCAGCAGCCCGCGCCCGTGCCAGACCCAAGGATTGACCCGCCGCGCCTGGCGACTCCACAGCGTGGCATCGGCGGCGGAAGCATCGGAACCCGGATTGTCACGCAGGGTCGCGGATTTTTTTTCTTTTTCTAGGCGTAATCCACGTTCAGCCGCGTTCAGGCGCCTCCCCAATTTTTCAGGGTTAATCACCTGTCTCCCGCTGCGGGCCAGCCAATAGGCGTAACAGCTCAAGCCCGGCGCAATGTTATCGAGCCCCAAAATCAAGCGTCCCCCCGGCCGGGTCACCCGGGCCATCTCGGCCAGGGCTCGCTGCCGCGCCGCCCGAGCGGGCAGGTGCTGCAACGCCCCAAAAAACATCAACAGCCCGTCAAACGATTGGTCCACGAAGGGCAAACTGAGCAGGTTAGCCCCGACCAAAGCCATCGCCGCCGACAGACTGCGGCCGGCGGCCAGCATCGCCAGGCTCAGGTCAAGGCCGGTGACGCGATAGCCGGCTCGCGTTAAGGCCAGCACCGCCCGCCCCGAGCCGCAGCCCAGATCGAGCAGCCGCCCGCCCGGCGGCAGGTAGCGCGTGACCATTTCTTGCTCGCATCGCTGTAAACCCTGAAGGCTGAACCCACGCCAGAACTCGACCACTTCAGGCTGGGCGTATTTTTGTGTGGCGCTCAGGCGCTCTTGATTGGTGAATAGATGGGGCATTCTATAGGTTCGATAAGGCCATGGTGCCTGTTTTAGAGCAGAATAAGCGGAATGATAGAATTTTTTTCTATTCTGCCCTTCTGAAAATTCGGCGCCTTATGTTTGCCGAACGATTCCTACCGCCGCCTAACGATTCCTATCGTCGCTGAACGGTTCCTACCGACCGCCGAACGGTTCCTACCGCGGAAATAGGAGTGCAAACCTTGGTTTGCCGGCAGAGCAAGCTCTGCACTCCTTTTCTATTCTATTGCCGGCAGAGCTTGCTCTGCCCTCCTTTTTCATTTGTCACTGGTCCCAGGCAGCCCGCTTTCAATCACCCCTGGCAGGGCTTCTACCTGGGGCGATAAGCGCAGCCTGTAACAGGGCGCTTGCTCGACCAACCTGGCCAAGAGTTGCATCGTTTGGGCGATGGCGGCTTTGTCCCAGCCCTCGACGGCCTGGGGCATCAGTTGCAGCAGCGCCGCTGTGGGCGACAGTTCGACCAACTCGCTCCGGGCCAAACCGGGCACGACCTCCGGAAAAAAGAGCCCGCCGGCCAGGCCGGCCTCGGCCCAGGAGTCAGCGAAAGCTTCTTCGGGCCGGAAGACGCGTTTGGCCGGACCGGCCGGCGCCAGCAGATCGAGCGGCGCCGAGGCCGGCTCGCTGGGAATAAAGCGGCGGAGCGACTCAAACATCGCCAGCGAGTCGTCAAAGGCGCTCAGTTGGCCGGGATAGGCCAGTACTTCGACCTGATCGTCCCGCAGCCGCAGCAGGGGCGAGTCGTTGCTGAGGAGTTTCCAGCCGGCCGTCAGGAGAGCCAGACCGGTGGTCGTCTTGCCGCTGCCCTGCTGGCCGCTGATGAGCACCGCTCGGCCGTTGGGGGCCAGGGCGGCAAAGGCGTGCAGCGGAAACCAACCGCGCCGGCGGTAGAGCGGCGCGAGCGTGATCAGCAGCACATCCTCAAAGACGCCATAAGCTTCCAGGCAGTTGCGGGTCACCGCGCCGATCAAGCGCTGCCCGGCCAAATCGACGGTAATCAAGCCGTATTTCGGCAGGCGCACGGTAACCAGATCGCCCTGCCCAAAATAGCTGACCAACTCGCCCGCCGCGATGACGGGCATGCCCGGCGGTGGGGGTGGGGCGCTCGGCAGCTTGTGGAGGTGCCAGCCGATAAAAATCTCGGCCTCGGCCTCAGGGGCGCGGGGCAGGTGGCCGTAGATTTGCTCAAAGCGAGTTTTGAGCGGCTCGTCCGGGGTTTGGAAAGCCAGCTTGAGACCGTGTAAGTTAACGGATATAGGCCGGGAGGTCGGTGGTTGATGTTGCATTAGCTCTCGCCCTCATTCATTGCCAGGATATACCTTTCTCCCAGGGAAGCCACAACCATTCGCTTGGACACCCGTATTCTAATTGATTTTTTTTGTAAACAAAACTTATATCCTTGACCTCCTTCGTAGTATAATGTGGTAGGCTAAGGGATAGGTTAATCAACGGGCAATGTTTTGTTTCTCACTGCCACGGACAACACCTGAAGATCGCTGATATTAACCTCAGTGGCGCGGTATGGCGTAACAGAGAGCGAGTAGTTTATGTGGAGGTTAACCCATAAACGCGCTCAAGTTGGTGAGCAAATCAATATGGCGATTGACTCCAGCGGGTCTGTTGATCTGGACAGCCGCTTGCTTTCTGGTGAGCTGTACCGGAAAGGAGCCTATCCGGGTGGGTTTTGTGGCCCAATTGACCGGCGTCCAGGCCGAATTGGGCGTTCAAGAGCGCAATGGGGTCCAGTTGGCGGTAGAGGAAATCAACGCCGCGAGAGGTGTCGCCGGGCGTCCCATTGAATTGATCGTACAGGATGACCTGGGCACGCCTGAAGGCGCTCAGGCCGCCGATCGCGAATTGATTAACGCCGATGTTGTCGCCATCATTGGTCACGCGACCAGCGCGCAAACGCTGGCCGGGCTGGCCGTGACCAATCCGGCTCACGTTGTTATGTTCAGCCCCACTGCTACCTCTCCGGAACTGAGCGGCCAAGACGACTACTTTTTCCGCATCGGTTCCAGCCTTGTGAGCAGAGCTCATGCGTTGGCCCAACACGTTTACCAGAACCGCAACATCGTTCAAATTGCTGCTATCTATGATACCGATAACACCGCCTACTCCAAGGCCTACCTGGAGGCCTTTGCGAGCAAATATCAGTCCTTGGGTGGTAAGCTAACCGCCGAAGCCGGTTTTTCATCGAAGTCACAACCGGACTTTACCCCATTGATGGCGCGGTTGCACGCGAGCCATCCGGATGGGCTTTTGATCATTGCGGCAGATATTGATACCGCGCTGATTGCCCAGCGAACTCGTCTGATGGACTGGCCCCTCCCATTATTTACCACCGCTTGGGCGCAGACAGAAACACTGGTCAACAACGGCGGCCAAGCAGTCGAAGGATTAGAAATCGAAATTGCCAAGGCCTTGAACGACCCGTCACCCGCCTATCTTGATTTCGAAACGCGCTACCAGGCCAGGTTTGGGCAGACTCCCACCTTTGGGGCCGTGTGGGGCTATGAAGCGGCCAAAGTATTGGCCGCGGCCCTGCAAGAAACCGGCGGCCAGGCCGAGGGGCTGCCCCAGGCATTGATCGGCATCCAGAATTTCAAAGGCTTGACCGAAACATTTTCCTTCGATAAATACGGCGATGTCATTCATCCCTTCTATCTAGGCACCATTCGTGATGGAAAATGTGTTGGTCTCGGCGCTTTGCCGCTAACGGAACCTTGAGGTGGATGGGTTGATGGGGCAGAAAAAATTACCTGTGCTCGCTCAGGTGCTGCAACGCCTGGTGCTCTTGCGTCTGTTCTTGCCGCTGTTGGCTTTGAGCGTGATAGCCATCGGCGGGGTAGGTTATTTTGGAGAGCGCAATCTCGAAAGCCAGCAACGTCAAACCGCACAGGCTATGGCTCGCATTGTAGATCGTTATTTAGAACAAGCAGCCCGGACGCTGGATACGGTGGCCCGGGTGGCCGAGGTCTCGCCGCCGGCAGATCTGGTCACTTTTTTGCAAGGTACCTGGGAGGCCTACGGGCACTTCGACACCCTCTACTATTTGGATGAAAGCAGCAAGATCACGTTGCTGGCGCCTCCCGACCCGCGTTACCTGGGTTTGGATATGTCTAACCTTGGGTACTTTCAGTGGACTGAAGAAAAGAGAAAGCTCATCATTTCTCGTCCCTTTATCTCACTTCGGACAGGCAACCCGACAGTTTACCTGGTCAGGCCCCTCGCTCAGGGCGGGCAGGTGGTTGGCGAATTGAGCTTGGGATCACTTCAGGATGAAATCACCCGTGGCAAAGGGACGCCAGGTCAGGACGTGATCTTTATTATGGATCAGTCCGGATTGTTGGTGGCTCATCCCTCTTCCGATCTGGTCAAGCAGCAAACCAACCAAAGTTACCTGGAGATATTCCGTCGCGGGTTGAGCGGAGATACCACGCTGGTTTATGAATACGGGGGGACGATGGTTCTGGGCAGCACCGCCCGGGTCGAACAGGCCGGCTGGGTCATCGTCAATCAGAGCCCGTTGTCTGCCTCCTTAAGTCCTTATGTCTCGGCTCTGGGACTGATGCTTCTGGCATCGCTGGTTATCTGGCTGGCTTTGGTATGGTATCTGCGCGGGCAACTCCAACAACACGTTGTCACCCCCTTGGTGCAACTTAGCCGGGGGATTGGGGCGCTGGCGAGTGGAGATTTCAGTCAAGGCAAGGCTCTGGCGGTCATGCCGGGCGCCTTTGCTGAATTGACGACGCTGGCAACAGACTTTCAACAAATGAGTAATGCTCTTCAAGCCCGCCAGGTCGCGTTACAGGAAAGCGAGGAACGGTATCGCCTGGTTTTTGAAAACTCACCGGTCTCGATCTGGGAGGAGGATTTTTCCGGGGTGAGGCGCCTTTTTGACAACCTGAGAAAGGAGGGCACCACTGACCTTGAAACCTACTTTACCCAACATCCCGAGACCGTCCGGCAGTGCGCCGATTTGATCAGGATTGTTGATGTGAACCGGGCTGCGCTTACCCTGCACAAGGCGGCAACAAAAAAGGAACTGCTGGCGAGTCTGATCAACACGTTTACGCCGGAGTCTTTTGATACTTTGCGGCAAGAACTGGTCTGCCTGTGGAACGGAGAAACTGAGATGATCAGTGATGCTGTCGCCAGGACTCTGGCGGGCGAATCGCGGCATGTAACCGTGCATTTCTCCGTGAGCCCCGGTTACGAGGAGACGCTGTCTAAAGTTCTCGTTTCGCTCACCGACATTACCGAGCGCAAGCAGACAGAGCAGGCGCTGCGAGACAGTGAAGAAAGACTTAAGCAAATCGCCTCATCGCTTCGGGACGTCATCTGGTTACGTGATGTCCAAACTCGTCAGGTGCTCTATGTGAATCCCGCCTTCGAGAAATTAACCGGGCGAACCTGCCAGAGCTTTTACGAGAATCGGGATCTGGTGAAAGAGGCCATTCACCCTGATGATAAGGCGTGGATGATCAAGGCTCTTGATCAACGATCCGAGAGGGCCCACTTTAACAAAGAACATCGCATCATCCACGTGGATGGCAGCGTGCATTGGGTGTCGAGCCGAAGTTTTCCCGTTCGAAACGAGGCCGGTGAAATATACCGGTGGGTAACCATCATGGAAGACATTACCGAGCGCAAACAAGCGGAAGAACAAGTCCACCGCCTCAATCAAGAACTCGAACAGCGTGTCCTTGACCGGACCGCCCAGCTCGAAGCGGCCAACAAAGAACTTGAGGCGTTTGCCTACTCGGTTTCACACGACCTGCGCGCACCCTTGCGCCACATTGATGGCTTTTTGGAATTGCTTCAACAGCGAATAGATGGGGCGCTCGATGAACGCAGCCGGCACTATATGACCACCATCTCTGACTCGGCCAAACGCATGGGCCAGTTGATCGACGATCTGCTTGCCTTCTCTCGGATGGGGCGTTATGAACTGTCCAAAACGCCGGTTGACCTAGGTGTTCTGGTCCAAGAGATAATCCAGGATCTTGCGCCGGAGATGCAAGATCGAATGATCAACTGGTGCATCGCTCCCCTGACCATCGTCTACGGTGACCGGGCTATGTTGCGCCTGGTGTTGACCAATCTCATCGCCAATGCCCTGAAATTCACGCGAGGCCGGGCGCTGGCGGAGATTGCCATTGGTTGTCAAACGGGTCAAAAAGAGACCATCACCTTTGTCCGCGATAACGGGGTAGGGTTTGATATGGCCTACGCCGATAAACTCTTTGGCGTTTTTCAACGTCTGCATCACGTTGAGGAGTTTGAAGGTACCGGCATTGGCCTGGCTTCTGTACGCCGGATTGTCCACCGGCATGGCGGTCGCACCTGGGCTGAAGCAAAAATCAATAAGGGAGCTACCTTTTATTTTTCACTGCCCTCCTCTACGGAGATATAACTATGGCCACACTCAAACGGATTCTGCTCGTTGAAGATGACCCCAATGATATTGAGTTGACTCTCACCGCGCTGGACAAATACAACCTGGCCAACGAGGTTGTCACCGTCCGCGATGGGGTTGAGGCGTTGGATTATCTATACCGCCGGGGAGACTTTGCTGATCGTGCCGAAGGGAATCCGATTGTGGTTCTCCTGGACCTCAAGATGCCCCGGCTGAACGGCGTCGAGGTTTTGCGGCAACTCAAGGCGGATGAGCAAATGCGCCTGGTTCCTGTGGTGATATTGACCTCATCACGTGAATCTCGGGACCTGCAAGACTGCTACCAGCTTGGGGTCAATGCCTACGTCGTGAAACCGGTTCGCTTCGCCGAATTTGGCGAAGCCGTCAAGGGAGTTGGCCTTTTTTGGGCGCTAATTAATGAACCGCCACCAGGTAGTGTAAAATAGAATCCCTCCAAACTTCTTGCTTGATGAACGAAAGGAAAAACTAGCATGGCACAGGTGATCCAAATTCTACACCTGGAAGATGATCCGGTCGATGCGGAACTCATTCAAGCTAAGATCGAGGCGGCGGGTCTGACGTGCCAGATAATTTGTGTAAAGACTCGTGATGAATTCGAGGCAGCGCTGCGGCAAGGGGGGTATGATCTTATCCTGGCTGATTATCGGTTGCCCATGTATGATGGCACGTCTGCGCTGCGGCTGGCGCAAGAATTATGTCCTGATGTTCCGTTTATCTTTGTTTCCGGCACTATGGGCGAGCAGGCGGCGATTGAAGGCCTGACGGAAGGGGCCACGGATTATGTGCTCAAGCAGAGACTATCGCGCCTGGCCTCGGCCATTTCCCGCGCCTTGCACGAGGCAGAGAGCCGACGCGAGCGCCGCCGGGTAGAAGCGGAATTGCGCAAACTCTCTCGGGCGGTTGAGCAGAGTACCAGTACCATTGTTATTACCGATATCCAGGGCTATATTGAATATGCCAACCCCCAATTCACCGAAACCACCGGCTACACCCTGGCCGAAGCCAAGGGCCAACACACTCGGATCCTCAAATCAGGCCATATGCCGCCCGAAGCGTACCAACGGTTGTGGGAAACGATCACCGCCGGTCAAGAGTGGCGCGGTGAGTTTCTTAATAAGAAAAAGAGCGGTGAGCTTTATTGGGAATCTGCTTCAATTTCACCGATCAAAACTACGGACGGAACCATCACCCACTTCCTGGCTGTAAAAGAGGATATCACCAAGCGCAAGCATGCGGAGAAGGAGCGTGAAGTCCATCTTTGGTTCCTGGAAAGCTTGGATCAGGTCAATCAGGCCATGCAAGGCACAAATGATCTCGAGCAGATGATGCGCGATGTCCTCGATGTGCTCCTTACGGTTTTTGAGTGCGACCGGGCCTCGTTGATTTATCCCTGTGACCCGGAGGCGGTCACGTGGCAAACGCCAATGGAACGAACCCGACCGGAATATCCCGGTGTTCTCCCGATAGGGATTGATCTGCCTTTGGAACCGGTCGGGGCTGAGGTGTATCGTATCTTGCGGGCCACCGGGGGGCCGGTGCAATTTGGCCCGGAGGCTGAACATCCGGTGCCGGCAGTATGGACCCAGGTTCTTAGCATCCAATCTTTTATCGCTATGGCCCTTTATCCCAAGGTGGGGTTGCCCTGGTCGTTTAGTTTGCACCAGTGTTCTTGTCCACGGGTCTGGGCGCCTGAGGTAGAGCGGCTTTTCCAGGAGATCGGCCGGCGGCTGTCCGATGCCCTGAGCAGCTTGCTGACCTTTCGCAACCTGCGCGAGAGCGAGCGCAAATTGGCGGAGGCCGAGCGCCTGGCCCATGTTGGCTACTGGGATCGCGATTATGAGGCCGATAGCATCACCCTGTCTGACGAAGCTTGCCGCATCTTTGGGCTGCCGGTGGAGGGACAACCCTGGCCCGATCTGGTCTGGTGGCACGAACGGTGGCAAGAACTGATTCACCCCGAGGATCGGTCCGGACCGCTGCGGGCCACCGAAGCGGCCCTGCGCAGAGGCCCGCGCTATGATGTGGAATACCGGGTGATCCGGCCCAGTGGCGAGGTGCGATTCGTCCGCAGCCAGGGCGATGTGACCTGGGGTGAATCAGGCCAACCTCGGCGTATGTTCGGCATCATGCAAGACATCACCGAGCTTCGGCAGGCGGAGGATAAACTCCGGGCCAGCGAGGAACGCTTCCGGGCCCTGTATCATGAAAACCCCTCTGTCTTCTTTACCCTCAGTGCCGAGGGGACTATCATCGCGGTCAATGACTTTGGCGCCAGCCAACTTGGCTACACTAAGGAGGAACTGGAAGGACTGCCGGTTCTGAACGTGTTTTATGAAGAAGATAAGGCTGCTCTGTGCGAGCAACTCGAGATTTGTTTGCAAAACCCCTGGCAAGTCTATCATCGGCAGTTCCGCAAAGTTCGCAAAGATGGCAGTTTAATGTGGGTCGAAGAGTTCGCGCGGGCGGTCAAGAGGGATGGGGTTATCTATGTTCTGATTGTCTGTCAAGATATTACGGAGCGGAAACAACTGGCCGTGGAAAATGAGCAACTGGCCGCTCAGTTTTATCAGGCCCAGAAAATGGAGTCCATCGGCCGGCTGGCCGGGGGGATTGCTCACGATTTCAATAATCTACTTGTCCCTATTATGGGGTACGTGGATATGAACCTGGCCAGCATATCTTCTGAAAGTAGACTGTATAAGGATTTAACCGAGGTTAGAAAAGCGGCAGATCGGGCCGCTAATCTAACCCGGCAAATTCTGGCCTTTAGCCGCCAGCAGGTGCTGGAATTGAGTCTGCTTGACCTCAATGTAACTATTGATGAATTCAAGAAAATGCTGCACCGCCTGATTGGGGAAGACATTGAATTGCAAACGTTTCTTTCCCCTCTTTATCCCATCATGGCGGATAGAGGGCAAATTGAGCAGGTTTTGATGAATCTGGTCATCAATTCCCGTGATGCCATGCCGGCGGGGGGCAAGCTCACCATCGAAACTGCCAACGTCTTTTTGGATGAGGCCTATCTTGAAAAACATGCCAGCGACCTGAAACCGGGTCGCTATGTTATGTTGGCCGTGAGTGACACCGGTCAGGGGATGGCAGCCGAAACTTGCAAGCGTATTTTTGAGCCGTTCTTTACCACCAAAGAAAGCGGTAAAGGCACCGGCTTAGGCCTGGCCACCGTGTTTGGCATTATCAAGCAGCATCAGGGCCATATTTGGGTCTACAGCGAACCGGGGCAGGGTACCACCTTCAAGATCTACCTGCCCCACGCAAATAGTACAATCCAACAAACAACTACACCCGTAACCAAAGATCCCCTCTCAGTTTGTGGCACAGAAACGGTGTTGGTTGTAGAAGATGAAGAAATGGTGCGTAAGTTTGTGTGCGAAACGCTTGAGGCGCACGGTTATGATGTGGTAGAAGCCCCAAGCCCCGGCGCTTGTCTTGAACTTGCCTCTGGCAAAACCACTATCGACCTGCTGTTAACCGATGTCATTATGCCTGAAATGAACGGTAAAGACCTTTACCAGAAGATAGCCGTTCTGCACCCGAACAGTCGAGTCTTGTATATGTCAGGCTATATCAATAATGTCGTTGCCCGTCATAGTATTTTGGATGAAGGTATCAATTTTCTACAAAAACCCTTTACAGTTTGTGACCTTACGCGAAAAGTCAGAGAGGTTTTGAATTGAAACAAGTCAATCTTCCATTATTAATTTAGGCATAAAGCCCGCTTGTTGGTGGCCTGGCCTTGAGATATAATCCGCGTTGTAATCCAACTACAGGAGGCCATGATGCAAGCCAGCGACAAACCACGGCATAACCCTAACGCCACCCACCAAACCGTAGGCGAGGAAGCCGTTCTGATCAATCTCAACACCGGCGCTTACTACTCGCTTAACGATACCGGCACCATGTTTTGGGAGTTACTGGACGGTGAGCGCTCCATTGCCGAGTGCGCCGCGTTGATCGCTCAAGAATACGAGGTCGAGCCGGCGGTAGTCGAGGCGGATTTGCTGGAACTGGCCACCGAGTTCAAGGCAGAAGGTCTGATTGTTGTTTGAGCGGCTGGGGCGCGGCGCCACTCACACCTCAACCATTTTGCGATCTCTGTCCAGGGCCGAAGCGCGATCCCTGCTGCGCCGGATGGTCGCTTTTAGCCGGTCACTGCCGGCTCGGTTCAACCAGCCCCTGCCGCAGATGATGGCCCGGCTCACCCCCCCACCGGCCGCCCCAACCCTTTCGCCGGATGAAATCCGCCGCCTGGCTGACGCCGTCGCGGCCTGGCACTGGCGCTCGCCGCTGGGGATTTGCCTGCGCCGCTCGCTGCTGCGCTACTATTTTTTGCGGCAGGCCGGGCTGCCGGTCCGCATCGTTTTCGGGGCCAGGCTTAAGCCCGAAGCCGAAGGCGGCGGTATCGGTGGGCACGCCTGGCTTACCCTCGCGGGCGAACCTTACTACGAGCGGCCAGGTGACTATCAAGGCTTTGTTCAGATGTATACTTATCCGTAAGAGTTGTAGTGCAAAAAACAAATGTGTGGAATATCGGGTATCTACGCCCTCAACGGCGAACCGATTAAGCCAGAAGCGCTCGAAGCTCAAATTGAAACCCTTGTCCATCGCGGCCCCAATCAGGGAGCGACTTACGTTTCGCCGGGGCGGGTCTGTGGCTTGGGCATCCGCCGGCTGAGCATCATCGATGTGGCCGGTGGGCAGCAGCCGCTGCGTAATGAGACCGGATCGGTGCAACTCGTCTACAATGGCGAGACCTACAACCACCTCGAGCTGCGAGCCGAGCTGGAAGCGCTCGGCCAGCGGCCGCTGACCCACAGCGATGGGGAAGTGATTGTCCATGGCTACGAAGTCTGGGGGCCGGAGGGCATGCTGCAGCGACTGCGCGGCATGGCCGCTTTTGCCCTCTGGGATGAGCGGCAGCAGCAACTCCTGCTCGGGCGGGATCGCTTTGGCATTAAACCGCTCTACTACGCCGAGCAGGCCGGCCGGCTCTACTTTGCCTCCGAAATCAAAGCGATTTTAGCCGATCCTGCGTTTCCGCGCCGGGTCAATCTGACTGCTCTCGATGCTATGCTCAGGCTTGGCTTTGTCCCCGGCCCGGCGACGATGTTTGAGGGAATTTATAAACTACCGCCGGCCCACTATCTGATCGCCCGGAACGGCACCTCCTCGATCAAGCCTTATTGGCAGCTCACTTATGAGCCGCTGGGCTCGCCGTCCGAGGTAGAAGCGGCCGAGCAGTTCTTGGCCCTGTTGAAAGAGGCGGTGCAGTTGCGCTTGATGAGTGAAGTGCCGCTGGGCGCGCTTCTATCCGGCGGCTTAGACTCCGGCACCCTCACGGCCTTGCTCGTCGCCGCCCAAAACGGAGGCCATTTCGTCGATGCCCGGACAAACACCTTGTCATTAAGGAACAATAATCAGCCATCAGGCTCCGCTCTTCAATCCTCCAATCCTTCGACTCCGCTCAGGGCACGCCCTTCGACTCCGCTCAGGGCACGCCCTTCGACTCCGCTCAGGGCACGCCCTTCGACTTCGCTCAGGGCAAACCCTCCCACCCTCTACTCCTCCAGCCTCAAAACCATCTCCCTCGGCTTTGATCAGCCGGGCTACGACGAATCCGACCTAGCTCTGGCCTTAGCCCGCCGGTTCAAGACCGATCACCGGCCGGTGATGATGACGGCGGCCGATTTTGATGACTATCCGGTGGTGATGCAGCACTTGGAAGAGCCGCAATGCTCGGCGACCGCTCTGCCGCTCTACAAGCTCTATCAAGCGTGCCGCCAGGCCGGGCTGACCGTGGTCCTGACCGGGGAAGGAGCCGATGAACTACTCGGGGGTTACCACTGGCATCGCGGCGATGCTTTGGTGCGCCCCCTGCTGGCTTTGCCGCGGTCGCTCCGCCGAGCCATCGCCGCTTCGCCGCTGCCTATGTCCGTAGCCGCTCGCCGGGTCCTGCGGCGCGGCGCCCGAGAGATTCCGAGCCGCTATCAGGACTGGCTGGCGGTGGGCGAGGCCGATCAGACCCGGCGGCTGCTGTCGCCCGAGGGACGCGGGCAGGTGACCGGTCGGGAAAATCGGCTTCTCCACGCCTGGGGCGAGTCCTTGCTGAATGGATCGACCGGGCCCCTGCACCAAATGCTGTGGCTGCAAAGTCGCACCCGGCTGGTCGATTTTATCAATTTCGAAGTTGACAAAATGAGTATGGCCCACTCGATCGAGGCCCGGGTGCCGTTTCTGGACCACAAGCTGTGGGCCTACTGCGCCGGCCTGCCGGCTCATTACAAACTCAAAGGCCGGACCGAAAAATATCTTCTCCGCCAGGCCGTCAAAGATCTGCTGCCGGAGTCGACCCGGCGCCGGTCCAAGCAAGGCCTGGCCGCGCCTTACGCGCAGTGGCTCCGGGCTAACCGACTGCCGGATTGGGCGGAGGAGTCTCTCTCAGAGGTTAACCTCCGCCGGGCTGGTTTATTCGATCCGGCGGCTGTTGCCGCTTTGCGGTCCGCTCACCAGGCCGGGCAACCCCATTTGAGCCCGTTGTTGATGGGCGTGCTGAGTACGCAAGTGTGGCTGAAAGAATTTAGAATTTAGAATTTAGAATGATGAAACTGGAAAAACAAGTTGGGAATAAGCCTCAAGATATTCACGAGCGAACCTTTGAGTTTGCGCAAAGAATTATAAGACTACATCAACATCTTTATTGCCAGGGTGGCACGGAACGAATGTTGGCTTCTCAGATTTTGCGTTCCGGTACGTCGATTGGGGCCAATCTGGCCGAGGCAAATTCTGGTTACAGCAAAGCCGATTTTGCTGCAAAATGCAATATCGCCCTGAAAGAAGCGCGAGAAACACTTTATTGGTTGCGCTTGCTGTTAGCTTGCGAGTTAGTGACCGAAGAGCGACTAGGCTCATTAATCGGTGAAACCGACGAAATTGTAGCTATCCTGACCACTATCGTAAAAAAAGCCCGTCAGGCTTCAAAATGAAAAATCCTGAATTTAGCCATCTTCCGTTTAGTAGTTCAAAATCCACATTCTACATTCTAAATTCTTCATTCTGCATTCTTCTAATCGGTTTCGCCCTGCGCCTCTACGCCTTGGACGGAGAAAGCTTATGGTATGACGAACTGCTCCAGCTCGACATTGCCCAGGGACCGCTTGGTGGGATCTTGCCGGCGTTGCCTCGGCATGCGGCGGTCCCGTTAGATTACTTTATCACCCATTTTTGGATTATGCTGGGCCGGCAAGATTTTTGGGTACGGCTGCCGGCGGTCTTTCTAGGCACGCTGACGCTGCCGCTGGCATATCAATTGGGCCGGCGATTGTTGGGCCGAACGGAAGGGATGGTATTGATGGCCCTGCTGGCGCTTTCGCCGTTTCATGTGCGCTACAGCCAGGAAGCCCGCCCATACGCGCTGCTGGTCTTGGGCGTTGTTGTGGCTGCGTTCGCCTTCTGGCGGCTGCGCTTGACGGGGCGGTGGCCGTATGCGGCTTTGCTGCTGGTGGGTGGGCTGATCTTTTCCCTCTCTCACTTTTTTGCCGTGGTTCTGTTTTTACCGTGGGGTCTCTTTGCCGTTTTGGATGTGGTCTTCCAGCGCCAGCGCCGAGCCGCTCTGTTGGCGTTGGGTGCTTTAACGGTGACGGGTGTGCTGGCCCTCTCGATGTTACTGGCGTTGGGCTGGGGGCCGACCCTGGTCAATGTCGCCAGACTCTTTGGCGAAACGGTTCTCCAACCGGAGCGATTCCTGGTTGAGGCCGAAGAAAAGCCCAACCGTAGCGCCGGCCCCGAGATCGGTTGGAACCTGCTAAAGTATCAGGTCGCCGGGCCGTTAGGGGCGGGCGGCGCACCCTGGTCATTACTCCTCTTTAACGGGCTGGCTGGCGTAGGCCTGATCTATTTGCTGACCAGGCGAAAATTCAAACTCGTTATCTGGCTTAGCCTGTGGTTAAGCCTGCCTATGGTCAGCGTCATCGCCTTTTTAGTGCATCGCGGTGAATTCTTTGAACCGCGTTACATCATCTCCACCCTGCCGGCCTACTTGGTACTGCTCACGAGCGGATTGCTGGCGGTACCGCGTTGGGCCGGCCAGTTTGGCCGCGGCCGGTGGTTGCCGCTGGCGTTCGTCCTGGTTGGCGGGTTGGTGCTTGTTGAACTGGGCACTGGTTTGGGACATCTGTATCGTTTTCAGGAAAAGGAGAATTGGCGGTTGGTCAGTCGCTTCATTGCCCAGAACGCCAAAGCCGGCGAGCCGATCGTGGCCGTGAACGCCGAGTCGACTCTGAACTGGTACTACCAGCCCGGCCTGGCCGCTCCGGACAGCTATGACAGTTTGGCTCAAATCGAGGCAGCGGTCTCGCCGGCTTCGCGCAGTTGGCTGGTTATCAGCATTTTTACCGAGTATTTGGGCCTGGAAGATGACCGCATCAAGGCCTGGCTCAGTGAGCAGGGCGCCATCCGGCTTGATCTGGACCCCTTGATCTCAGTCTATTACCTCGGTCCGGGGACAACGCCGGAGCAACTGCTGGCCGAAATCCGGCAGTTTGCCTTGCCGGTCGATCATCAGCTCTATGCCAGTCTGGCCCGCGAAAACCGGCGCGATCCGTTGGTGGCGCGGCAATATCTGCAATTGGCCATCGAGAATGCGCCGGATGAGGCCACCCGGGCTGAGTACGAGTCGGTCTTAGCCTCGCTTGGTCTTTGAAGAATAGGGCCTGACCAGGTAGCCCGGGTCCAATCTTTAAGAGGAGATAGAATTGGTGAACGAGGTTTGGGTAAAGAGTTGGAATGACCTTCTGGATATTCTCTACGCCGGGGCTTGGAGTCCGACCTTACAACGTTACCGTTCCCCGTTTGCGTTTCGAGGTGTGTCAGACAGAGGCTATCGCTTAGAAACAACGTTAAGGCGGCTCGGCGGCGATTTTGTAAAGGTAGAGCCTCATTTACTGCGTAACTTTCGCAAGTATGCTCATCGAGATGTGGTGGAGGGCGATACAATTTGGCATTGGTTATCCGTGGCCCAGCATCACGGCTTGCCTACTCGACTCCTGGATTGGACCTACTCTCCCTTTGTGGCCCTTCATTTTGCAACGGCTAATCTAAATAAATTTGAATTGGATGGCGTGGTGTGGATGGTTAATTTCGTGGAAGTTCATCGCCATTTGCCGGATCTGTTGCGACTTGAGCTGGACAGCCTGGGCGCTCATGCCTTTGATGTCGAGATGCTCTCGGCCAGACTGGCGTCTTTGGCCAGCTTGGACACCATCTGTCCAACCCCGTTTGCGCTCTTTTTTGAGCCGCCTTCTCTGGACGATCGGATCGTTAACCAGTTTGCGCTCTTTTCGATTTTATCCAGCCCTACAGCCGTGCTTGAGGATTGGTTACAGGCAATAAAGGTCACTTGTAGCAAGGTTATTATTCCGGCCGGGTTAAAGTGGGAAATTCGCGACAAACTTGACCAGGCCAATATCACCGAGCGAGTGCTCTTTCCTGGCCTTGACGGCTTGAGCACCTGGCTTAAGCGCCATTACAGCCCTAAAGTCGGTTAAATCTCTTCTGGGTTTACAACCCTAAAGCTTTAAAGAAATTGGAGCCAGGGGTACCGTTTACATCCTGGCTGGCCCGCCAGTGGCGTGGGTTGTTAGGGTCACCCTCGGTTTTGATCAGGACCAGCGAGTCACCCTTTCCGTCCGCGCTGAGCGGCCAGCCGTACTCGTCGTCATACTCCAGGGACACCAAAATATGGCCAAAGGCATCCTTGAGCCTGATCTGCTCGCCATCGTTGGAAAGCTGGCCATCGTAGTCGCCGGCGATAACGACCTCAGGATAGCGCTCGGCAAAGGCGGCCTGATTGCGGACCAAGACCAATTCCTCCCCGGCTGCTAGCGGGGGTGACTCGAAGGGAAAAATAAAACGGATCCCTTCAAAGCTGGCGCCACTCAAGTCAAGCGGCTGATCACTGATGTTGGTCAATTTAATAAACTCATAGTCATCGCTGCCGGGTGGGTTGTACATAAGCTCGGTAATTTGGATTAAGCTATTGGCCGGTGCGGCGGCTTCAAGAGAGGATGCGCCTGCTACGCTGCCAGTCGGGGTGGGATAAGCCGGGGCCTCGCTGACCGTGCCGGCTACGGATGGAGCCAGCATTTCAGCCTTAACCAGCGTGGACTCGTTGGCTTGACCGGGGGTGGCAGGCGTTAAATAGCCATAGCTCGGCTCTGCTTCGGAGCGACCATAGGCCACATCGGCAAAGAGGCGGACGTTTTGGGTTGAAAGGCTGTCATCAAATTTATCGTCAAAGATATTGTAGAGGCCGATAAAATCGCCCTCGAGACTAAGCTTGAAGTTGGTGTGCAACGGTAGATCCCGGCTTACAACTTGACGGTCTTTCCCGGAGGCAAACACAATCAGATACTCGTGGCTGCCGATAGAGACATTGGGAAACATCCATTTGCGCGGCTGATCGGGATTATTGGTCAGCGCCCAACCCGATAGGTTGATAGCGCGGCTGCCAGCATTGTAGAGTTCGATCCAGTCGGCATAGTCGCCATCTTCATCGGTCAGGCCTTCATTGTTGGCCACCATCACTTCGCTGATTATCAAGTTCTTCGCTGCCCCGCCGGCCCAAAATGTAGACAAGCTGTAGCCACCGCTAACCAAAAACAGCAAGGTTACAATCGACCAGAAGTACTTAACGATCTTGCGTTTCATTAATGGCTTTACTTACAACTGGTAAACGATTGATAGCGCATAACGTCGAGATGGTGCAGGACAATCTCCTCACGGACATCGACAAAAGCCAACATCTGCTGGAGGTTGTTTTCAAAGATAGCTAAACCATCCAGGTCAGGCGCCCAGCGTTGCGCTTCCATGGGGATAAAGGGGCGCACGATATCAGCTTGTTTGGTGATTTCAGCCTTGACCCGTTCTTTAGATAATTGCCCAACTTCAGTCTCTGGCTTGTTGTTGGGATTGTCTACGCCCAGATACTCGCGCCCGCGCTGCCAAAATTGAACTTTAAGGCCGCAGTTGTGAATAAAAGGCTTTTCCAGAATGCGGGTGATACTATCATGTGGGCTGTAGGTTCGTTCAATGGTATTCAGGTCGACCCGGCCGCCCTCACCGCCGCCGAAGCTATCCTCCGTGTCCCAAACCATCATGCGCCACTTGCGCTCATTGCCGACTGCGCCCGGGTCCTTGCGTTGGTAAACCACCCAGTTTGCTCCTGGCCAGTCGGTGTTTTGGACGTAAGCCTGCAGAAACATATATGAAAAAACGTTCTCAAAATCGACTCGCCACTCCAGGCCCCCAATATTGCCGGGGATGGAAAAGTCGGCGCTGCCGATCCAGTTTTGGTTATCCAGCCAGCCACCATAGGCGCCGTCCCGAACTTCCTCCCGGCTGTACCAGACGCCTTCATCCCAGCCGCTCTCTTTGACGATGATGTCCCAATCGGGTGGCGCTTCAGGGTTAATCTGCTCCTCCGGATTGAGCGACTCGTGAGAGTAGGACTGGAGCATCTGTAAGTCAATTCGTTCCGTCAGGTTGTAGAGACCCCAAAATTCGCCGTTAAGATAGAGCAGGGTCCAGTTGCCGTGGGCGATAGGCTGCCCCATATCGCGATGCAGATTGCGGACCACCTGATCGCTAATATATTTGGCCGTCAAGTGGCGGTCGGCTCGCTCGGGAATACCTCGATGCAGAAAGGTATCCTGAAAGCCGGCTCGCAGCACCAGCTTATCGAACTCGGTGACCGGTGTGTCTTCAAAAATTGGATAATTGAGCTTGCCCGGTCCGCCGAAGCGTTTATCAAAGTAAAGGCGAAACGACTTTTTGGGGTTAAACAAGCGCGAGAAGTTGCCATGAATCCGGACCCCGGCCTTGACGTTGAAGGCCTCTTCGCCGCCGGGCAGGAAATACTCGACGTTGACTGGGCGCTCCCACTCGGGACCCCGCTCAGCCGCGTTATCGATCAGGAGATTAAAGTTACCCCAATCCGAGACCAACGACATAACCGGAATAGTCTGTTCGTAATCGACCACGAAGTAGGACTTGGTATGCAGATCACCAACCGGCTGGCCCTGACTATTAAAGACTTGAGCCCGGATCACAGTGTTCTTGGCAATCGAGATAGGGCCGTTGTAAGCTGGAGTATTAGGATCCGGGGGGGAGCCATTCGTCGTATAACGGATGACGCCGCCCGGAATAGCGGTGGACATCGTTAAGCTGAAAGGTTGGCCAGTTACAGTCGCCTGCTGGGAAAAAGTAATCGTCTCAAGCTGAGCCATGTCGCTGGCCAGCGCGGACGCGTTCAGGCTAAATAAGGCTATCCCTACGAGGACTAAGGCTAAAAAGATTTTCCTTGGATTGAATAGTCGGAAATAGACGGTTAACATCAGTGAGGTTTTCTCCTATAAAACGAAAATTAGGTGTCTATCCAGGTCAAGTTGAACGGCCCAAGTTTCGTTCCAAAGAGACACCATCAGACCGACTCCAACCACAAATGGTCTCTCTTCTTTCTGGCCTTTCTGACCCTAACAACAACTCAAATAGTTGGCCAGTTTCTCCGAGAATTGAGCTATGGAAAAATCGGCCACCTTGTCGAGTTCTAGATGCATGAACGTCTGCTGATAGCCAAAGGTAGCCATCATCACGATCCAGGCGATACTCTCGGCTTCGTCGTTCTTCTGGACAAACGGCTTGACCAATTTGCTGAGTTCGGTGTGGAATTTTAGCTTCTTGCTGTTAAACAGAGCCTTTTCACCATCATTGAGGTTTGGAAACTCGGCCATCATCCACTGAACTCGCTCGCCGTGTTTTTGCCAGAACTCCAACAAACCTCGGCTGTACATTCGAATAAGTTCAGACAGCGATGCGGCCTGCCGACAGTTATCCAAAATAGTGACAAAATCCGGCGTATTGCCTTCGATCACCGCTTGGAGCAACGCCCGCTTGCCCTCTTTGAAATGGTAATACAAAGCAGCTTCCGTACACCCCACCGCTTCAGCAATTTGGCGAACCGACGTGGCCGCATAGCTTTGTTGGGTGAACAGAACGGCTGCCGTCTGGACTATCTGATCCCGCCGATTAACCCGTTCCACGATAAATATCCACTTAACGAGCGTTAACTGAAGTAGTATATCGACGGCGGGTAGCTTGTCAAATAGTTGTTCGGTAAAGATGGCTTGCTAAAAGAGGGCAAATTTGGCGTTCAAGAAAATATCGTGTAGGCTAATTCTTTCAAATCGAGTTTAGCCGGGCTCCGGGCGAGTGGTGCGCCGGAGACAAAAACAACCTATGGAACAAGCCCTTTCTAATGTACGAAATTATTCCGAAGACGTTCACATCGTCAACGTTGGTAACCGAGAATTTATCGTCATCGGGACGGCCCATATCTCTCAAGAGTCAGCCGACCTCGTTCGCCAGGTCATTGAGCAAGAGCGCCCCGACTGTGTTTGTGTGGAGCTAGACGAACAGCGTTACAAAACCTTGGCCGACAAACGCCGCTGGGAGTCGCTGGACATTAAAGAGGTCATCCGCCACCAACAGCTCCTGACCCTGTTGGTCAATTTGGTGCTGGCCGCCTACCAGAAAAAACTGGGACAAGAGTTGGGGGTTGCGCCCGGCACCGAACTCCTAGAAGCCACCCAGGTGGCGCGAGAGTTGGATATTCCGATCGCTCTGTGTGACCGCGATGTCAGGATCACCCTCCGCCGGGCTTGGGCTTCGATGTCGCTTTGGGAAAAGCTCAAGTTTTTGACCTCCGGCGTCGCCGGCGTGATCGAGGCCCCGGAACTCTCGGAGGAGATGCTGGCCGAAATCCGCAAGAAGGATGTCTTGACCGAACTGATGAGCGAACTGGGGCGGGTCATGCCCATCCTCAAGCGCGTTCTGCTCGATGAGAGGGACGTCTATATCGCCCAGAAAGCCCGCGAGGCTGAGGGCAACCGGTTGGTCCTGGTGGTGGGCGCCGGCCACGCCAACGGCATCTGTGAGGCTCTAAACCGGAACACCGAAGCTGATCTAAGCCAGATTGAGCAAGTGCCACCGCCCTCGCCCGTATGGAAGTGGTTGGGCTGGGGGATCCCCATCCTGATTTTAGGGGCCATCGGCTACATTGGTTTTAGCCAGGGGGCGCAGGCGGCGGGCGAGAATCTACTTTTCTGGGTGCTGGCCAATGGTATTCCCAGCAGCATCGGCGCGGCGTTGGCCTTTGGTCACCCGCTGACCGTGCTGTCGGCCTTTATCGCGGCCCCGATTACCAGCCTGACGCCCGTGATCGGAGCGGGATACGTGACCGCCTTTGTCCAAGCCTACTTCAGGCCGCCGATCGTCAAGGAGTTTCAAACCGTGGGCGACGATGTCCAGCACTTTACCTGCTGGTGGCGCAACAAACTCCTGCGCATCTTTTTAGTCTTCATCTTGTCCGGCCTGGGGAGTATGATTGGGACCTACATCGGCGCGTATGAGATTGTTTCAAATCTCTTCTAGTTATCCCACCACGTGCGCGCTCAACTCCTCGGCGATGGACTGCGGTACTCTAACCTCCATCCGCTTACCGGTAGCGCCGATGGTGCCCTTCGGCGCAATCTTCCAAAACAGACCTAGCCGCGTCGTCCAGTTTTCCAGGATGGTCTGAGCATACTTGCTGCCGGTTAGCCGGGCGTGGCGCATAATGAGCAGCCGCAGCAGTTCGATATCCTGCCGGCTGGTAATGCGGGCGATAGTGACCATATCGGTGTTGAGCCGGCCGGTCAGTTGGTGGGCCTCGTCCAAGACGAAAGCCACCCCGCCGCTCATGCCGGCGCCAAAGTTATAGCCGGTCCGCCCTAGGACGACCACCACCCCGCCGGTCATATACTCGCAGCCGTGGTCACCCACTCCTTCCACCACGGCCGTGGCCCCACTGTTGCGGACCGCGAAGCGCTCGCCGGCCTGGCCGGAGGCAAAGAGACTCCCGCCGGTGGCGCCGTACAGCACCGTGTTACCGATAATGACGTTATCGTGCGCCGAAATCTGCGATTTCATCGAGGGCCGGATGACAATCTGGCCCCCCCGCATCCCTTTGCCGACGTAATCGTTGGCTTCGCCAATCAAAGTCAGGTTCATCCCGGGCACGCTGTAAGCGCCAAAGCTTTGTCCCGCACTGCCGTTGAAAGTAATGTTAATGATCCCATCGGGCAGGCCGGCGTCGCCGTACTTTTTGGCCAGGGCCCCCGCCAGGGTCGCGCCGACGGTGCGGTCGGTGTTGCTGATAGGCAAGTTAAGGTTAACCGGTTCGCTTTTCGCCAAGGCCGGCTGCGCCTGCGCCAGCAGCAGGGCGTTGAGCTCATTCACTTCAGTCAAGGCTTGAGCTTCGGCTGCTTTTTCGATAAAACGGCGCGGCAACGCCGGGGCCTCGACAGCCAGCAGCGGCGCTAGGTCAAGCAAATCAACGTTCTTGTTCCCGGTCGCAACCTGTTGAAGCAGCTCGGTGCAGCCGGTAAGCTCGGCCAGGCTTCGATAGCCTAACTCGGCCAGAATTTCACGCACCTCTTGGGCCACATAGTGCATGTAAGCCATAACGTGTTCCGGCTTGCCAACGAACTTGGCCCGCAGCTCCGGCCGCTGAGTGGCCACGCCGACCGGGCAGGTGTTGCTGTGACAGGCCCGGGCAATTAGGCAGCCTTCGGCAACCAGGGCCGCCGTGCCAAAGCTGTATTCGTCCGCCCCCAGCATCGCCGCGATGACCACGTCTCGACCCGTCTGCAACCCGCCGTCGGTGCGGACCCGCACCCGGCTGCGCAGGTTGTTCAGCTGGAGGGTCTGCTGCGTTTCCGCCAGCCCCAATTCCCACGGCAGGCCAGCATTCTTAATGCTGCTCCAGGCCGCCGCTCCGGTTCCGCCCGAATGGCCGGCGATGTGGACCACATCGGCCCCGCCTTTGGCCACGCCGGCGGCAATAGTGCCGACGCCGGCCTCTGAGACTAGCTTGACCGAGACATCCCGGCCCGGATTGACCTGTTTCAAATCGTAAATGAGCTGGGACAGATCCTCGATGCTGTAAATATCGTGATGCGGCGGCGGCGAGATGAGGGTGGTACCCTCGGTGGTTTGGCGAATAGCCGCAATTTCCACCGAAACCTTATGGCCCGGCAACTGACCGCCTTCGCCCGGTTTGGCTCCCTGCGCCATTTTAATCTGCAGCTCGATCGCCGAAGTCAGATAGGCAGGCGTCACCCCAAATCGACCGGAGGCGACCTGCTTGATCCGGTCGTTCTTTTCATTGTGGAAGCGCTCCTGGGCCGAGCCGCCCTCGCCGCTGTTGCTGACCGCGCCCAGCCGGTTCATCGCCACGGCCAGCGTCTCGTGGGCCTCGCTGCTGAGGGCGCCGTGAGACATTGCTGCCGTGGAGAAGCGGCTAAAAATGGCCTCGAGCGGCTCAACCTCGGCGAGATCAAGTGGCTGCCGGTCCGAGTTAAAGGCCAACATATCACGCGGTCCGATGACGGAGTTATCGGCCAGCAACCTGGTAAAGGTCCGGTAAGCCTGGTAGCCGGCCTCAAAATTCTCGCCGACGAAGGCATAGGTCTGGCCGTCCAACTTGGCCGGCTCCGAGGCTGCCGGGCTAAGCACTCCTCCAAGACGGACAGCGTTATGCAGCGCTTTGACCGTTTCCGGGCTGAAGGC
This sequence comes from uncultured Chloroflexota bacterium, assembly GCA_937864185.1. Taxonomy (GTDB): domain Bacteria; phylum Chloroflexota; class Anaerolineae; order 4572-78; family J111; genus JAGRBY01. The sequence continues at coordinate 56,834 of CALMIS010000111.1, forward strand.
GTGGGTTTCGCCGCCACGCTTGTATTTGTAGAAGCCGGGGCTGTCGATCTCCGGCTTTTGCGGATCGGCGTAACCGGCTCGGTGCCAACGCTCGATTTCGGCCGCAATCTCCTTCAGGCCGATACCGCTCAACCGGCTGACCGTGCCGGTGAAGTACTGATCGACCAGGATCTGCGACAGGCCAATGGCCTCGAAGATCTGGGCCCCGCAGTAGCTATCCACCGTGGAGATGCCCATTTTGGACATGATTTTGAGCAGGCCAGCCTCCAAAGCCAGCACAAAATTGCGTTTGGCTGAGGTCGCATCGATATCTTTGACCTTGCCGTTCTCTACCAGGTTTTCAACCGTGGCCAGGGCCAGGTAAGGATTGACTGCGTTCGCCCCGTAACCCACCAAACAGGCCAAATGATGCACTTCTCGGACCTCCCCGGTTTCAACCACCAGGCTGACCCGCATCCGCTTGCCCCGCCGGACCAGGTGATGGTGAACCGCGGCGACCCCGAGCAGGCTCGGAATCGGAGCATGGCGCTCGTCCACGCCCAGATCGCTCAAAATCAAGATGGTCTTGCCATCATCGATGGCCCGTTCGGCCACGGTGCACAGCCGCTCCAGGGCCCGGCGCAGGCCGTCGGCGTGCTGCTCGATGGGATAGCGCATGGCAATGGTGTGGGTTTGAAAGCGCGGGTCGCCCAAGCCTTTAAGCGCGGCCAGATCAACATCGGTTAACACCGGGCTGGCCAACTCGATCAGGTGCGCGTGCTGGGGCGACTCGGTTAGCAAATTGGGCCGCGCCCCCAGACGCATCGTCAGCGACATCACAAACGTCTCGCGCAGCGGGTCGATGGGCGGATTGGTGACCTGAGCAAAGCGCTGCTTAAAGTAATGAAACAGTGGGCGGGGTTTGTCAGACATCACCGCCAGGGCCGAGTCATCGCCCATTGAGCCGGTTGGCTCTTTGCCCTCGCCGGCCATGGGCCGGACGATCACGGTAATCTCCTCATTGGTGTAGCCGAAGGCAGCTTGCAGCCGGTTCAGCCACTGTTCGGTGGTGTTGACCTTGGGTTGAACCGAGGCGTGATTGAGAGGTGTGGCCAGCGTAAACTGAAGCGGGCGGGTCTCAGTGGGCAGCGGTTTTAAGCCTGAGACCCAAGCCTGATACTGCGGGCGCCGGGCTAAGTCGTTTTTGACCTGATCGTTGCTCAGGAAGACTTGCCGCTCCGTGTCAACCATAATCATCTGGCCCGGCCCGAGTTTGCCTTTGGTGATAATGCTGGCTTCATTGATGTTGACCGTCCCAGTCTCGGAGTGAGCGATGACCAAATCGTCGTTGGTGACGAGGTAGCGAATAGGGCGCAGTCCGTTGCGATCCAGCGTCGCACCGACACGTTTGCCATCGCTAAAAACGAGGGCTGCCGGGCCGTCCCACGGCTCCATCAGCGCGGCGTGATACCGGTAAAATGCCCGTCGCTCGGCGTCGATATGGGTGAGATTCTCCCACGCTTCCGGGGCCAGCATCGCCATGCTATGATGAATTTCGCGCCCGGCCCGCACGATCAGCTCCAAAACGTTATCAAACTTACCGGAGTCGCTGCCTCCGTCGTAAATGATCGGGTGCAGTACCTCTAGCCCCTCCGGCCACAGGGCCGAGGCCAGAGTCGAGACCCGCGCCCGCATCCAGTTGACATTGCCCTGGAGGGTATTGATCTCGCCGTTGTGGGCGATCATTCGGAAAGGCTGGGCCCGGCGCCAGGTGGAGGCCGTATTGGTACTGTAGCGGGTATGGACCGTGGCAATAGCCGACTCGTAGAGCGGGTGAGTGAGATCTTGATAGAAATCGGCCAGGTAAGGCGAAAGCATGAGGCCCTTATGAACGATGGTCTGGGCCGAGAGGGAGACGACGTAGAAATCGGTGTTGGTTTGCTCCACGGCCGAGCGGGTTAACTGCTTGCGGTAAGAATAGAGAAAGCGCTCAAACGGCTCGCCCCGCTCAATATGCGCCGGCCGCCAAATGATGAACTGGTGAATCTCCGGGCAAAGCCGGCGAGCCGTACTGCCCAACGCCTCGGGGTTCAATTTAGGCAGCCGCCACCGAAAGGTTGGCAGGCCGGGGTGCTCAATCTTTTCCTCGCTGGCCCCGCCGCCCCACTTCGCCCGAGGGGCTTGAGCCATTTTGATCAAGTTGGACTCGGCCAATTGCTTCGACTCGGCCACTTTTTCCGGGGGGAAAAAGAACATGCCGACGGCATAATCGCCCGGGGCCGGCAAATCTTCAATTTCGCTGGCCAGTAGCCTGTGGGGGAGCTGGGTCAAAATCCCCGCCCCATCGCCAGATTTGCCGTCGGCGTCAACGCCGGCTCGATGCTCCATACAAGCAATCGATTCCAGAGCGTAGGCCACGATATCATGGCCCGGCACGCCGGTCGTGCGGGCCACAAAGCCAATACCGCAGGCGTCGTGCTCGAATTCTGGTCGGTATAAAGTTTTGTGATTTTGGTTCACGCTGATTCCCTTCTTAGGTTCCTCCAAAAAGCCATTGAGTTAAGGCAAGCTGGTCGCGCCCATCAGATAGCGATCCACTTCTCGGGCTGCCCCGCGACCTTCGTTAATGGCCCAGACCACCAGGCTTTGGCCCCGGCGCATATCCCCGGCGGCAAAGACTTTTTCGACGCTGGTGGTGTACTGTTCATAGTCGGCTTTGACATTCGAGCGCGGATCACGCGCGAGCCCCAGTTGCTCGACCATCGTATCTTCCGGGCCCAGAAAGCCCATACTCAACAGGACCAATTGAGCCGGCCAGACTTTCTCACTCCCCGCCACCTCTTTCAAAGTAGGCCGGCCAGAGTTCGGGTCCGTTACCCACTCGATATCAACGGTCAGGACTCCGGAAACGCAACCGTGCTCATCGCCGATGAACTTTTTGGTCATCAGAGCGTAGTGACGGGGGTCCTGGCCATACAGGGCTGCAGCTTCTTCCTGGCCGTAATCGACCCGGAAAATCTTGGGCCACTCGGGCCAGGGGTTGTCGGGCTGGCGTTCAGCCGGCGGCCGGTCGAGAATTTCAAATTGGACCACCCTCTTACACTTGTGCCGCAGCGACGTGCCCACACAGTCGGTGCCGGTGTCTCCCCCGCCAATGACGATCACGTCTTTGCCGGCGGCAGACAGGTAACGGTCACTGGCTGCCCCATCGAGCACGCTTTTGGTATTATAATGGAGAAACTCCATCGCAAAATGGATGCCCTTCAATTCACGGCCTTCAGCGGGCAGATCCCGCGGCTTGGTCGCCCCACCACACAGGACGACGGCATCGTAATCCTCTACCAACTTAGCAGCCGGCAGATCGACCCCGATTTCCGTATTGGTGACGAAATTAATCCCCTCGGCGGCCAAAAGATCAACGCGCCGCTGCACCACTTGCTTATCCAGCTTCATATTGGGAATGCCATACATCAGCAGCCCGCCGATGCGGTCGGCCCGCTCATAGACGGTGACGGTATGGCCGGCTTTGTTGAGTTGGGCCGCGCAAGCTAGCCCGGCCGGCCCAGAGCCGACCACGGCAACCGTTTTGCCGGTCCGCTTTTGCGGCGGTTCAGGCCTGATCCAGCCCTCGGCAAAGCCCCGGTCGATGATGGCCCGTTCGATGGTTTTGATGGCCACGGGCGGCTCATTAATGCCTAGGGTGCAAGAGCCCTCGCACGGAGCCGGGCAAACCCGGCCGGTGAACTCGGGGAAGTTGTTGGTTTTGTGCAGCAGGTCCAGGGCTTTTTGCCAGAGGCCCCGATAAACCAGGTCGTTCCACTCGGGGATGAGGTTGTTGATCGGGCAGCCGGAGGCCATGCCACTCAACAAAGTGCCGGTGTGGCAGAAAGGGATGCCACAATCCATGCAGCGCGCCCCTTGAATCTGTAATTTTTCATCCGGAAAATGTAGATGAAACTCTTGCCAATCGCGAATCCGTTCCTGTGGCGGTCGATCCGCCGGGAGTTCGCGTTGATACTCCATGAATCCGGTGGGCTTACCCATCGTGTTACTCCTTATAAAAGTAGTCGGTCGCCGGTAGTCAGAACTTTCACTTTTTTTGGAGTGCGGCTCGAAAGCCACACTCCAAAATTCTCTACTTGGAGTCTATCCTAATTGCCACTCACCCGGGCTTGATCGTTTTTGTTTTGCTCAAACGCGGTCATAACGGCGGCTTCACCGCTTAAACCGGCGGCCTTATTCTGCTCGATGGCTTCTAGCATCCGCTTGTAGTCGATCGGCATCACTTTGACGAACTTCGGAACCATTTCGGACCAGTTCGCCAGAACGCGCAAGGCCAACTCGCTATCCGTGTACTCGGCGTGACGGCGGATTATCGCCGCCACGGCCTCGATCTCGGCCGGGTCGCTCAGCTTTTCCAGGTTAACCATCTCCCGGTTGCAGCGAGTATGAAAATCACCGCTCCAATCCAAAATGTAGGCGATGCCGCCCGACATCCCGGCCGCGAAGTTCCGGCCTGTTTTGCCGAGGACCACCACGCGCCCGCCGGTCATATACTCGCAGCCGTGATCGCCCACGCCCTCAACCACGGCCTGAACACCGCTGTTGCGGACGCAGAAGCGCTCGCCGGCCAGACCGCGAATGTAAGCTTCGCCGCCGGTGGCGCCGTAAAAGGCCACGTTACCAATAATGATGTTTTCCTCGGCCACAAAGGTGGAGTCGGCCGGCGGATAAACGATAATCTTGCCGCCCGAAAGCCCTTTGCCCACATAATCGTTGGCGTCACCCTCCAGCACCAGGGTAATACCGTTGGGCACAAAGGCCCCAAGACTCTGCCCGGCCGAGCCGTGGAAGCGCAAGCGGATGGTATCTTCCGGCAGGCCCTCGGCCCCGTAGCGGCGAGTCAGTTCGCTGCCCAAGATGGTGCCGACCACCCGATTGGTGTTTCTAATCGGTAGGGTAGCGGCCACCGGCTCCGCCTTTTCCAGAGCCGGCCGGCATAGCTCGAGCAGCACTTGCCGGTCGAGTGATTTTTCAAGACCGTGCTGCTGCTCAATCTGGCAGTAGCGACCGACCTCGGGAGGGACGGCCGGCTGGTACAAGATGTTCGAGAAATCGAGGCCGGCGGCCTTCCAGTGATCGACCGCGGGGCGCATTTCCAATTTGTCGGTGCGCCCGATCATCTCGTTGACGGTCCGGAAGCCCAGTTCGGCCATGATTTCGCGCAGCTCTTGGGCCACGAAGTGCATAAAGTTGACGACGTAAGCCGGGTCGCCGCTGAATTTTTTACGCAGCTCCGGGTTTTGCGTCGCCACGCCAACCGGGCAGGTATCGAGGTGGCAAACGCGCATCATCGTGCAGCCAAGAGTGACCAGCGGGGCGGTGGAAAAACCAAACTCTTCCGCGCCGAGCAAGGCGGCAATGGCCACATCTCGGCCGGTTTTGAGCTGCCCATCGGTCTCGACCACGATCCGGCTGCGCAGATTGTTGAGCACCAGGGTTTGGTGCGTTTCGGCCAGGCCCAGCTCCCAGGGCAGGCCGGCGTGCTTGATGCTGCTGCGCGGCGAGGCCCCGGTGCCGCCATCATAGCCGCTGATCAGGACCACGTCGGCGTGCCCTTTGGCTACCCCGGCCGCAATCGTCCCCACGCCGACCTCCGACACCAGCTTGACATTGATCCTGGCCTGCGAGTTGGCGTTTTTTAAATCGTGGATCAACTCGGCCAGATCTTCGATCGAGTAGATGTCGTGATGGGGGGGAGGCGAGATCAGACCCACGCCCGGCGTCGAGTGGCGTACTTTGGCGACCCAAGGATAGACCTTGCGACCCGGCAATTGGCCGCCTTCGCCCGGCTTAGCCCCTTGAGCCATCTTGATCTGGATCTCCCGGGCATTGACCAGATATTGGCTGGTCACGCCAAAGCGGCCCGAGGCCACCTGTTTAATCGCGCTGTTCTTGGAGTCGCCGTTGGCCTCCGGGGTGTAGCGAGCCGGATCTTCACCACCTTCGCCCGTATTGCTCCTGCCGCCGATGCGGTTCATGGCAATGGCCAGGCTCTCGTGCGCTTCCTGACTGATGGAACCGTAAGACATGGCTCCGGTCTTGAACCGCTTGCAGATCGACTCAACCGGCTCGACCTCATCCAGCGGGATAGGGGCCCGATTCTTAAACTGAAGCAATCCCCGCAAGGTTCCCAGTTTGGTGGACTGGTTGTTGATCAACTCGGCGTAGGCCTGATAGGTTTGATAGTTATTGGTCCGGCTGGCCTTTTGCAGCAGGTGGATAGTCTGCGGATTGAAGACGTGGTGTTCGCCGTCGCGTCGCCACTGCCACTCACCGCCCACCTCGAGGGTGTGCCCGTTGGTCTGGCGCTCGGGAAATGCCAGATTGTGACGCATTTCGACTTCTTTGGCGATGATGTCCAGGCCAATGCCGCCGATCCGCGAGGGCGTCCAGGTGAAGTATTTGTCAACCAACTCCCGCTGCAAGCCGATGGCCTCAAAGATTTGGGCCCCGCAGTAGCTTTGAATGGTCGAGATGCCCATCTTGGAAAGGGTTTTGACCACGCCTTTAACCGAGGCCTTAATATACTTTTTGACCGCCTCGGCATAGGTCAGGCCGGTGAGCATGTTCTGCTGGATCATATCGGCCAGGGTTTCGTAGGCCAGGTAGGGGTTGATGGCGCTGATGCCGTAGCCGATCAAGGCGGCGAAGTGGTGGACTTCCCGGGGTTCGCCCGACTCCAGGATGAGCGCGGCCCGGATCCGGCTGCCTTCCCGGATCAGATGGTGGTGCAAACCCGAAACGGCCAGGAGGGCCGGGATACCGGCCTGCTCGCGGTCGAGACCCCGGTCGGACAGGATAAGAATGTTGTACCCCTGTTCAATAGCCTGGCTGGCTGCCTGGTACAGCGTTTCCAGGGCTTGCTCCAGGCCCTTGGCCCCCTCGGCCGGCTTGAACAGAATGGGCAGAGTCAGGGCCTTGAAGCCGGGTTGGTTGATGTAGCGCAGTTTGGCCAACTCCTCATCGGTCAGGATCGGGTGCTTGAGCTTGATCTGGCGGGCGCTTTCCGGCCCCGGTTCGAGCAGATTGTGTTCCGCGCCGAGCATCACCTCGGTGGCGGTGATCAGCTCTTCTCGGATGGCATCGATGGGCGGGTTGGTAACCTGAGCAAAGAGCTGCTTGAAGTAATCGTACAGCAAGCGAGGTCGATCGGACAGGACGGCCAGCGGCGCATCGTTGCCCATAGCGCCCAAAGGCTCCACGCCATCGCGGGCCATCGGGCCGAGGATCAGGCGCAAATCTTCAAACGTATAGCCAAAGGCCTGTTGCCGCTGGATCACACTGCTGTGACTGGAATAGCCGGGGTTTGAGCTGCCGTTGGCGTGAGACTTCCCGTTCGTCTGCCCGGCAGGCGGCAGCGAGAGCGTAGGCAGGGGCAATGACTCGAGGGTGACCAGATACTTGTCCAACCAGGTCCGGTAAGGATGGGTGGTCGCCATCTGGCGTTTAAGTTCTTCATCATGAATAATCCGGCCCGCTTCGGTATCGACCAGGAACATGCGGCCCGGCTCCAGGCGACCTTTGTAAAGGACATTCTCCGGCGGCACCTCAAGGACACCTACCTCGGAGGCCATAATCACCAGGTCGTCCTTGGTGACGTAATATCGGGAAGGACGCAGCCCGTTCCGGTCGAGCACCGCGCCGACAATTGATCCATCGGTAAAACCGATCGAAGCCGGGCCATCCCACGGTTCCATCAAGGTACTGTGGTATTCGTAGAAGGCTTTCTTTTCATCGCTCATGCTTTCGTGGTTGGACCACGGTTCGGGGATCATCATCATGACGACGTGGGGCAGCGAGCGGCCGGCCAACGTCAGAAACTCTAGCACGTTGTCGAACATGGCCGAGTCGCTGCCGTCGGGGTTGACAATAGGTAGGGTCTTTTTAATATCAGGGCCGAACAGCGGTGACTCGAACAGCGTCTGCTGGGCGTGGATCCAGTTGATGTTCCCGCGCAAGGTGTTGATCTCGCCGTTGTGAATGATATAGCGGTAAGGATGGGCCCGCTCCCAACTGGGGAATGTGTTGGTGCTAAAGCGCGAGTGAACCAAGGCCAGGGCCGACTCGAGGTCGGGATCGGCCAGATCGGGATAGTAGGCCGGCAGTTGCTCCGGCATAAGCATGCCTTTATAGACAAGGGTCTTATACGACAGGCTGGCCACATAAAAGAATTTGCCGGCCTCAAAGTTGCCGGAATAACGAATTTCACGTTGAGCGCGCTTGCGGATGACATACAGCTTCCGTTCAAAGGCCATCTCATCGACCAGACTAGGATCACGCCGGATGAAAACCTGGCGCATGATCGGCTCAACGGATTTAGCTGTTTCTCCCAGCGAGCTGTTGTCCGTGGGCACGGTTCGCCACCCCAGGAGGTGCTGCCCCTCTTCCGCCACAATCTTGGCAAAATGGTCCTCGCAGGCCTGGCATCTGGTCGCACCCGGCGGCAAGAAGACTATTCCGGCGCCATACTGGCCCGGCTCAGGTAATTCGATTCCGAGCTCGGCGCAGACTTTTTTGAGGAACTTGTGAGGCAACTGCATCAGAATCCCGGCCCCGTCCCCGGTATTTGTCTCGGCGCCGGTCGCCCCCCGGTGCGTTAGGTTTTGCAGAACCGTTAAGGCTTGTTGAACAATCTGGTGCGATTTTTTACCTTTGATGTTGACCACAAAGCCTACACCACAAGCATCGTGCTCAAATTTTGGATCATAGAGACCCTGTTGGGCCGGCAACCCTACCGGTTGGTCAGCATTATCCTTACTCATAATTAAAAGCCCTCTTGGTTGGTTAAATAAAGAAGGCCCCAACACGCAATGGCACAATCGCACCATTGCGGTTGGGGCCTTCTTTAGCACAGCTTGGCTAAACTTCACCTGAGACACGGCCTGGTGCCTTCAGCAGAGCCCAGTATCCGTGTAAGATCAGACGTACAGGCCAGCAATTATATTATTGTAACAAAGTATATAAGCCCTGTAACTACCCAAACGGGTAATATCAGACTAAGTTGCTCCTCCAAACCTGGGTTAGAGGCGTAAAATTTTACACCCCTAACCGCTCAAACTCCTCCGGATTTTCATTCTCGGTGCTGTGCCGCAGGCTGAGTCCGTCTCCTCTGAAAATAGGAGTGCAAACCTTGGTTTGCTAGCAGAGCAAGCTCTGCACTCCATCTTCATTACTTGGGATCGGAACTCTCTTGAATAAGCGGTTGGTGAATGGCGCAACCCGTGCTATTATCCTGAAGTAAGAAAGTGAGAGACAGAACTATGACCACGGACGCGGGCGCAACTGCCCTGGAGCTGGCCACCGGGTTAGCTCAACAATTCGCTGCTCGAGCCGGCGAGGCGGACCGGTTGGGCCAACTGCCGGCGGAAGACGTGCAGGCTCTCAAAGAGAGCGGCTACCTGAGTTTGAGCATCCCGGCCGAGTTTGGCGGCTGGGGCGGCTCCTTGCGCCAGTGTCTGCTGGCCCAACTGACCTTAGCCCAGGGCAGCGCCTCGACCGCGATCGTGGCCGGGATGCCGCTCCATATTTTCGGCAGCGCCCGCGAGGACAACCCCTGGACTGACGCCGCCTACGAGCAGTTGTGTTGGCTGGTGACCCGGGAGCAAGCCCTCATCAACAGCGTGGCCAGCGAGCCGCAGTTGGGCAGCCCTTCCCGCGGCGGCCTGCCCGCCACCATCGCCGAGCGCATAGACGTAGGCTGGCGGGTTAATGGCCACAAGACCTGGACCACCGGCGGCCGCCACTTGACTCACCTGCTGGTCCAAGTCGCTGTGGGCGGCGAGCGAGGCGTGCTGCTGGTCGAACAAGATCGCCCCGGCCTCGAGTGGGTGGAAACCTGGCGTGATGCCCTTAGCCTCCGGGCCAGTGACAGCCACGACCTTTATTTCCACAATGTCGTCGTCCCGGCCGAGCACCTCATTTCCCGCCCGGCCGAGAGTGCCCCGCCGCCCAACGGCTGGTTTCCCATGGTTATGTCCGCCGTTTACCTCGGCGCGGCCATCGCGGCTCGAAATGCGGTCATCCAGTTCGCCCTGGAGCGCGTCCCGACCGCCTTGGGCCGGCCCATCGCCACGTTACCTAAGATCCAACGCCAGATCGGCGAGATCGATGTCGCCCTGCAAGCGGCTCAGGCGTTTTTGCTGGAGGTGGCCGGTCAGTGGCCTGGCGACGCGGCCCATCGCCGGCAGGTCTATCCCCGGATTGCCGCGGTCAAGACCTACATCAACGACGTCACGGCCCACGTCACCGAGCAAGCCTTGCGCATCGCCGGGGGCGCCAGTCTGACTCGCGACTTGCCTTTAGAGCGTCACTTCCGCGATGTCCGGGCCGGCTCGATGCAGCCGCCGGCGGGCGATACCGCTCTGGAGATCATCGGCCAGGCGGCGATTGAGCAGCGCCGCAGCTTAAGTTGATCCTGTTTTGGATTGGTCAAACGGCTCAGCTATGCTATGATACCCCTGACTAATTGGGAGCAGGGACGGCATGGCCAAAACAGCCCTTGACATCACCGCCGAAGACATGGCTCTCTACCGGGCCACGGCTCAACGGCTTAAACAGCAGGAAGCGCAAGAATTGCGGCTGCGCTTGGAGCGCGCTCGCGCCGTTGCTCAACAGGCGGCGACGCTTCTCCGCGAGCAATTCGGCGCAAAACGGGTTATACTTTTTGGCTCGGTGGCCCGAGGCTTTATTTTTCACGCCCGGTCTGATATCGACCTTGGGGTTGCGGGCCTGAGCGATCAAGTTTTTTGGCGGGCCTGGGCTGCTTTGGACTCGTTGGGCTCTGAATTTGAGATAGACCTCGTCGATCTAGAGACCGCTTCCTCTGCCCTGCTCGATCAGATTAAGCAAGAGGGTCTTGAACTATAATGGTCCGAAGAATTGCTTTAGCCCAAAGCATCCGGCAGGAGCTGGCAGAGTTGGCACGAACCGTGTCCACTATTATGCATCACTGGCAGCGGGCTCAAGTCGAACCGAGCGATCAAGATGCCTTTCTTAACTCTGTTGCCTTAAATCTACACAGCTTTTATGGCGGCCTGGAACGCATTATGGAGCTAATTGCCATTGAGATGGACGGCGGCGCTCTTGGCGGTGAAGCGTGGCATAGTGAATTACTGCGCCAGATGGCCTTGGCTTTACCCGGAACACGCCCGGCTGTGTTAAGTGACCAGACAAAACAGCAACTGGATGAGTATCGCAAGTTCCGTCATCGTATCCGCAATATTTACGCCACCCAACTAGACGGCTTCAAAATGAAGCCCTTACTTGAAACTCTATCCGCTACTTGGCAGCAAGTTCAACGTGAGTTGCTGGCCTTTGCCGACTTTTTAGAAAACTTGGAAAAATAATCGGGTCAATGCGACTTTATTCGATCTTTTTTCTCGTATTTTTATTGTTTGCCTGCCAACCCACTCCCTCCCCAAGCGACAATGAACAATTAGCAATTAACAATGAACAATTAGCAATTAACAATGAGCAATTAACAA
>CALMIS010000112.1 GCA_937864185.1 uncultured Chloroflexota bacterium
ATTACATCACGAACACTTTTCCTGGGGTCGAAACTACCGTTGCTTTCGGCTACACATTTTTTTTCTATCGCTCAGAGCGCAACCTGCCCTTCGCCACTCTCATCTCGGCAGATAATGAATATGATCGGGTCTCAAACCTGGACCGGCCCGGTGTATTTCGCCTGAACATTGGCATCAGCAAACAGACTTTTCAGTCCCTCTTCGGGACAGCCAAGATAGATGTCAACAGCTATGATTTCACCGCTTTGGACGTGATGATGCCCCATCCCGAATATGCCCCCCAACATTTTATCTGTGTGCTTTCGCCGGGTGAGGCGACCTGGGAGAGCACTCGCCTTTTGCTGGCGGAAGCTTACGAGCTAGCCGCTCGGAGATACGCCCGGCGGAACAAAAACCAGTGAGACCGCCCACTCCCCACGCAGGTTGGCCAGCGAAAGCCTTTACTGGTTAGAAACGGGAGAATATAAAATTGAAAGGAACGATCCGCGACCTGTTACGTGACTATCAGCTTGAAGACTTTGCCAAGGGCGTGAAGTGGCGGTCTGTTTTTCTCCGCAGAAATTTACTCGGCACTGACAAAAAGATCTGCGAAGACTATTTTCGCCACCACCCGGTGAAGAAACTCAATATCGGCTGTGGCCGTCGGCTCCTCAACGGTTGGCTCAATGCCGACTTTAAACCATACTCCAAAAAAATTATCTGCCTCGATGCCACCAAACCCTTCCCTTTTAACCCGGCGACCTTCGATTACGTCTATAGCGAACACATGATCGAGCATATCTCCTACGCCCAGGGGCTCCGGATGCTGGCCGAGTGCCTGCGCGTGCTGAAGCCAGGCGGAAAAATCCGCGTTGTTACCCCTGATCTATACTTTATTACCGGCCTCTGTCGTCGAGACAAGTCCCCCTTACAAACCGAGTACATCAAACACGCGACCGACCGCTGGATGGATGAGCGGCCACCTCGCTATGACGCTCCCTTTGTCGTGAATAACCATTTTTATAGTTGGGGCCACCAGTTTCTTTATGATGAAGAAACTTTGCGAGACTCCTTGCTCACCGCCGGCTTCACCAACATCACCCAACACGAGCTGAACGAAAGTGACGACCAAGAACTGAGAAACCTCGAGAACATCTACCGCATGCCGGAAGCGCTTTATCGAGGCGAGTCTTTTTTCCTTGAGGGCACCAAACCTGGGCGTTAAGCCGGCTCCAACCCCCTCGAAATAAACTTGGTGATCCCTGCTTGTTGCGGTATCATCTGACCCTGATCGATCGCTTGCGAGTGGTCAGTTGAACTCAAGCTGAGGAGAATCAAGCCTGATGAAATTCGTAATGGTGGGGAGTGGCGCGGTCGGCGGCTACTTTGGGAGCAAGCTGCAAGTGGCCGGCCACGAGGTTGTCTTTGTAGCCCGCGGAGAGCTGCTGCGTGTCCTGCGGGAAACCGGCCTGACCCTCTGCCACGAAAGCGAGGAAACGCGGCTGCCCTCGGTCACCGCCACCGCCGATTTAACCGCCATCGGCCCGGCCGATTATGTCCTGATCGGCGTCAAAAGTTGGCAGGTGGAAGCGGTCGCTCGCCAGTTGCCCGCCTTGAAAGGCCCGCGCACCCGCTTTCTGACCCTGCAAAACGGTGTCGAGGCCGCCCCGCAGGTGGCGACTGCCGTTGGCCCTGAACAGACTCTCGGCGGGTTGGTGCGAGGCTTCTTTCAGTTGGATGCCCCCGGCCGAGTCCGGCACGTCGGAGTCCAGCCGACCATCATCTTCGGCCAACTGGATGGCCGCCGGACCGAACCGGCCGAGCAGTTGCTCCACTGCCTGACCGGCGCCGGCATCTACGCCGAACTCTCTGACGATATCGAGGCCGAGCTGTGGAAGAAGTTTCTGCTGGTCACCGCCCTGAGTGGCTTGGGCGCCGTCAGCCGCTCGACCGTGGGCGAAATCTGGGCTTACGCACCCACTCGCCACATGTTGCGCGACGTCATGGCTGAAATTGTGACGGTGGCCCGCGGCCGGGGCGTCAAGCTGCCCGCCGACATTCTGGCCGGCACTCTGGCCTTTGTCGAAACCTTCCCGCCCGAGGCCACCACCTCGATGCAGCGAGATATTATGAACGGTCTGCCCTCCGAACTCGAGGCCCAAACCGGCGCCGTGGTCCGCTTGGGACACGAAGCGGGGGTGGCCACCCCGCTCAACCAGTTCATTTACCAGAGCCTCGTTCTCCAAGAGCAGCGCGCCCGCATGAATAAGGATCATAGGTAGAGGACGAATGACTACCGATAAACTCTTGTTAGAATTTGAGTCTTTTCAAGGGGAGTTAAAATCCTTTATTTTAAGGATGACGGCCAGTGTGCAGGACACCGAAGATATTGTCCAAGAGGCTTACCTCAAAGCTCATGCCAAGATCGATACCTATCGCGGCGAGGCCTCCCTCAAAACCTGGGTGTTTGCCATCGCCGCCAACCTGGTTAAGGACATGCTGAAAGCGAAGCAGCGGTGGCCGGAGACTGTGACCGACCTCTGTAAAGAGGCCGCTTTGAGCAACCCACAGTTCTTTCAAGAGGCCATGCAGATTCGGGCCACGTCGCCACAAGGCCATTTTGAAATAAAGGAACATATCGCCTTTTGCTTTACCTGCGTCTCCAAATCACTCCCGCTCGAACAGCATCTGGTCCTCTTGCTAAAGGAAGTCTATGGCTTCAAGGTCAAGGAAATTGCCCAGATCATCGACCAAACGGAGGCGATGGTAAAGTACTACCTGCATGTCGCCCGCAGTAAGATGATCGAGATTTTTGATCGGCGCTGTTCGTTGATCAATAAACAAGGGGTTTGCTACCAATGCACCGAGTTAAACGGCCTCTTCAACCCTAAACAAAAAGCGCAGGAAGAGTTGGTCAAGATTGCCATGGTTCAAGAGGCCGGCCGCAAAGATAAAGAGGCGTTGTTTACGCTGCGCATGAAAATCTTGCAGGAGCTTGATCCGTTTGAGTCCGGAGCGGCTGAGTTACAGCTCCATCATTTGGCACACAACCGGCAGGTCATGGAAATCTATTTAGCAGAAAAGCCGTAAATTGCCTATCACTTTTTCACTCCCCATCGTCTAAATAATCAGAAGCTTCAAAAATGAAGCCTCAATCAATCAATCGATCACCAAAA
>CALMIS010000113.1 GCA_937864185.1 uncultured Chloroflexota bacterium
GCAGTGCAGACTATTGTAGCGGCCAACCCTCGCCATTATAATGGGCCATCACTATCTTAGGTTGTCTTAGGAGTTTACAACTATCCCGAAAAACGGCGTTTGACAGTTTCCCCGACGAGGGTGTATAACCCAGAGGTCAGCATATTAACCTCAGTTCGAGATTTGCTAAAATAGACACGATTAACAGGATTTACAAGATGAAAACAAATAAAAATCCTGTTAATCTTGTAAATCTTGTCTAACTATCGAACTCAGGCTATTAAGCGAACTAGCCCACATGATAAGGAGACAACCCCATGCCAGCTCGATTCCTGGAAGGCAAACCCGTGGCCGAGGCGATCAAGAGCGAGGTAGCCCGGCGCGTCGCGGCTTTAAAAGAAAAAGGGATTACGCCCGGTTTGGGCACCATTCTGGTCGGTGATGACAGCGCCAGTGCCGGCTATGTGCGCAAGAAGCACGAAACCTGTGAAGAGGTCGGCATGGTCTCGTTTCATCATCATGTTCCTGCCAACGCCGCTCAGACCGAACTGTTGGCCGCGGTCAGCGAGTTTAACCTTAATCCCGAGGTGGATGGTTATATCATCCAGCACCCGGTCCCGGCCCAGTTCGATTTCAATGCCGCCCTGATGTTAATGGATCCCAACAAGGATGCGGACGGTTTGCATCCCATCAATCTGGGTAAATTGGTCCTGCAAGAAAAAGGACCGGTGCCTTGCACCCCCGCCGGCATTCAGGCGATGCTGGTGCATTACGATATTCCCGTTTCCGGCCGCGAGGTGGTGATCATCGGCCGCGGGCCGACGCTCGGCCGGCCGCTGTCGCTGCTCTTGACCCTCAAACAGCCGGGAGCCAATGCCGCGGTCACAATCGTCCATACCGGCGTGCCGAACATCGCCGACTTCACCCGGCGGGCCGATATTGTGGTGGCGGCGGTGGGCGTGCCCAACTTTGTGAAGCCGGAGATGGTTAAGCCCGGGGCGGTGGTTATCGGCGGCGGGATCAGTTGGGAGGGCCGCAAACTGCTCTCGGACGTGGATGAGGCGGTGGCCGAGGTCGCCGGCTGGGTTACCCCTCGCCTGGGCGGGGTGGGGCCAACGACCGTGGCGATGTTACTGCGCAACACGGTTGAAGCGGCGGAGCGGCGGGGGAAATAGATGTCGTTGCCCACGATTGCCAACCAAGAACGGATTTTGGTGCGCATCATGCGCGAATTGGCGGCGGAGAGCGATCTTAAGCTGACCACCTTTTCCAAGGATTGGTGCATCCGCTTGGAAAAGAACTCGATGATTCGCCATATCTACGGCTACAAGTTCGACGTCAACCCGGCCTCGTCGCAGCACATTGCCGATGACAAGTGCGCTGCCTCGGATGTGATGACCATGCAGGGCATCCCCCACGTCGAGCACCGCCTCTTCCTGCAGCCCGAAATGACGAGTTACGTTAACGGGCAAGGGAACTGGGCAGCGCTGCTGGCCTACGCCGAACAGCACCATTTTAACCTGGTTTGCAAGGCTAACGAAGGCACCAGCGGGCACGATGTTTATCGCACCCGCGATCATGTCTCGCTGGAGCGAGTGGTCCACCAGCTCTTTCAGGCTTATCGCGGCATTGCCGTCTCACCCTACTATGAGATTGAGCAGGAGTATCGTATCGTGCTGCTGCACGGTGAGTGTGAGCTGATCTACGCCAAACAGCGCCCCACCATTGTGGGCGATGGGCATACTATTGTGGCCGAGTTGATCGTTCAGCAGGTGGAGGCTCACCAGCTCTCGGCCGGGGTGGCCGCCGACGCCTTTGAGCGGCACAAACGCCGGCTGAAAGAGATCCTGGCCCCCGGCGAGCCGCTGCTGTTGACCTGGAAGCATAATCTCAGTTTGGGCGCTCAGCCGGTCTGGGTGGAAGATGAGGCTCTCCGATGGCGGTTAGTCGAACAGGCCCGGGCTTGCGCCCGGACGCTCAACCTGACCCTGGCCGTGGTCGATATTGTGGCTGCGCAAGGGAATTTGCTGGTGTTGGAGGTTAATTCCGGCTTGATGTTGGAAAATTTCGCCCGGCGCGCTCCGGACGGCTATGCCCGGGCCAAGGTGATGTACAAAAAATTGGTAGAGTTGATGTTTCAGGAGGGTTGATTCAGAGAGGTGGTCTGATGAGCAGAAAAAAAGTCTTGGTAGCGTACGCCAGCGTTAGCGGCTCTACGGCTGAGGTAGCCGCAGCGATTGGGGAGGTGTTGGGTGGCGAAGGGGTGGCGGTCGAGGTGCTGCCGGTTAAAGCGGTAGACGACCTGGACCTGTACGAGGCGGTGGTCTTGGGTAGCTCGATCAGAGCGGGGCGATGGTTACCGGAGGCATTTGCTTTTCTGGAAAAGCACAAGGCGGCTATGAGCCAGCGCCCGGTGGCTTATTTTACGACCTGTTTAACCATGGTTAATGATACTGAAGCCAACCGCCAGTTGGTGCTGGATTATATGGCCCCGGTGCAACTGGCCGCCCCGGAAATCAAACCGGTCGGTTTGGGGTTGTTTGCCGGTTCCCTCGATCCGGCTCGGGCCGCTTTGCCGATGTTGAACCCCGATCTGGCCCCTCAAGGCGACTATCGCGATTGGGAAGCTATTCGAGCCTGGGCGGCTGAGATCAAGCCGCTCTTGAGCGAGGTGCCTGGCGGCGGGGCGCCGGTGGTGCTGCGCCACGCGATTCTAAGCTACACCGATCTGTCCGGCACCGATCTGCGCGAGGTTGATCTGCACGGGGCCGAACTTGACGAGGCTGATCTCCGCCAGGCCAATCTCCAGGGCGCCGACTTAGGCCAGACCAAACTGACTCGGGCCGACCTTAGCCGGGCCGATTTGCACGAGGCAACCGCTCAATGGGCGGAGCTGAACCGGGCTAATCTGACCGGGGCTAATCTGGTTCGAGCCAATCTGATCGGCGCGGACCTGAGCCGGGCTAATCTGGACCAGGCCGATCTGCGCTACGCTGTTCTTAACGGAGCCAACTTAAGCCAGGCCAATCTCAGGGACGCGGACCTGCGTCGGGCGGATCTGAACTGGACTGACCTGCGTAAAGCCGACCTGAGCCAGGCCAACCTGAGCCAGGCCAACCTGGGCTGGGCCAATTTCAGTGATGCCAACCTGGATCAAGCCATCCTGACCGGGGCCTTATATAACGACGCTACGCAGTGGCCCGAGGGTTTTTCACCCAGAGACCATGGTGGGATTCGGGTGGACAAGGTTAAGTGAGCGGCGAGCGTTACTGAAGTTGCTCCAGAGCCTCTCGGGCGGGAGCAAAGTTGGGATTGTAGGCCAGGGCCGCCTCGAAGGCATCGGCGGCACCGTTTTGACCGCTGGCTTGCAAGGCCAGGCCTTGGTACAGGTAAACCTCTTCCAGCCCCCCTGTGCTGGACAGGGTGGCCTGGGCCAAATCGAGCACATCCTGGTAGCGACCCACAGCGTAGTAGGCTTCAAATGGAGCAAACTGGTACCACAAGCGCCGCCAATGGAGACCGAGCTGACGGGCCCGGTCAAAGGCGGTGGTGGCTTCCTCATAACGGTCCAGCCCGGTTAGCGCTTCGCCTAGATTAAAGTGGGCGATGGCATCTACGGGATCGAGCGCCAGCTCGGTCTGGGCCTGGGCCACTAAGCCTTCGTACATGGTGGCGTCATCGATTTGTGGACCCAGAATAGCCGCCACCAGATCCTCTTTCTCCGGCGGATAAGCAATGACATAGAGTCGATTAAAGACCCGCCAGTCGGCATCAAACTGCTCATAACTGACTGGATAACCGGGTCCGTTGAGGGAGTCGAACGTGGTCAGGGAGCGGCTCGCCTCGTCAAAGCCGGTAACCAAACGGTAATGCCCCAGCCCATCGCCATCGTGGACCAGCCAGGTTTCGGCCAGAACCGGCAAGCCGTTGCTCAGAAATGTCTTCAACTGCTCCAACGAACCTCCCTGCCGGACCATCGCCTCCATCCCCAGGCTCCGAGCGTAAGCGGCTAACTCATACGGGCTGACGTTTTTGTCGTCCCGGTTCGGCTTGAGGAACTGGGCTGCCTCGACCTGGGTCTCGGTCCGGCCAAAGTAACTCAGATTCATGGTGATGGTGGCGGGGCCGCAGTTGTTCCAGGTTTGCCACTGATGGGTCAGGCCGGTCAAGACCGTCGCCGGTAAGGTGGGCGTCAGGTCGATGGTTGGAAGTGGCGTTGGACTCGGTAGGGCTGAAGGCGTGGGCGTCACCACCGGCTCGGCGCTGGGGGTGGGAGTCACGGGTACGGCCGTCGGCGGCGCGCTGAGCGGGGCCACCGGGCGATCATCGATCCAGGGCGGGGGTTTGAGGGGGGCTACGGTGCGGTTCTGGTTCGCCGCCAGGCCGACCGCTGTCGGGGCCGGCGTAGGCAATAACTGAGGGGGTGGGAAGAGTTTGTGATAATAGCTGCGGGCATACAAAGGCAGATACTCGAGCCGGGTGCTGAGGCCGGGCAGCAGCATTACCGCCAAGATGGCGCCGATGAGCAGCACTGCGCCCAGACCCAGACCAAACAGCACAAGGCTGCTTCGTTTGTTAGATTTTCGGTTCTTTAGGTGAGACACGCTAAGCCCAACCTTTTCCAAAACTTACCTATTTGCTAACTGACCAAGAGCGACAAAGTGCCAGTTGTTTCGCACGAGTCAATCTGGTATAATCGAGTCCTGTAACCAAACATAAAAAGGCATAGGTAATTATGACCTCTTTTTCTGAAGAGCAGCTTAATCCGCAGCAAGACCGTTCAGCCTGGCAACCGCAGCCCGAGCAACAACAGCAGCAACAGCAGCGCCCTCTTCAACCCCTTTCCTCTCAACCTAGACCGGCTAACTCCGCTTCACAGACTGAGCCCTATCAAACGCCGCCCCCCCGCACGCCACGTGGCTCGAATTCGCGTCGCAGCGGTGGTTCCACCCCGCGCAGTCTCGGACAAATTTTGCGTGAAGCGGATCGGATGGTGGTGCAGGGTGAGCTGGATGAGTTTCTGCCGGTACCGACCGGCTTTGATCAGATCGACCGGCTGATCGGCGGTGGACTGCGCCGGACGGAGTTAGTGTTGTTGGGGGGCGCTCAGGGCATCGGCAAAACGATTACCGCCTTGCAAATGGCTCGGAACTTGGCTTTAAATGAAGCGACCTATGCTTTTTATGTGTCCTACGAACATAGCGAGATCCATCTGCTCAACCGGCTAATCTGCCAGGAAAGCATCGATCCGACCAGCGAGAACGCAGCGGGTGGCCTCCGGCTAAAAGATCTGCACAACATCGTGGTCAGCAAGCGAGCCAGGGAGTGGGTCCGGAGTGACGGGGGGCAAGTCGGGCTGAGTCAGATTCTAGCACAGCACCCTAAGACCGCCAAAGCTTTAGAGACCATTAATCGCTATTCCGACCGGCTGATTTTGATGAAAGGTAGCCCGGCCGTCACCACGCTCAACAGTATTCGGGAGATGACGCGCCAAATCAGCGAGGCCACCAACGGTAAGATGGTGCTCATCATCGATTATCTCCAAAAAATTGCCATCTATCCGGAACGAGCGGCCGACGAGAATGATAAGGTGACGATTATTGTGGAAGGTCTGAAGGATATCGCCATGACCTACAATATCCCGGTGTTGGCCATTGTGGCGGCAGATCGGGAAGGGCTGCGCAGCAAGCGGATGCATTTGTTCCATCTGCGTGGCAGTTCGGCCCTGGATTACGAGTGTGATATCGCGATCATCATGAATAACAAGTTCCACATCCTCTCCAAGGAGCATGTCTCCTTTAATCCCTATAAGGCCGAGAGTTACCGCGATTGGGTGGTCTTTACCCTGGAAAAGAACCGGGCCGGCCGGGCGATGATCGACGTGGAGTTTAGGATGCATGCGCAGCATTTTTGCTTTAATCCTAAGGGTAATCTCGTCGAACAGAAGCTCATTGATGAAAAGATTATTGTGGAATAGTGATCGCTAGAGCAAAAGCAAAGCGACCCGGCACGGGTCGCTTTTTTGTTGGGTGGGGCAGGGCCAGATCCTGAGCGGAGCAAGTCGGCAGAAGGGTGGCCCAAATTGTTTGTGCAGATGCAAAGGTTCGAGTACAATTAGACATAATGTTAGGCTTTCTTTGACAATACGCGGCCATTTTCACAAGGATAGGCTTAATTTGGAGTTAAGTTGAAAGCGGTAGGATGGCAGAGGAACTGTTGGCTATAGATCAGGAGAGCAAAGTCTGTATGAGTGTAGATGTTAAAAAGAACTATCCGGAGGGTGGCATTTTTAGGAGCCCCTGGTTTTGGGTGGCGATTATTGGGCTGGTGTTGTTGCTCGGGGTGGGCTGGATCGCTTATTCGCGCGGGACGACCGTTGTGGAAGGCGGAGCCATCAATCTTGAGCCTGCTCCGATTGCCGGTTACCCGGCCCCGGATTTTGAACTCGTCAATCTAGAGGGTGAGACGGTCCGGCTAAGCGATTTTAAGGGTAAACCGGTCATCCTCAACTTTTGGGCCACCTGGTGTGGGCCTTGCCGGGCCGAGTTCCCGGAGTTTCAGGCCGCGGCGGTAGACAACGCCGACCGGTTGGTGATTATCGGCGTTAACAATACCTATGCCGATAACCCGGAGGCGGTGCCGGAGTTTGTGCAGGAAATGGGCGTGACCTTCCCGATCGTGCTGGACAAAGATCAGCAGGTGATCAATGCCTACAATGTGCTTGGTCTACCAACTACCGTCTTCGTCGACAGCCAGGGCCTGGTGAATGAAGTCTTTACCGGACCGCTGAATAAAGCTTACATCGAGTCAAAGATTCAAGCCTTGCAGACAAACTCGTAACCGGCTGCTCAAAGGTCCATGCTGCCAACCCTGTCACTTGGTTCCATCGCCATACCCACTTACCCTCTGTTTTTGCTGATCGCGTTTTGGGTAGGCCTGTGGCTGGCGGCTTGGCAAGCGGGTAGGCTGGGGCTGGACGGCGATCACGTTTATAATGCCGGCTTGTTGGGCCTGGTCGCCGGAATCATTGGGGCCAGGGTTTGGTTTGTGCTCTCTCACTGGGAAAATTATGCGCCTAACCCGCTGCAAGCGTTGTCTCTGTCTCGGGCGGCGCTGTCGGTGGGTGAGGGGTTAATCATCGCCGGGGTGGTGGTGCTGATCTATTTGCAGCGCAGCCGGGTGCCACTGGGGTTGTTTGGAGATGCGGTTGCGCCGGGGTTGGCCCTGGCGGGCGCAATCGCTCAGGCTGGAGCGTTTATCGCCGGGGTAGAGTTAGGCCGCGAGACGAGCATGCCTTGGGCCGTGGTGGTAGGTGGTACGGCTCGCCATCCGGTGCAGCTTTATGAAGTCTTGACTAACCTGGTTATTTTTGGCCTGCTGTTGGCCCTGAAGGATCGACCGTGGCCCGGATTCAGGTTTTGGGTTTTTGTCCTATTCTACGCGACCGGTCGCTTGTTCTTAGAGATCTTTAAGGCTCAGCCGCTGCGGGTTGGCGATGGTTATCTGGCCGGCCAAATTCTCGCTTTAAGCGCGGTACTGGTCGCGCTGGCGGTCATGGGTTATAATTTTAGCCATACATTCTCCCAAGGTTCTGAACGCCCATGAAGCATCGACACATTCAACTCTTGATCGAACAGGTGGCCGTGGTTGTGGCCAGTCTGATTTGGACGGCCATTGTCTTGCTGGCGATTACGCTCTATTGGGCCTATCAAGATGTTCAGGCGCGCTGGAACTTTGTCCTCAACGCGCCGCCAGAAGCTTTGGCCCAAACTCTGCCGGAAGCGTTACCGGTGGCTGTTGAAGGCACGCCGACGCCAACGCCCTGGGCCGGCCCTGGCCCGACGGCGACGCCCACCGCCACCAAGTGGCCAACGCCGACAGCCACGCGGGTGATCCCCCTGCCGCAGGTTCTGCCCGAAACTCTAACCGAGGATGATCCGGTGCCGGTCGTCGTCCATACGGCTGAGGAGGTGGAAGAGATCTTGGCCGAGCAGGGGCCATCGAGCCCTGCCGGGCCGCCTGCCCCCACCCCTACGTCTGAACCCGCCCTGGAAGATTTACCCTTGCCCCTGCCTGTGCCGGAGCAGCCGACCGCGACCCCAACGCCACCCCCGGCCGGCCCGCAGGTGGCCTCTTCGGGCATCCCCACTCACTTGGCTATCCCTTCAGTGGGCATTGACTCGCAGATTATCTCGGTTGGTTGGAATGTGGTCGTTAAAGATGGGCAAGAGTACAGTATCTGGCAAGTGGCCGACTATGCGGTCGGCTGGCACAAAACCACAGCCCTGCTGGGGCAGCCCGGCAACACGGTGATGGCCGGCCATCACAACATCAACGGCGAGATTTTCCGCGATCTGGTCAACGTTGAGGTCGGTGACAAGATTGAGGTTTGGTCTGATAATCAGAAGTATGAATACGTGGTCGATTTTAAGACCATCGTCAAAGAAAAGGGCGAGTCGGTGGATGTGCGGCGCAAGAATGCCCAGTGGATCGCCCCCACCAATGATGAGCGCCTGACGCTCGTAACCTGTTGGCCTTACACCAATAATACGCACCGGGTGATTGTGGTGGCTAAACCGTTGTAACGATCGCTGGAGTCAGCCGGTGACCTCGATGCTTACAGGATAGCTTCGAGGTCTTTTTTTGCAAGCCAACATTGGCAGGTATAATACCCGGCGTTGCATCGTAAAGGAGTTGATGAGATGGGCATCTTTGATTTGCCGTTGATTACCCGGATCCGGCGTAATCATGGTTTTGAACACGCCACCATTCACGTCCTGAGCCACCACGTCGAGGATTTATCGGTGGTCGGCCGGAGTGATTGGCACGGCTTTACCCTCTATGGCCCGCTGGACACGGTAGAAGTGGAGCGCGCCGCCACCGAAGCACTGCACCGGCTGCGGCAGGGTGAAGCTGATCTGGCGGTCCACCCTCGCTGCGGAACAGTTTTGGTGACGACCGGCCTACTCACAGCTGTGGCTGCATTCTTGGCGATTGGGTTGGACGGGGGGAATCCTCGCGCGCGTTTCCGATGGACCAGTATTCCGGCGGCGATTATGGCCGCTACCGGCGCAGCGGTTTTTTCTCAGCCCTTGGGCTTGCTGCTGCAAGAGCGTTACACCACAACCGGGCAGCCCGGCAACCTTCAGATCAAGAGTATCACCGCCAAGTCCAACGGCGGAGTGATGACTCATCGGGTCGAGACCACGCAGTAAGGCCATGCTTCACCTGCTTCATGGTCCTAACGACTTTGCGCGTAAGGAAAAGCTAGCCGAAATTCGAGACTCGCTGGGTGACCCTTCCCTGGCTGATTTAAATCTAACTACCCTCGAAGGTCGAGACCTGACTTTGGGGGCAATTCGTAACTATGCCGACGTGATGCCGTTTATTGCCCCAAAGCGGGTGATCGTGGTGACGAACTTTGTGGCCCACCTGCGCCCCGAGGATCTCCCGGCTTTGGTGGCTTATGTCAAAGAACTGCCCGCGACCACCGAGTTGGTGCTGGTTGAGTCCGAAACTTTGCCCCGTAACCACCCTCTGCTAAAAATCGCCGCCGAGATTGGGGCGGAGGTGATCAATTACGGTGAACTCGACCGGGGCGCCCTTCGGCCCTGGATCCAACAGCGGGTCAAGCTTTATAACGCTTCTATCGAACCCGGCGCCGCCGAACTCCTTGCCCGGCTAGTTGGCTCTAATCTCCGCCTGTTGAGCAACGAAATCGAGAAACTTACCCTCTACGTCGGCGAGACGCGCCCCATTCAAACCGCCGATGTTGAACTGCTGGTGCCGTACAGCGAAGAGTCTGAAGATTTTGGCTTTGCCAATGCTATCGCCCAGCGCAATGCCCGCCGCGCTTACGATCAACTGGGCCGGCTGTTGGACGAGGGCAAGCATCCTATGGGCATTTTGGCCAGTATCGCCGGTCAGATTCGAGGGTTGCTTGAGGTCAAGGATATGGCCGAGCGAGGGCTGACGCCGATGGAGATTGCCCAGGTCAAGGGGTGGCGCAGCGATTATCCGGCCAAGATGCGCATGCGGGAGGCCTCGAATTTTTCGCTAGCCCGCTTGGAGCAAATCTTGGAGCTGCTGCTGGAAGCCGATTTGCAGATTAAGACAGGGCGAATCGATAGTTTGCTGGCGCTGGATACCTTAGTGGCGCGGCTGTGCAGCCTCAAATCGGCTTGACCAGGATCAGCAGGAAGATTAAGTAGAGATAAAATGGGTAGCGCAGCCGGCGGGGCCGAATGCGTTCGAAGTAAGTGAGAACGGTTAACGTGGCGGTCGCTACCGTCAGCACCAGCCACCACCCGAATTCCAAGGTCACAAATGGCTTGATATACTCGGGCGGATCGAGGAAAACATAGATCCGGGTCACATCGAAAAAAAACATCAAGAACTGGAACACCAGCCCGACAAGAATCGGAATCCAGATTAAAATCAGCCTGACCACCCCGCTGACTAAGAAGCGGAGGTCGTCAGTCGAAGTCGGCGTCGTCATCGGTTCTTACCTCCGAAACTCGGCGCTGTCCAAACATCCCGGCGATGCTGGTCAGCCCACCGCCCAAATTGCGGGCCGCGTCGACCTGCCCCTGTGTCTCCTGGTAGACCCGGTAGAGCTCCCGCGCTTCGGGGCTGTCCGGGTTTAAATGGGCGGCCGCGGCGTAGGCCAGATAAGCTGTTCCGCCGGCCGCCGCTTCGGCCCGGCGGTTGAGCGCGTCCATCGTCTCTTGGGGATAGCGGGCCTCGATGTTGAAGCGCATCACTTCCACACCAAAGTTCTCTTTCAACTCCCGGACGACGGGTAACTCCATAAAACTCTCAGCCATATTTTTGAGATTCTTCTCCAAATCATCCAAAGTAGGATAGTGGATTGCCTGGTGGAGCAGTTCCTGCTCAATAGGTTTTTCGACAAAATCACTGACTCTGTTCCAGGTCATCCGGGTAGAAGCCAGGTTAAGGTTGCGGCGCGCGGTGACCGAGACCACCGCATCGACAAAAAGGCCGTCTTGAGCCTTGATCCGGATCCCGGACAGATCAAGACTGCGCGGTTGGATATAGCGGACCACGCCATACTCCAAAATAATCCAGGGGATACCCAAGACCAGCAGCGGTATAACAAAGGCGATCAACAAACCGTGCCGGGGGGGATCGCGCGGCGGGCAATCCGGGCCTTCGCAGGAATTGGGCGGGGTCAGGCTAACGCCTTGTAAGAAAAATCGAGTTGGAGTTGGGGTCGGGGTCGGTGCCGGGGTGGGCGTGGGCAGCGGCGTTGGGGAAGGAAGGACCTCGGCTTCCTGAGCGGGGTCTTGGGCCGATGGCGTGGCTTCGCCGCCATTAATCTCGGTCGGTAATTGTTCAGCCGGCACAAAATTGATCAGGCTACCGCAACCTAACAAGAGCACAACCCCAAGCAGCCAGGAAATGATTCGCTGGTTCACGACTGAGCCTTACCTCGGCGCTCGCCGGCGGGCCAACTCAGCCTGCAAAGCCCGCAATCGAGCGCTGTCAGAGCCCAAGCCACGATTGGCGATTAAGTAAACCAACATCAAGCCGAGCGTCAACAGCAGGCCGCTTACAAACTCTTGGGACTGAGCGATGGCAATGGCGGCGGCTGGATTGCCCCCCTGGGCTCCCACCAGTTCTTGGGGCAGAAAGCTTTGGATCAAGGGCCAAAAAGTTTGATAGGCCGTGGCTCCAAAAGCCACCAGCGAGCCGAGCCGCACCGAAATTCTGACGACATCGCGGAGTGTGTCAAACATCCGATCCAGCAGAGCAAACGAGATGATCGCGATCTGCGAAGCAGCAATTCCTAAAGCCATGACCACGCTCAAGACATTGTAATCCAACTGCATCACGGTTACTCCCATGATTTGGAGATCGACCGGGCCCATGACCTGATTCATAAAATAGAGGCCAAAGAAGGCTATTAAGAAAAAAATCAGTAACGCTACGAAAATCTTTGCCATGAGCGGTGGTGCCGGCGCACTGCGGGCTAAACGTGCGACAGATGCAACAAAAACGCATTTATAGACTTTATGTCTGAATATAATTTGACATAAAAGCCAATTTGTGTCAAGTTTTCGGCGGGGGCGCCTTAGTTGGGCGGCGCCTTAGGTTGGGCAATGACGATGAGGCGATGGGTATTGCTCCAGCTAGGCCAACAAGTAATGAGGGTTAATTGCTCGTGGTCAGTGGGTTGGGTGATGGTCAGCAAATATTCTTTTGCTTCAGCCGACATAGCAAATGTTCTAACTACATTTTTTTCGATCACTTGATAAGGCTGGGATTGATCTAAATCGGTCCACAAGGTTATTTCGTCACCTAGTTGCAGATCATCAAGCCGGGCGAAAACCTGGCCACCGGCGCTGGCGTTGTGTCCAGAGATGACCACATTGCTGCCCTGACCTGGCCACGCCGAGTTTTTATGCCAGGCCGCCTCTTGCTCTGGCATATTCCACTCGCTCACCAGTTGCTCATCCCGGGCAACGACGCGCCAGCCCATCTCTACCACCGGGGCATCTAGCTCGATTGCGGGTGAGACAATGCGGCGGGGGGGACTGCCTGGGAAGCTGGCTTCAACCTGGCTGGTCGCCGTCGCCGGGGGAGGGGGCGGTGGAGGAGTGGGCGTCTGGGCCGGAACGATCGCAATCAGCCCACCGCAGCCTGGCAAGCTCAGCAATACGAGCGCAGGTAAAACTAGCCACTTGATTAAGAAAGCTTGATGGAGACTGGCGCAGCCTGGCATAACCGGTGTGAGAAGACTTTGGCCCGGTTGCTAGCGGTGGGCCAGCCAGAAGCCAAGCCCGCCTGCCACCACCACCCCTAAACCGGCTAGCAGCCCGATTGCTCTAATGGAGAGAAAGGCGCCGCTTACCGGCGGATAGGCCGGGGCCGGCCCGGTCAGCGAGCCAGGCGAGGCCGGCGCTTGGGGCGCGCCTGATTTTAAAGGTGGCTGCTTAACGGCCGGAGGAGGGGGCTGCGGGTAAGGCACCGCCAGCGCCTCGCTGTTGTCGAGCGTATATAGGAGCTGGAGTCCCTGAGGCTGGTCTTGAATTTCGCCGGTCAGAAAGACGGTGTGGACGCCGTTGTTTTGCAGGACCAGCGGCCGGATAACAAGCTTGGTCCGCTCCTTGCCATTGAGCCGGATATTAGGCGTGTACGTGCCCGGGTCTAGCAGAAAATAGTCGCTGGCCTGTTTAAAGGAGATAGTTCGGCAGACATCACCTAGACAAAATTCAGTGGAAGGCGTGTTGACGGCGGCGTGGACAAAACGGACCCGTGCCGTCCCGTTGCCGGGCAGTACGTTGTCATCGGTGATGCGCCAGTACTCAAGTTGGCGCAGTCGGCCGGAAACGATCACCGTATAATGGCGGTCATTTTCGAAGGCTTCGGATACTTCGCGCAGCGTCGCTTCAGCCCGGATGGCGTTGAGTCCTCCCTCACTGAATTGGCCGTCAAGAGTCGGATTTTGGATTAGGGGATCGGCCAGGATGACGCGCACGGTGCGGTCGCCGGGATCGATGGGGGCATAGTCGGAGATGTACCGGTAGGGAATCTTATCAAAAAATAGAATGTCATTGACAAAAATATCCAAGGGGGATAGGCTCGGCGCCGCATGAACGACTCGCACGCGGGGCTTTTCATCGGCGGCAGCGCTGTGGCCATTGGCGACCATAAGCACTAAGCCCAGCAGCATGGCTATCAGTAACCGAGTATGCTTGTTCATCAACGCTCCTCCTCCAGGCAGGTCACTCTTTGTCCTGACTGCCTCCACTACTGCCGCCGATAAACTTGGTGGGCGCTTTTAAAATCTGGCTCAGGATTTTCCGTTTGAAGGAGCTCTGGGGCATATTTTCGACGCCTTCCTCATAGGCCCCGATCGCCGCGATGTATTGGCCCTGTTTCATCCGAATCTTACTGATGGCCTGCCAGGCATACATAGCCATTTCACTTTCGCCCACTTCTTCCAGAATCTGAGCCGACTCTTTATAAATCTCAACCGCTTCTTCTAGTTCATCTTCGGCCTGGCAGAGGGCGGCCAAATTGCCCAGCGTTTGACCTTGGCCTTTTCTATCTGCCAGGGCGATGAAGCCCTCCATGGCTTTATCCAGCGCTTCATCCGCGGCCTCATACATCTGGAGTTGAGTGTAGACCACGCCCAAGTCGTTATAGATCTCGGCCTGCTGCCGAGTGCCGTCAGCGGCGAGCTGAAGTGCCTCTTGCAATTTGTCCCTGGCAGCCTCAAGTTGTCCCTGGCGGAATAGGTTGA
>CALMIS010000114.1 GCA_937864185.1 uncultured Chloroflexota bacterium
CTAATACGGCGGGGAGACTGGTGGTTCGACTAAACAGCAGCCGGTCGGCAAAGGCGATGGCGCCTGTGTTCTGCACTCCGACTGCGACGACAAATAAGGCGCCGACCGTCAGCACAGCCGGGTTGGAAAACCCTTGAAACGCTTCTTCCGGCGTGAGAATGCCGCAGCCCAATAGTAGGCCCAGGGCCGCCAAGAAAATCATCTCCGGTCGCGCTATCTCTCGGATCAACGCAACCAGCATCCCTGCCACGATAGCCAAGGTGACCCAGGCTTGCCAGTCTAAACCGAAAACCATATCTCCATCAGCTAGCAAAATTGATGATGTTTGATCGTCGTCTCAATCGTAAATCTGAAATTGCCAATCGTCAATCCACACGGCCAGAGACCACGGTAAAGGTTTGTAAATGATGAAAATCCGGCCGCCGCAGGCAGAAGTCGGGTGAGCCCGGATCGCAGAGAGCTGTTAGCGTGTCCCAGTCTGCTGCTGACAAATACGGCTGCACGCGATGGCCCCAGTACCCTTTGAAGACCCCTTCGATAAAGTAGTGTTCATCCGGCGGGGTGAGCGGGGGTGTCCGCTCGATCAGGATCGTTCGGGCCTGAACCTCATGGAAACCGGCCCGCTGCAGCCAGCCGAACAGATTACGGACGGCGCTTGTGTCTTGCTCAGCGAGGCCGTATTTGTCGCGATAGTAGCGGCGGCAGGCCAGAGTAACTGCTTGCTCTAACCGGGCGTCCCAGGCGAAGAACATATCGGGCAGGAAGGCACTTTGGCCCAGCACCAGGCGGCCACCGGAGCGCAACAGCCGCCTCAACGAGCGCAGCCCTGCGACCGGATTGTGCAGGTGGTTGAGGGCATTGCTGCTCCAAATCAGATCAAACTGGCCCAGTGACAGCGGTAGCCTGAGCAGGTCGGCCTGGAAAAAGTTCAGGGGTAGGGACGACCGGACCAGCCGTTGCCGGGCATGGCGCAGGTGACCAGACGCTAGATCGAGGCCCAGGACCAAGCCCTGCGGTACCTGCTCGGCCAGCCAGGTGGTGATCAAGCCGGTGCCGCAGCCGGCATCCAGCAGATGGTCAACCGGCAGTACTCCCAAATCAGCGATCACCGAGCGCAGTTCAGGCTCGGCAAAGCGGTTGAACAGATCGAGTTTGGTGACATAGGATTTGTGGGGCGTATCGCCCAGCAGGCCGGTTGAAGGGCATGAATCTGGTTGGCCGGCCATAGCCCTATTCCAGCGTGGCAAAACGTTTGCCTTCAGCCGCCAGTTGCTCCATAATCCGGCGCGTTTCGGCCTCGTTCTGGCCATCGATGCGTTCAACCTGGCAGCCGGCTCGCTGGAGAATGCGCTCGGCGGTGGCCGGTACGCCCGCTGTCCCGCCCAC
The DNA here is from genome assembly GCA_937864185.1 of uncultured Chloroflexota bacterium. Classification (GTDB taxonomy): domain Bacteria; phylum Chloroflexota; class Anaerolineae; order 4572-78; family J111; genus JAGRBY01. The sequence continues at coordinate 1,387 of CALMIS010000114.1, forward strand.
GATGGTAACGTACTTGGCTGACTTAGCCTCCTCCAAATCAAAGCCAACAACCGGCTTAAAGCGGGCGATGTACTCAAACGCGCCTTGCAGATCCCACTCCGCCCAGGTATTGGGGCCGTGATACCAGAACAAAAGGTAATGCTCGATAGGCTTATCGTCGGCGGGGCGAGGGCCGGCGTTGGGGCTTTGCATCAGGCGCGTGGCCTCGGCTAGCAGGGTGGGTTTCCACTGCGACCAGGTCGCGCCCGGACTTTGAGTCACGACAAGCTCACTATACCCAACGACTGCCTCGGGGGTGAGGCCGAGCATGACCAACAGTTGGGCTACCAGGCGCGCCGTCGCATCGAGTTGAGGTTTGAGAGGCGGGCTGCTGGTGAAGTTCCCAATCAAACAGATGCCGACGCTGTCGACACTGTGGGGGCCGGCGTGAGCGGACACGGTTTCCAGATATTGCGTCTGAAAAACTTCACCCTCGGCCGTGACGCAGAAATGGTAGCTTATGCCCGGCAGATCGCGTTGCTTAACCTGAAAATCGGCGATACGCTGGACGCTGATGTTGGCCGGCGTGGCGGTGTGGTGGATGACCAGGCGCCGGATGTCGGCGTGCGTGCGCATGGGATAGCGGCGGGTGGGGTGCTGGGCCAGCGAGTCCACCACATCTTGAGCGCTGATGCCGACCGGTTGGGCCGGGGCCTCGCTGCTGGGCGGGGGCTGGGTGGGTGTGGCGCTGGCCGTAACCGTCAAGGGCAGCACCAGGCCGGGATCGCCCTGGGATGAAAACCAGGTGACCAACTCGTGAATCATATCCCAGCGCAGGCGGTAGTTGCCCGGCGTATCGGGTGAATGCAACTGGGCCGTTAGGTCGACGGTGCCATCCGGAGCAATGGTCCGGGGTAAGGCCGCGCGAAAATCGAGCGAGGGGGCCAGTTGAACCATTTGGTTGTTCGCATCATACCACTGGTAGCCCAGCCGGAAAGGCCGCTCGCCGCCGCGCAGCCAGGGGAAAGAACCGGCGTTTTGCAGTCTGAGCTGGACCTCGATCGTTTCACCGGCGGGCATGCTCGAAGGGGTGGTGTGACTCACATATTTGGCCAGGTAACCTGGTTTGTTGGCGTCGCTCACGGGATCCTCCGGATGGTGTTGCTTATTTCAAATTTCTGAACCGCTGGCCTTGGGCGACCAGTTGCTCTAAATTGGCTCGAGTTTCTTCCTCGGTCCGGCCTGGGATGCGATCAACCTGGGTGCCGATCCGGCGTAACTCCGCATCAACCGAGGCCGGGACGCCGTTCTCGCTGCCTAAAATGGTGACCGCCTTGGCCAGCTTAGCTTCTTCCAGGGAAAAGCCGACGGTCAGCGGGAAGCGGGCGATGTATTCTAACGCTCCACGCAGATCCCATTCGGCCCAGTTCTCAGGGTCGCGATACCAGAGCAGCAGATAATGGTCAATGGGTTTGTCGGGCACGACAGGCTCCGGGGCTGGGGCAGCCAGGAGGCTGCGAACCTTGGCCATAAGCGCCGGCTGCCACTGCGGCCAGGTATCGCCGGGGCTTTGGGTTCGAGCCAGATCGCGGTAGCCCACAATGGCCTCGGGTTTGAGCTTAAGCTGCTCGAGCAGTTGAGCCAACACGGAGGCCGTTGCCTCGATTTGGACCTGAGGAGGCGGTGTCTCCATAAAGTTGCCGATCAGGCAGACGCCGGCGCTGTCGCGGCTAAATTCGCCGGCGTGATTGGCCATGACCGCCAGCGGTTGGGTTTGGAAAGCCTGCCCCGTGGCGGTAATGCACAAATGATAGGTGATGCCCGCCAGGTCGCGATTATTGACCTGGTACTCGGCGATGCGCTGGATGCTGACATTGGGCGGGGTAGCGGTGTGATGAATGATGATCCGTTTGATATCACTGAGGGCCCGGTTGGCATAGGTTTTGGTGGGGTGGCTGGCTAACTGGCCAATCAGACTCTGGATCGGGACGCGGCCGGGCACGGTCGGCGTGGGGGGAATGGTGACGGGGGTGACGGTGATGGGGCTGACCAGTAGTCCGGCATCACCCTGGGTGGTGAACCAGGTGACTTGCTCGTGGACCATATCCCAGCGAAGTTGGTAGACGCCGGGTTCGTCGGGTGAACGCAGCCGAGCTTGGAGGATAACGGTGCCGTTAGGCGGCACATCCTGCGGCAGGGCAGTCCGATAATCGAGCTGAGAGGGCAGCTCGAGTCGCTGGCCGGCGCTGTTGTACCACTGGAAGCCCAACCGAAAAGGCTGATCGCCCCGGCTGAGCCAAATAAAACTGCCGGCGTTTTGAAGGGTGATGCTGACCGTGAGATCTTGGCCGGCCGGCAAACCACTGGGCGTGTTGTGGTTAAGGAAACGGGTGCGGTAGCCGGGCACCGGCGGTCGAGAAATAGGTTGAGGGGTGGGGACAACAGGGACTTCAATGGGCTTGACGTCGGGATTCCAGGTGTAATTTTGAGCCATCGCTTCTCGCAAATCCTGCTGGACCTGCGGTTTGCCGTCGATGTGCCAATCGTCGTCCTTGGACCAACGGTAAAGGATCCCGCAGTGAATCTGCTGCCGGTTCGATTGGTTCCACTCATTGATCTCTTTGTAAGCGTTTTTGACCCAACCGCTGTTCACATTGGGCCACTTGACCCCATTTGGATCAACATCGCCATTCATCTCCGTCAGGTAAACCGGCAGGTCGCGAAAGAGTGCCGGAATGGCGTTCATTTGATCCCGATAGGTGCGGAAACTGCTGTAGTACTGCTCAAACGGCGGCTGCATTTTGGCCTCACTGGCAATAGCGGCCGGGTTGTAACCGCGAGAATAGGCGTGGATGCCGATGGCATCGCAGTTTTCACGACCAATGGCCAGGAGCATGTCCTGCAAATATTTGATCCAGTCGCCAAAGTAACCTTGATAGGGATACTGTTGCGGGCCGACCACCTGATTGGCTTGATACAGACCGCCGGGATCGGCGCTGTAGGCGGTTTCGGCATTCCAGGGGCCGACGGGGGCAATGACGACCTGATCGTCTTGATGATCGGGCAGGGATTTGATCGCCCGGCGGCAAAGCTTATAGCACTCAGCGTAAAGGCGCGGCGTGATCGGATCCGCTTGGTTGGTACCGGGTTTGCGGGGCTGTTCGCGCTCTAGATTAGTTTCGTTGCCAATGATCCAGATATGGGCGCCCAATGAATTGCGGACAAAATTGGCCACGCGCTGAGCAAAGTCGCGATATTTAGCCGGTAAGGGAATGGTTCCTGACGGCCCGTAGGCGTGGTTAAGCCGGACGATGACGCCCAGGCCTTGGTCGGCCAGCCGTTTGTAAAAATCGCCTCTACCCTGTTGATTGTTGGGATCGGTGCCTAGCGCTTCGGTGACCAAGATCCAGCCTTTGGCTTGCCCATCCTGAATCAACAAGTGTTCGCCGCCCGGATCGTGTAGCCCATAGATGTACTGATTTTCGCCGTAAGGGACAGCCATAAGTGTCTCCTTTATCTCGTTGGTTGCGTCAGGATTGGTGGAAAACCTGCCGGTGGATTGACGTGAAGTCCTGGTGAAAGAGATAATATTAAGTTGTCCCATTATAGCCGAAAATTACCGTTATGTGAATTTGGCTAGGCTTATGTTTAGGGGTTATGGTCCCCAACTAATCCGCTCAAGCGTCCAATCTCGATCCCCGACGCCCCAAGGCAGGCCGATGGTGTTGATTTTGTTAAAGTCGAGCAGCTTCATGGCCTCGCCTCCGCCCCGAGGGACGACCCAAATGCCCCAGCTCCCGTCCCGATCTGAGACGAAGGCCACCCAGTTGCCGTCGGGCGAGACCGTGGGCAAACCGTCACTGGTTTCCGGGCTGTTGGATAAATTAATCAGGCCGGTACCATCCAGGTTGACCGCGTAAGCTTCCCAATTGTTATCGATGGCGATAGAGGTAAAGAAGACCTGCGAGCCGGCCGTGTCGGAGGGATAGCCGGTGGCATCGACCAATAATTCGGGTTTGGAAGTGCCGGTTAGCCAGATGCCGGAGATGCCGCCAACGATAAACATGGCGGCCTTCAGTTTGTCCACAAAAACGACCCGGTCGTCGGCGGTCCAGACCGGCATTTCGCCCACCGTTACTTTGCCGAAGGTGAGAACATCCTTGCATTCTCGGGTGTTCTCAAAGCGCGGGATCTCCATCGAGCAGGGCCGCAAGACGTGGGGTAGCGGATTACCGGACAACGGATCGAGCAGGGCCGATGGGTTGGAGTAAACATAGACGGTCCCGTCCGGGCTCCAGAAGGGATAGGCGTTTTCGGCCGGCTCATTGACGATCCGGCGCCAGGTAAAGCCGCTGTCAAACCAGCCGATCCCTTCTCCTTCGCCGCTGCGCTCCATGTTGAGCAGCAGTTGACCATCGTGCGAGAAGCTGGGCTGCCGAGCGCCCTGGCGGATCAAGTAAGGGAGGCCATCAGGGACGTCAAAGGCCCACACATCGTAGCGCCCGCCGCCGTCATCGATGGGAAAAGCGATGCGACCACCACTAGGGGCAGCCGAAGCCGGGGCGGGCGTTGCGCTTGGGGGCGGCGGTGGAGGGGCAGGGGTGGTGTTTGGTTCTGCCGGCGGCGAGGTGGGCGGTTGAGGCGGGGGAAACGGCGCGGGGGGGGGCCGGGGGGGGGGGGGGGGGTCGGGCAGTTGGGTTTTTGGCTGCTCATCCCCCGTAGGTTTCTCCTCAACGCGGGGTAACTCGTCAGCAGGCTCGGTTGTCGCTTCGTCTGTCGGCTCAGTGGTGGCTTCATCTGTGGGTTCAGATGTAGCTTCATCCGTCGGTTCAGACGTGGGCTCGGACGTAACAGGTGCAACCGTGGGCGCGATAGTTGGGGGTTGGGTCGGCGCCGGTGTAGGAGTGAGGGTGGCAAAGCGAGCGCGAACAAAAGTAGGAGTTGGCGTTGGCCCGGAGCCAAGCGAGGCGAGCAAGCTGCTTGGTCCGCAGGCAAGCAGCACGGGGATTAGCAGACAAGCTAATCTCAGAGTATACATTTCCTTCTTCCTCTCCCAATTTACGTTGTTTTCGGCGAAAGCGAGCCGACTTGATCACATTTTCGCAGTCCGGTGCTACTGAATTGAATTTATGTGGTCAAAAGGTCCGTCTAACGCCGAAATTCCGAGATGGTGCAGCAAAGTTTTCTTCCGTATTGTTCCCTAGCAGAAGTCATGAACACGCTGCAACACAATTTTTACGCCCAAAGGCTTAGTTGCCTTCACTGACCAAAGCCAGTTTTAGGAGATAAAAGTAGGTGTAGGGATCGACTATGGTGTAGTTGGGATTGATCGGCTGTCCGGCCAGGTCGGTAAACGCACCGGTTGCTAATTGATCCCGTGTCTCTGCTAAAAGTGAGGGCGACTGAAAAGCGGCGCGAAAGGTGAGGAAGGGCAGCCGGCCTTCGGTGAGGACCAAGCGCTGATAGACATGATGGACGGCCGCTGCCGCAATCTCCGGACTGCCGAATAGCGTTTCGGCCGGCAGGGCAGAGAGAGGCGTGTCCCACTGCAGGCGAGGCCAGGGCTCATCGGTTTGGATATCCGGCGATAAAATACCAACCGGCGCCAGCCAGGTCCAGGCGTCAAGACGGCGCTGCGAGAGGTGAGCACCGTTACCGTTGAGCAGAAAACCTTGGATGTTGTAGCCATAATCGGCATAGTAACTCCGGGTGCGGGCCAACCATTGCAGCAGTAGCCACTCGGATAGGCCGTCCGGATTGAGATAACCCGCCCCGGTATTAGCCCCGACAAAGTAGTCTTGCTCACTTTGAGTCGTGTAGAGGTAGGTTATCACTCCGGGGATATCTTCCATCAGGGCCGGATTGAAGCCCCAGGCCAGCGGCACATCACCCCGGCGGGAATCGAGCCAGGGCCGGTTGGCGTAATCGGCCAGCAAAACCTGAACCGGATGGGCCAGATCGTAATCGCCGGCATAAAAGAGGACAAAGGTGAGATCCGGTGCCACCTGCCCTTCCGGCGTCAGGTAGCCAAGCTCGATGAGGTCAGCCTCATTGGGTGGAGTCGGGTAAGCCCGTGTGGCCGGCAACGGGCCAAATTTATGAACCGAAACATTTGCCATTGCCGCGCCATAGACATCGCCGGCTCCGCCTTGCAGGTAGGCGCCGTGCTGGGAAAAAAGCCAGGTGCTCTCCCACTCGCCCGCCGTCGCGGGGTGCAGGCCGCCAACGTGGCTGGAGTATTTCTCGTACCAGGGAATAAAGCCCCAGACCTTAATCAAGCCGCCGGCTTGGGCTTGGGCGGTCGCCAGCAGCGTGGTGAAAGTGGTCAGATCGGTGCCAAGAGGTTGGTTGGGATCATCCAGGGGAGGCTCGTCGGCCCAGGGCGCGAGGTCAAAGACAAAGCCACGCTGCTGGACAACATAGTCTCGCTCCAGCGCGTAAACTCCGCCTCGGGTCAACTGGCCATGGGCATAGCGCGTCGCTGGCCAGCCGTCGAGCAGATAGGCCAGGAATTGAGCATTGGCCCGGCCCGTGGCTAAGTAATTTTCGCTGGCCCACAAATAAGCATCGTTCTTGGGCGAGCCCGTCGAGGGCGTGTCACTGTCCGGCAAGGTAGTGGCTCCGGGTTTGAACAAACCGACGAGCGTTTGCTTGATCGGGAGCCAGCGGGTGACTTCCGGCTCAATCTCGCTGCCGGCACGTAGCACCGCTAAATCTTCAACGCCGGCCATCGTCGTTGCCACGTTTAGGGTCGCCGGAAGGGCTGGGTCCCACAGGACCACACCGTTAATTTGATCGGCGAAGGTGGCGAGGATATCGACCAAGCTTTCCAGTTCGACCAGTTCAGTGTTGGCCAGCCAGCCGTACGGTTGGCCGGCTTCTTGGTACTTGGCCAGCCAAAAGGCGTCAACGCCGGTGGGGAGGGTGGAGGGGGGGAGGATTGGAGGATTGGGGGGGGGGAGGGGTGGAGGGGTGGAGGGATGAGGATAGGTTAGTATCTCTTGCTTCTCACTGCTTGCTGCTTCTTGCTCAACCCACGGCGTATCGTGCAGGAGGTAGAGCTGGGGGCGGTCGCGGTTGACGATGCCCTGGAGGGTGGTCAGGAAAATGAGGGTGTCATAATCGCGGAGTAGGTCGGCGTAGGTTTTGCCGGCAGGGGGTGGCGTGGCGGCATCGCACTGGTCCGGCTCGCCGGTGAGATCGAGACAGTGTTGGTAGTGATTAAGGTGGAGCGAGGAGACGTCGAACAGATAGAGCCGGGTAGGTGGCGGCGGCGGGGAGGAGCAGGCGGAGATAAGAAAAATCAGAAACAAGAAAAACGTAAAACGCAAAACGTAGACCTTGGTGGCGAAGCGCATTACGATTTACGTTTTACGCTCGATGGCGACAGGAGGATCAGAAAGTTAGTCATCGACTATTCCGGCAAGTGGCTGATGAAGTAGAGCATCAACACGCCCCAGACCAGAAAGCCACCCAGCCCCATAACGGCCGTAGCCGGCGCGTTTTGCACGTGAGCCCAAATAGCCCAGGTAATTGCCGCGATAATAGGCAAAGCCGAGACGGTCGTAGGCACCGCCCGAATGAGAAACCAGTTGGTCGTGGAGATTTCGCCGATAGTGGGCATTTGGCTGACAAAATAAAACATCACTCCGGCCCACAGCCCAAAAACCGTGGTCGTCGCCGCAGCGAGAGTCCAGGGGAGATTGAGATATGACCAGACCGCCCAAATTAAGGTCAGGCCGCCACCCAGCAAGATGAAGGTTGTTGGCACAGCCCGTACCAGGAACCAGGTGGTGACAGAGCCTTCGGAAACTTTGCCGCTGCCCCAGCAGGTTTTGCACAACTGTTTTTCAATTTCAAACTTGCCGGTGCCGATTTCACCCCACTTGTTGCAGCGTTTGCATTCGGTGCCGTCGGGCAGAATTTTGGTGGAGTCGCAGGTGGGGCAGCGGGTCATGATTTCGGTTTTAACTTCAACCTGACCGGTGCCACCACATTCTCGACAGATGGGCATAGGAAACTCCAGAACACGAGATTGGTGAGTAGGCCAACAAACAATTAAAAAGTTTAGCACAAAACAATCGACGGGTAAAGCCAAATACCGGCTTTAAGAAATGGGCACCAAATTGAGTTTGACACAGCATTTATTGGTCACTATACTTTTTGAAATATACACATTACCTCAGGCAACCTCTAATCCTCAATCAAACAATTCAATGACCTCTACAGGCGTGAAATTGACCGGTCTCAAAATGGGAAGGGTGATATGTCCTCAATCAACAGATTTGACGTGGCAATTATTGGCTCCGGCATTGCCGGTTCGAGTTTGGGCGCCATCCTGGCCCGCCATGGGCGCCGGGTGATTATCTTCGAGGCCAAGAGTCATCCTCGCTTCGCCATCGGCGAGTCGATGATCCTCGAAACATCCGAGATGATGCGGGCCGCGGCCGAGTTCTACGACGTGCCTGAACTGGCCTACTACAGCTCTGAAAATTACCTGGCGCACATTGGCAGCTCCCACGGGGTAAAGCGGCACTTCAGCTTTCTGCATCACACCCCCGGTGATCGGCACGAGCTGGCTCACACCTTGCAAGCAGTCATTCCCAAAGAGCCACACGGTCACGAGCTGCATCTCTATCGCCAAGACACCGACTATTTTCTAACGACGGTGGCGGTTGCTTACGGTGCGACAGTTCTCCAAAACACACCGGTCAAAGACTTGGCCTTGTACCCGGATCGGGTTGAACTGACTATACCCGATGGGCGTACCTTTACAGCCGATTATGTGGTCGATGCGGGCGGCTTTCGCTCGCTGCTGGCTGATAAGTTTGACTTGCGCGATCTAAATTTGCGGACTCATTCGCGCGCTATCTTCACCCACATGGTGAACGTGCCCGATTATCACGAGACCCATGCCTCTCAACAAGCCTATGGCCTGCCCTTTTCCGTAGCCGAAGGTACGCTGCATCATATTTTTGAAGGCGGTTGGCTGTGGGTCATCCCCTTTAACAATCATACCCGCTCGACCAATCCTTTGTGCAGCGTCGGGCTAATGGTCGATCCGCGGCTTTACCCGGCCCGCCACGACCTTACCCCGGAGGAGGAGTTCTATACTATTATCCGGCAGTTTCCCAGCGTTCACGCTCAATTCAAGAACACCAGAGCCGTGCGTGATTGGACCCGGACCGGGCGGATTCAATATTCATCCCGGCAAATTGTGGGGGAGCGTTGGTGCTTGCTTGGTCATGCGGCGGGCTTTATTGATGCGCTGTATTCCAAAGGGTTGTATACTACCTTTATGACCCTATCTGTCTTGGCCGAACTACTGCTGAAAGCGGGTGAAACCGGCGACTACTCCGCTGCCGCCTTCCAGCCCTTGGAAGACAAAACCCTGGCCTTCATTCACACCAACGACCGCTTAATCGCCAACTCTTACAAGTCATTTGGGCACTACAAATTGTGGCAAGTTTATTCAGTCTTGTGGCTGTTGGGGGCCTATACCGAGTACGTCAAACTGACCAGCCTCCGCACTCAGGCGGCCAGCCGGGCTGAGTACTTTCGGGCGCTTGAGCCGCTCAAACTGGCCGGCGGTGGCTTTCCGCAGTTTGAAAAGTTGGCAGCCCAAGTTGACGCTTTGATCGAGGCAGTCGACTTGCGGGATGAGGCCGCAGTGGAGCGCACGGTCAGCCAGATAAAAGCGCTGTTTGTTTCAATCGATTGGTTGCCGCGCCCCTTTGCGGCTTTGCTCGACGGCAAGACCTACCTGCCCAAAAACAAGCTGCGGCTAGGGCTGCTTCACCATGACGGCGGCTTTATGGGTCAGGGCGAGTTCCGCTGCCACTTCTTCGGTGAGACTCCCTCGGTCAGCGAGTTGGTCAGAGTGTTTCTCTGGGAAAAATTTAGATATTCGGCCTTGAGGCTAAACCGGCAGCGCAAACATGATTTGAGACATGAATTTTTCCCGTCAGTGGGTTGAGGCTGATTCTATTAGGACGAATTCAAGATAAGCATGGCCGGCTTCTCTTTTGTGCTTTTGAGCCTCGTGGCCGTGTGGCTCATTATGTTGGGGGTGGGCCAACTGATTGCGGTCGGCTGGCAATTGCGAGGAGCATCGCTGGTTGGGACCGGTCGCTGGACCGGAGTCGGCTTGGGATTGCTGCTTTTGCTGAGCGGGGCCTGGCTGTTACCTGCCAGTTGGTTGGCTCTGGGCTGGCCTTTGCTCCTGGGACCGCTGGTGGTCTTCATCTTTTTATGGACCGGCTCCATTAACCCCCCGCCCGGCCCGGCGGCTCTTTTCGAGCCGGACCATCCGGCCCACGGCAGTTGCCGGCGCATCCATATCCCCGATAACGAACATGCCATCCCGGCTATTCTACTTGAGCCACCGTCCGGCATCGCCAGTCGGGCCGCGGTCTGTGTGATTCATGGGGCTGGTGATCACAAGACTTTCTTCAAATCGCAATTAATCACCTCCCTATTGAACAAAGGACTGACTGTCCTGACGATCGACCTGCCCGGTCACGGTGACTACCGCAAGCGGCCGCTGTCTTATCCCGAGGTTTTATCCACGGTTCCGGCCGCTCTGGGTTTTATGCATGCTCAGCCAGGCATTGAGGCCGTCGGTCTCATCGGGATAAGCTTAGGGGGCGCCATTGCCCTTAACTCACTGGTCGACTGTGGTCGAGACCACTTAGCGCAAGCCCTGGTCATTGCCGGCACGCCGATCCACCTGCAACCAGACCGGCATATGTTCAGGCGTGAGATGTGGCGCACCCTCTATGGCTCACCTTCGCTTGGTCTGTTAAAAGAGATGTCGGTCAAGCAAGCCTGGCAAATGTGGAAAAGTGGCGGTTATCGCAGCAGACTGACCACGTCAGAGTTGTTCGAGTTGCTCAACCCGGTGGAGCAGATTCGGCCACTTCGCCTGCCGATCCTGCTTGTCTACAGCCGCCGCGACTCGGTGGCGCCGTGGAGGCACGCCCAAGCGATGCAACAGGCCGCGCCGGGCGCCGCTTACCTCGAAACAAAAAAGGCCAGCCATGTCATGCTGACCTTGATCCCAGAAGTTGCCGGTCCCATTGCCGACTGGCTGAAACGGAATTTAGTGGAGGAGGGCAACTGAACCGTTAATAGTAAGTTCTGCCGTCGGGCATAATGGCGCCGTGAAGTTTGGCCCCCTCTAGAATAGCGCCTTCCAAATTAGCCCCCTTCAAGTTGGCGTTGCGTAGATCTGCATCGGAGAGATCAGCGCTACGCAGGCTGGCGTCCTCCAGATCGGCGCCGCGCAGGTCGGCTCCACTTAAGTTGCTCCACGCCAAATCAGCTTCCCGTAGAATGGCGCGACTAAGATTGGCCTCGCTTAAGTCTGCGCCCACGAGCCACAGCGGACCGTGAGCCAGGTTGATCAAATTGTACAACTCGGCTTGCGTGAATTCCATCCTTCTTCTTGTTGCTCCGTTTCCCGTGGATTTTGGTGATGAGGGGTAATCGCCCCTTGATTGTTGAAATAATCCTATGATTTTACAATTGTTACTTCCGCTGACCGGCTAGTGTGGCTTATAGACCGGATTGGACTTTAGCCTGCCAGGCGACAACCGGTTGTTCCCAGGGCAGAAGCTCCAACTGAGCGACTCTGAATATAAATTGAGGCTCAAAACCTTGCAAATCTCGTTTACCGTTTTCTAAAACAGCGGTTATTTCTCAACCGCCCCAACCTTGAGAGATAGCGTAAGCGCCGGTCAAAGCCAGGGTGTTGGTTAGCATGTGCATCAAAATAGCCGGCCAGATGGAACCGGACAACTGGTACAAAAAGGCAAAAATAAAACCGAGAATGAATATCGGTAGAATTGACGTTGGGACCAGGTGGGCCACCGCGAACACGCCTGCACTAATGACTGCCGCTGCTCGCCAATTCCAACGTTTGCGCAGCCCGGCAAAGACAAAACCTCTAAAAAACACCTCTTCCACGATCGGGGCAATGATCGCCCCACCAAAGAGTAGCAGAAGGGGAAAGGCCGTGGTGTCGAACACAGGGCCGATATCGGGTTGAATCTGTAGTCCGAAGATCCCTAAAAATGAAGCATAGACAAGGTTAAACAAGAACGAGATAATCATCAACCCGGCGCCGATGGCCAAATCTCTAAGTTCAAACCGGCGGAGACCTAAATCGGCCCAACTAGCGCCGTATTTATACATGGTTAGATACCAGACCGGGACCAGCAACAGCAGGGTTCCAAAAACGATGATCGCACTGGGGTCGATGCTAAGGCCGATGTATTGAACGATAGTCCCTACTATGCCCAAAATACAAATCCACAGCACGGCTAACCCTAAACCCCACCCAACATCGCGTGGGCTCCATGGGGGGGCGTTCCAGGATCGGCGAGACGTTTCCAACTCATAGTCCATATTTAAGATAGTACCACGTTTTGATCGGCCTGAAAACTCTTCCCCCGACGTCTGCGGTGGAGATGAGAAATTATGGGGATGACATAAAATTTTATGACAAACACTTGACCATAACGGGAAATGTGGCTATTATATAAAGAAGAGAGCGTGTCGCTCTTGACACGCGGTAGGCTGTTATCGCAGCTAATTTAACTGGGGAGATGACATCATTACCGCTGAAAATGAAGAAACTCAACAATCTGGTAGTCGGCTCTTTATTCTGCTGGCAGTAGCTTTAGTGGGCTTAATTTGCATTGGCCTGCTGGGGTTAAGCGGCGCTTTGCTGGTGATCAGAAATACCCGCTCAGCCGAAGAGGCCGCTATTCTGGCAACATCTTTACCGCCCACACCCATTCCCATGACCGACACTCCGACCCCAACGATTACGCCCACGGCCACGAACACACCGGAACCCACCTCGACCAGTACCCCGGTGGTTGTCAATCAAGGCCAAGCTGCTCAAAGTGAACCGGGGCCAGCCGAAGAAGACTTGGTCGGTCCCGCTGATGAAGAGCAAGGTCTTCAACTGCCTACGGCTGAAAGTGGTGGCGAACCGCCTACACCTATTCCGACGCCGGTGGTATCGCCCACACCCGGCGGAGAAGGGGTAGCCGTCGCCCCAGCGCCTTCCGGCGAAATCATTCCGCCCAGCGGCGGTGTCATCCCCGAACCGGAACGTGGCTTCTTGGTTTGGCTGGGAGCCGGGATTATAGGCTCTTTGCTCCTCTACGGCGTTGTCTATCGGCTGCGGGCATCATTGTAGCGCATCCCCTTTACCCGTTAAGGTCATGGACAAGAAACGGGATAAAAAAAGCGTCAACTACCAGTTGACGCTTTTTTTATTTATAGCCTAATTAGCCCCGGTTTTACTCTTTAAGGTACCGGCCAATTGTGGTGAGGAGACGGTTGAGATCAACCGGTTTAGTGAAGTGTTCATTGGCCCCGGCAGCCAAAGCCCGTTCTTTGTGCTTAGCGCTGGCCCAAGCGGAAATAGCGATAATTGGAATACCTTGAGTAACCGCTTCGGAGCGAATTACTTTAATGGCCTCAAAGCCATCCATTTTTGGCATTCGCAGATCCATCAAAATTAGATCAGGCAGCCATGACTGGGCTTTTTCTACACCTTCTAAACCATCACTGGCGACGGCAACCTCAAAGCCATTGAGTTCAAGCATTTGAGCCAAAATGTCTCTCTGAGCGGGATGGTCTTCTACGTATAATACTTTCGGCACGTAACCTTCTCCAGTTACCGTAATTTCTGCTGCAACGTATGGTTTTTTCCCTGATCAAAGAACCGATAATCTATTATCAAGTGTTACACTTTATTGAGTTAGTACCCTTAGGTAAGAAAACCTTTACCTACCTGATCATGGGTTCCGTGTTTGATCTACACTAAACTTTGTATGCTTTCCTGATTCTAGCAAAGTCTAACCAATTTTTCAAGACTATCATAAGAAAACGGGGATGTCAAAATCCGCATTGGGAAATAGCATTTGTTGGTTCAGGATTTGTCCAGAATTAATCTACGCCTAATCTTTTGAGCGTATGCTTTCTTTAGCATGCTATGCAAAATAGTGTGATCTCTCCCTCTTTAGAAGAAACCCATGCCAAGGCGGTATGGGTTTCTTCTATTTTTGCGCTTTTAAGGCGATAAACGGTTGACTCGCCAACTGTTCTCAGCCTGGCGCGTATAACAAAAACGGTCATGCAACCGGCTGGGTTGGCCCTGCCAAAACTCTAATTCCTCAGGCCAAACTCGATAGCCGCCCCAGTGCTCAGGGCGCGGCACGGCTTGGCCCTCATATTTCAATTGTAAGGCCTTAATTCTACTTTCTAGCTCTGCTCGGTCATTAATCACTTGGCTCTGGTTAGAAGCCCAGGCCCCAATTTGGCTCTCTCTTGGCCGGCTAGCAAAATAGCGATCTGACTCTTCCCCGGAGATTTTTCCTACTAGTCCCCGGATGCGCACTTGACGGTGCAGTTCACCCCAATAAAAGGTCAAGGCTGCCCGCGGATTCTCGGCTAATTCTTGGCCCTTGCGGCTTTCATAATTTGTAAAGAAGACAAAGCCCCGCTCGTCATAGCCTCGTAGCAAAACAATCCGCGCCGAGGGAGTGCCGTCCTGGGCTGCGGTCGATAAAATCATAGCGTGTGGCTCAACGATGCTGACCGTGTTGAGCGCCTCTTGCAGCCAAAGAGAGAATTGTTTCAGGGGATCGGGATCCAAGTCGCTTAGGCGGAGTCCGTCGGTGGCATAATCCATCCGAAGGTGAGCAACCGTAGACTGAGGCTGGCTCATTAGATTTGTTCCTCCAAATAAATCACTGTCCTTCACGCCGTTAACGTGCTACCTGTGGCAGTGGTTGAGCTTGCGCCTCTCGTTTTAGCATCGGCTGGGCAAAGGCAAAAGCCATAAAAACGACATAAGCAATCAGGATCAGGTCGGAAATGAAGAGATGGACCAACTGCATCCAGATAGGAGCCAGCAGCAGGACGTTGAAGGCACCGACCAGGAGTTGGACCAGAAACAATCCGACTAAAACAATGCCCATTCGTCGCGCGGTTAAGCCGGGATAAACAGCATTGTAGAGCACACTCAAAGCGATTAGGTAGACGCCTGTCGAAATCGCCAAAATCGGATGGTACAGACGCAGCCGGACTAAGAAATGCGCCGTCGGCGAGAACTTTTCTTGAAGCCCTTCGGCCAGGGAGGTGGCCGGGTAGAGCGTGTCCCCCAGGGCGGTAACGCCGCCACTGGCCCCTAGCACCAGCATCGCGGCAAAGCCCAGCCAGAAAGCCCAACCTACCCAACCTGGCCCACGCCAACGAATCATCGCACCGCCCGAAGCCCACCAGGCGGTCAAGGTAATGACGCTCAACAGCAGGAAGGTGTTGATTAAATGAATGGCCATCGCCACTGCCCTCGCCGTCGAGTCATTTTCGCCGACCAACTCGAAGAGGACTAACCCCGCCCCCAGCAGCGACTCGATGATGATGAAGGCCAAAGAAAGATTTGCGCCCAACCGAACGCGATGCCCGGTGGGATAAGCCCGGATGGCCCAAATCACCATCCCAATGACCAGCAGCAGGGCCAGCCCGCTGGTGACCCGGTGAGTGAACTCGATGAGCGTTTCCGTTTGAGCCGACCAGGGGATAACCTCGCCGTTGCAGGAGGGCCAGTGGCTGCCACAGCCGGCCCCGGAGCCGGTGGCTCGCACAAAGGCGCCCCACAAGATCACGAATAAATTGATACCTAAGACTCCCCAGGCATACGCTGCAAATCGATTGAGTTTCATAGGTTTAACTACCTTTGCTAATTTCAACCATGATAGCTTAAGGCCAGAAAATCGCCAATTTAGGCGGAAGTTGTGATAAATTTCTCAGATACCTCTAGCCTCGCCTAAGAGACTTCAAAAAGGTTTCTACCTTTTCTAAAAAGTTCTAAAAAAGACGTTTTTGCTCCGGCAACTCCGGCTGGTTGACCGGCAGCCCCAGCAGTTCCTTGAAGCGGTTGCAGGTTTGGGGGGAGTAACCGGAGTAATCGTTGTTGAAATAACCGTAGACCGCCTTGCAACGGTCGAGGTGCGGCTCGATTTGGCTTTTCCACCAGGCTAGTTGGGGCAGCACGTCCACTTGCACGCGATCTTTGCTCTCAAACGCGCCGTGACGGCCCAACCAACGGATGTACAGAAAATCAGTGGTGGGCACCACCTGCTTCGGCGCATCGACGTACTCGGTCGAGACCCAGCCAATGTTGTGCGCGGCCAGGAGGTTGGCCGTCAGATCGTTAAACCAGGACGCATGCCGGAACTCCACGGCATAGCGAAAATTGGGGGGGAGTTGGGCGATAAACCGGTTGAAAAGGTCGAGGTCGGCAGTGGAGAGGCTGGGCGGTAGTTGAATCAGTACCGCGCCGAGTTTATCACCAAACAAGCTAATGTTGCCCAAAAACTGGGCCATGCCTTCCTCCGCATTGAGCAAGCGCAAGTCGTGGGTAATTTGGCGGGGTGTCTTGACACAAAATCTAAAATCGGGTGGCACGGCTTGGGCCCATTGCTTAACCCGATCCGGCGGCGGCGTGCCGTAGAAGGTCGAGTCCAGTTCGACGCTGTTGAAGATCTGGCTATAAAGAGCCAGATACGAGCGGGCGGGAGACCCGGCCGGATAGAAGACGCCAGCCCACTCTTTGTAACTAAAACCAACCGTGCCTAAGTACCAGTCGCTCAAAAGGTGCCTCGAAGTTTAAAGATAAATTGATTATCGTGTATTATACCAGCGATTCTGAGTAAGGGTAGCCCTCGTGACAAACCAAGCCGTCGTGATTACCGGGGCCTCGTCTGGGATAGGCCGGGTCTGTGCCCTGCATCTGGATCAATTAGGTCTGCGGGTCTTTGCCGGCGTGCGTAAGATGATCGATGCCGCCGCTCTCCAGCGAGCAGCCTCGCCTCACCTGACCCCAATTTATATCGATGTCCAGGATGAAGGTTCGATCAAGGCGGCAGCGGCCGTCGTGACGGATACCTTAGCCGGGGCGGGGCTGACCGGCCTGGTTAATAATGCGGGCATCGCTTTGGGCGGGCCGTTGGAGTTTTTGCCCCTCGAGACCTGGCGTACCCAGCTCGACATTAATGTGGTGGGTCAGATTGGGGTGACCCAGGCCTTTTTGCCGCTACTGCGCCAAGGGCGGGGCCGGATTGTCAATATGAGCTCGATCAGCGGCCGGGTGGCAATGCCGTTTTTCGGGCCCTATACCACCTCCAAGTTTGCCCTGGAAGCCATTACCGACGTCTTGCGCCTGGAACTCAAACCGTGGGGCATCGACGTCATCGCTATCGAGCCGGGCGCGATTGCGACGCCCATTTGGGATAAATCATTGACCAAGGCTGATCAAATGGTCGCGGCTTTGCCGCCCGAAGGCCAGCGTCTCTACGGCCCGGCTCTGGCCCGGCTGCGTCGCTCTGTCCAAAAGACTGCCCAAGGGGGCGTGCCGCCGGAAAAAGTGGCTGAGGCCGTTGCCCATGCCCTTCTAGCCAAACGACCTCGTGTACGCTATTTGGTCGGGTCGGACGCTCGGCTGGCCGCTCGATTAATCTGGCTGCTGCCGGATCGCTGGCGGGATTGGCTGATTATGCACATGGACGGCTCGGTGTAGTTTGTTCATTGCGAATTTATTTTTTTAAGGAGACGATGATGTCAGATACGTTCAAAGCTTTGCTGGTAGAAAATGACGAAGGCCAGTTTAAGGCCTCCATCAAAACCCTGTCGCGGACCGATCTGCCTGAAGGTGAGGTCTTGGTCCAGGTGGCTTATTCGAGCCTCAACTACAAAGACGGCCTGGCCGTGACCAATAAAGGCAAGATTGTACGCAGCTTTCCGCTGGTGCCGGGCATCGATCTGGCCGGCACCGTACTGGAGTCGAGTTCCGCCGCTTATAAGCCCGGTGATGAAGTGGTCCTCACCGGCTGGGGCGTTGGCGAGCAGTATTGGGGCGGCTATGCTCAGTTAGCCAGCGTCAAGGCCGACTGGCTGGTGCCGCTGCCCCCCGGGTTGACTCTGGCTCAGGCGATGGGGATCGGGACGGCGGGCTTCACCGCCATGCTGTGCGTCCTGGCTTTGGAAGAGCATGGCCTCAAACCCGGCGACGGGGACGTGGTGGTTACCGGGGCCTCGGGGGGGGTGGGCAGTGTGGCCGTGGCCGTTTTGGCGAAGCTGGGCCACCGGGTGGTGGCCTCCACCGGACGGACCGAGTTGCACGATTATTTAACAGAGTTGGGCGCCGCCGAGATTATCGATCGCGCGGTCTTAGCCACGCCCTCCAAGCGGCCGCTTGAGTCGGGCCGCTGGGCCGGCGCAGTCGACGCGGTCGGGGGGCAGACGCTGGCTTCGGTGCTGAAGACCATGAAGGACGACACCAGTGTGACCGCCTGTGGTCTAGCCGGCAGTGCTGACCTGCCGACGACGGTCTTGCCTTTCATCCTGCGAGGGGTCAACCTCTTGGGGATCAACTCGGTGAGTGTGCCACACGCTAAGCGCCGAGAGGCCTGGCGGCGCCTGTCCCAGGATCTGCCGTTCGAGCTGCTGGAGAAGACGATGCAGACCGCCTCGCTGGCTGATCTTTTTCAACTCTCGGAAGATATTCTCCAGGGCCAGGTTCGCGGCCGGGTGGTGGTGGACGTTAACGCCTAGCGGAATAACAACAACAAAGCCGTTAGGGCCAGCACAGCGATGATGCTCCAGTCAAAGACGACTTTGTTGACCTTTTCGGCGATGATTTTGCCGGCCCAGACGCCCAAGGGCAGTAGTGGCAGCAGCCAGACGACTTGCCAAAGCTGACCAAGATCAAACAGGCCCAGGTAGAAATAAGAGGGGACTTTAATCCAGTTCAGCACGGTGAAGAACAGGGCGGAGGTCGCCACAAAGACACGCGGTTGAATGTTCTGCAGCAGCAAATAGATACTGATGGGCGGGCCGCCGGTGTGGGCCAGGGTTGAGGTAAAGCCGCCGATGCTGCCCGCTACCAGACCGTGCCAATTGCGCGGCCGGTACAGCAGAGTCCGGACCAGCCGTCGCTCGAAGATGCGGTAGAGTACAAACAGCAGGACCACCAGCCCGATGCCGCGTTGCAAGACCTCGGCGGAGACCGTGGCGATGAAGATTGAGGCGATCGCTGTCCCGAGAATCGAGCCGGGGATGAGCCACAAGACCAGCCGGCTATCCCAGCGTTGCCAGTGGCTAGCCACGGCAAAGACGTCGGCGATCATAAGGATCGGCAGCAGCAAGCCGATGACCTGATCAGCAGGCATGACCAGGGTCATCAAAGGGGTGGCCAGGGCGCCCAAGGTGCCCCCAAAGCCGCCTTTGGCCAGTCCGATGATGAAGATAACAAGCGCGGATACAATCAAAAAGGTAATCAAGCGGAATTTGTCTCTGAGTTAGGGTTGGACGCCACAGCAGGAGGCCTTGATGGCGAGCGGGGCATAGGCGGGCTGGATGAGCGCGGCAATCTTGAGTTGGCGCTCGGCTAGAAGTATGTTTAGCCGCTCCGGAGAGTCAGGCGGGCTAACCGAGCCCGGGGCAGACAGCCCGGTGGGTGGCTTTATATCAAAGTCGCTCCCGGTCACCAGTAAGGGCGGGCTTGATCTGAATTGAAGATACCGCATCGCCGGCGTCCAAACCCTGTTTCTCTGGGGGGACTCGGCCGTGAGCAGGGCTAAACGCTGGGCAGGTTCAATCCGGAATAGGTCACCGCTGCGCCCCAGAGGCTCTGCCAGGAGTTCAGGCTTTGACTGGCCCCAGCGAATTGGCCGCACCGCCACCGCCGCCAGGCAAACGACAAGGATGGTCAGCAACCCGGCCGCGTAGATCGAGCGCAGCGGGGGCCGGATGTCAGGTAGAAGCGGGCGGCCCGGCTGTTTTTGCTGAAAGACTGCTGGCAGGGCGGAGTGCGGCCAGGTCAGTGCTTTGAACCAGGCTAGTGAGCGCCGCTTTTGGCGCTGAGGGCCAAGCATTAGCTCCAAATCGTCAACGTCTTCTCCCAAGGCGGTCGCCAGTTGCCGCAGCCAGCCGGCCTGAATATCGGGGACCGGGATTAAACCGGTTTCCAGAGCTAAGACGACAGCCAGCGGTACGCGAGCCTGCCGGGCCACGTCGGCGGGAGCCAGCCCGGCGTTGACGCGAGCCGCGTGTAAATAGCGTCCTAAGCGCTCGGCAGCCGGGTCACCGGTCAGGTTGGTGGCCAGGTTGTGGCGATAGCGCTTGAGCAGGAATTGGCCGAACCGGCCAAACTGTTTGGCTCGCTGCTTGACTTCGTTTGATCGCATCCTCACGTCTCGATCAACTGCCTCAGCTCCGGACAGCTTGCCAGCTTATCTCTGGCCCGTTTGTGGTAAACCCGGATTGTGTTCTTGTTGATCCCCAACCGTTTGCCCACTTCAGCCGCATTTTCAACCGCTTCAAAATAGATCAGCATAATGATTTGCCGCTCTGTCTTGGAGAGCCGGCCGATTAACTGGTGGAGTAGCTCATCAGCCTGGCGCTTGATGTCGGGCGTCACCGGGTCCCGCGCCTCCGGCTGCTCGACCAGTTGCAGTTGGGTGACGATGTACTGGAGAGCTTGATCTCGCTCCTCCTTCAACTGCTCCAGAGAAACGAGCTGTGGCCGGTGGGAGAACTCCAGGACTTTGCGATAGGCAATGCTGAGCAGCCAGGATTTAATCGGGACGCCGGTCCAGGTAAAATCGCCAATCTTCTCGAGCACGACCAGCCAGACCGCCGCGGCGATTTCGTCCGTATCGCCGGGAGAGCCCACCTTACTGCGGACGTAGCGCCAGACATCCTGGTGGTGCCGGGCGTAGATGGTTTCCAGGGCCCGTTCGCTCTCCGATTGTGAGCCCTGGGTGATCAAGTGGATTAAGGTTTCATCATCAGCGTCTTTAATCGACCGGGGCAGCGGCAGATGGAGCGGCCAATTTTGGATGGCCTGCATACTCCAGAGTTGTTGCATCGGGTGTTCCTGGTCAACGGCTGGCACGTAGTTTCCTCGATAAGCTAGACTTCTGCTAAAAAGTGTAGTCCAGCTTAGCCCTGGCGGCAAGTTTGGCGGCGTGAAAGCCTTATCAATAGGAGGGCAGAGCTTGCTCTGCTAGCAAACCAAGGCCGGCTACTCCATTTTCACGTGCTGCTGGGGAAGGTCAAACGCCGGCTAAACCGCACCGGTTTCATTCTAAGGTCAGTATAGACTGCAAAGCCATTCTTTGCTGTCAAGGAGTCACTTTCAGCTATCCAGGGATTGCTTTCAGCTATCAAGGAGTCATTTTCAGCTATTGAGGAGTCATTTTCAGCTATCAAGGAGTCATTTTCAGCTATCGAAGAGTCATTTTTAGCTATTGAGGAATCATTTTCAGCTATCAAAAAACTATTTTTAGCTATGAAGAAATCATTTTTAGTTATCGAGGAGTCACTTTCAGCTATCGAGGAGTCATTTTTAGCTATTGAGGAATCATTTTCAGCTATTGAGGAGTCATTTTCAGCTATTAAGAAACTGTAACTATTCAGGCTACTTCGCCCCTCGATTAGAAATCGGGGCTAAAACCGGGAAGGTCCTGCAGGGACTTCCCACCTTCGCGGCTACTGTTAGAAGAAACTCTATCACTTGCCAATTCTGCTCTGCCTTTAAACGCCAAAGCCGCCAGGGGGATAATCCACCTCTGGCGGCTTTGATCTCTTTATGGCTAATTACAGTCGGACAGTCCAGAGCGGGACGAGACTGAGAATGAAAATTGATCCGGTGTAGGGGCGTAAAATTTTACGCCCCTACACCAGGTGGGTGTATTTTTAGAGGAGAGCCACTCCGAATTGCCGCCTAGACCGTGCCCAAGGCCACGGCGGCCGGTTCCGAGTCGGTCAAGTTTTCCAAATAGTGTTCCGCGTCCAGGGCGGCCGCGCAGCCGCTGCCGGCGGCGGTGATGGCTTGGCGATAGCGGCTGTCTTGAACATCGCCGCAGGCAAAGACACCGGGCAGATTGGTGGCGGTCACGTGAGATTTATCACTGCTGGTCAGGATATAGCCCTTATCATCCATCGTGATTTGGTCGGCAAAAAGCTTGGTATTGGGCGTATGGCCGATAGCGACAAAAACACCGTCGAGCTTAAGATCGGACTCCTGGCCGGTTTGGGTATTCTTGAGCCGGACCCCTTCAACGATCTCTTCTCCCAGCACGTCAGTGACCACCGTGTTGAGAATGAATTCAATTTTTGGATTATTCTGGGCCCGCTCCAGCATGATGGCCGAAGCCCGGAAGCCTTCGCGGCGATGGATAATGTAGAGCTTGGAGGCAAAGCGGCTCAAAAAGTTGGCCTCTTCCATAGCGCTGTCGCCGCCACCGACCACGGCGATCACTTTATCGCGGAAGAAGAAACCATCACAGGTGGCACAGGTGCTGACGCCCCGGCCCATTAGTCGACTTTCGTTGGCCAGCCCCAGCAAGTTAGCCGAGGCCCCGGTGGAGACGATCACGGTTTTGGCCAGATAAAGGTCGTCATCGACCCACACTTTTTTGGTGGGGCCGCTCAAATCGACTTGGGTGACGTTTTTGGTGATGAACTCCGCGCCAAAGCGCTCTGCCTGGGCCCGCATTTGCATCATCAACTCCGGTCCCATGATGCCGTCTCTAAAGCCAGGGAAGTTCTCCACTTCGGAGGTAAGCATAAGCTGGCCCCCGGCCTGGTAGCCTTCGATGACCAGTGGTTCCAGGTTGCCCCGGGCGGCATAGATAGCCGCCGTCAGGCCCGCCGGCCCGGAGCCGACGACGATCGTATTGTATACTTTTTGATTGCTTCCATTGGTGGTAGTCA